>NZ_JBFWZI010000198.1:0-8417 GCF_050185545.1 Reyranella sp. | reverse complement strand
TTTCCCGTGGCGTCGATCTTTCCCGTGGCGTCGATCTTTCCCGTGGCGTCGATAGTCGAAGAGCGGCGGCTTGCCGTGTCGTCCTGATGGCCTGGGTCGCCCGGCTGCGCCCCGCGCTCGCATGACAGCCGGCGCTGATTATAGACGATCTCGCGCCTCGGTTGAGCGTTCGAAACCTGTCCGCAAGATATGCAAACGGGGAGGGTTTGCGGACCGTCGCGTTCCTTGAATTGTCCTGCCGATCCGGTCACCCTGTCGCCGATGATCTTCACGCCCGCGCTGCTGGTATTCGGCGTACAGGGGCTGATCAAGCTTGGGCGAGCATCGCGCGATGCCTACGAGCAGTACGTCCGCGACCGGCCCGCCTCCCTGCCGCTGCTCGGCGTGGTGGAACTGACCGCGACGGAGAAGGCGACTGCCTTCTTCCGCCAACCCGAAAACAATGTCTGGGTCAGCCAGGGCGGCGCGTTTGCGGCGCACTGGGATGCCAACGCCAACGACCTCAGGGACGGCATCGAGAACGAACGGGCGATCGTCGTTGCCTGGCTCAAGGTGTGCACGAGCCCGCCGTCGGCCACGCCCTTCGAGCCTGCCCGATCGGTCGCCTTCCTGGTCCGGCAATGGGAGGGTGACGGTCCGCCGCCGCCCTGGCTCCGGCTCGCCCTGGCGCTTGCCGACGTGGCGCTGGATTTTGGCGAGGCGTCGCCGGCCCTGCTGGGACCGACCGGCACCAGTCAGCCGCTGCTCGAGGCGGTTGCCGCGCTTGCCGATCGAAGCCGGGCGCTGCTGCCCGACCTCAACGATCCGGAGCAATGGAAGGGCGACCGCTGGATCAGGGCGAACTTCGCCCAGTCGCTGCTCGTGACGGTCTTCCGCGCCGGCCTGACGACGCTGGCCGACAATCCGGGCATCGTGATCAGGCAGGAGCATCTGCAGCCGCTGCTGGCGGCGACGATTCGCCCGCTGAGGGACGGCTTCGAGACGGCATGGTCGAGCGCGCCGGCGGGTGCGCAGCTGGGGGCCCTGGTCAGGTGGGAGACGGTGCGCGACCAATGGCTGCCGGCCATGGCAGCCGGCGCGATACGCGCCGTGGCGCAGGATCGAGGCTACTTCATCGGCAAGGTCATCGGGGGCGCCGGCGGATCGAATGCAGGGCAACTCGTCGGCGCGCTGGCCAATTCGCTGCTCGACGAGGCGGCGACCCTGGGCGGCCGGGACCTGCTGCTGCGCGACACCTGGATCCGCTTCTGGTCGGCCGCGGTCGGCGTGATCGCCACCCGCCCGGAGCTCGTTGTTCCGGCCGGCAGTGCGGCCGTTCACGAGCAGATCCTGCGCGAGCTGGTGAAGCAGGTGGCGGGCAAGCTCACGTCCGTGCCGGCGGGCGTCAACCGCGCCCTGCTGCTGGAACTCGCCGCGACGACTCTCGAGGTCGTGAACGACTCGCTGCCCCTGGTGCTTCGCGGCGATGGTTGGAACGGCGTGGCCCGCGATGTCGTCAGCCGGGTCCTCGACGCGCTGCAGCCGGCCCTGCGGGAGGGTGATCCTCTGCTGCTGCAGCGCCTGGCGACGCCGGCGCAGGCCGTCGATCTGGTCGCCGTGGTGCTGGGCGAGATCGCAGCGTCGCCGCAGCTGGTCGTCGGAGGTGCCGCGGGTCCGGAGGTCAGTGCGGTCGTGTCGGCGGTTGCCGCCGCAATGGCTGCGAAGGGCGCCGAGCTCTTGACCGCCAAGGGCTGGCTGCTGGTTGCATCGGCCGCTGCCGAGGCGGCGGCGCGCAATCCGGGCCGTCTCTTCAAGCTCGAGGGTGCCGCCGCCGGCGGCGTCGGGATCGAGCTCATTCGTGGCGTCCTGCTCGAGGCCAGCGAGCTTCTGGAGGCCGGCAGGCCTCCCGTGGTGGGCGGCGCGGTGCTGGCCGAGCTCCTGGTCGAAGGCCTGAACATCATTGCCGTGCGGGCCGCCACGCCGGCCCAGATTGCCGAACTCCTGGGAATTCTCCGGACGCTTGCCAAGGAGGCGGCGAGCCCGAACGGGCTGATCCTGCCGGGCAGCCTTCCGCCGCTGTTCGCCCGTGTCGGCGTCCAGCTCCTCGCCAGGAAGATTCCGGCAGCCGCGACCGTTGCGCAGCTGCTCGAGGGAGTGGGCCAATGACGACCGGGCCGGCACGCGATCGCAGCCGTCGCGCGGCGCTGCTCTGTCTGCTGGTCGCTCTCCTGATCCCGGGGTGCGCCGCGCGAACCCTGGACGATCTGTCGGCGTCGTATGAAAGGCTGACGGTGGATGCCAGCCAGGCCGAAGCCAACCGGCGAATGACGGCGAACGCATCGGGCGATTCGATGATCGTCCCGCCGGGTGCCAATCTTGGCCCCGCCTTCGCCACTATCTCACGCGAAGCGCTCAAGGCGGCGCAGAACGTGCGGCAGTCGGATCTCGAGACACGGATCGCGTTTTATCGCCTGGCTGCATCGTCGGCCCACTTCGCCCTGATCGAGGAGGCTCGCGCGGGCCCCGGCGCGCCGGGAGGCGGCGCTGCCACCTTGCTGAACGAGGCGCAAAGCCGCGGCAGCGAGGCTTGCGCCCAGCTCAAGGCTCCACCTCAGCGCGACTGTGCCTATCTTGCGATGGCCGGTCCGCTGGCCACGCTCGCGGCATCCTCCGAGGCATGGCGCCTGATAAAGCCGCAGGACGGCGTTACGCAGCCGGACCGGGTAAGGGCGGTTCTCGACGAGCGTGCTGGCGATGCCGATTTCGACGCCCAGCTCGCGGGATACCAGGCTGGCCGACAGAAGGCGGTTTCTCTCGCGCCGATCGGTGCCTCGGCCGCCGGCTCGGCGGCGGTGCAACGCGGCGGCTCGGTCATGGATTTCCTCCAGGTCAACGACGCTCGCGTCGCCTGCCTGGCGCGAAAGCGGTCCGACCTGGCGCGCTGGGCGGCCAATCGCGGCCAGCCTCCCGCTCGCATCGATCGACCGCAGGCGTCGGCAACCGCGGCGGCAGCCGAGCGTCGATATGCCGAGACCTATGGCGGAACTGTACAGTGCGGGACGGGCTGAGCGTCGCGCGGCGCTCGGCCTCGGGACAATGCAGTGCGCGTGGCGTTCCGTTGTGCTTACAGGAGAGTCTAGACGGCAAGAGAGCCTAGAAGGCTGACGCATGGGAATGGATCGACATGCCTGACCAGGACAACGCTGTTCCGCCGCCGCCCACCGCGCCTGCGGTGGGCGCACCGGCCTTGCCGGCCCTCGCCGATTGCACGGCGGCGGTCGCGACCGGCAACCAGACCGGCGTCGAGCGGATCCCGGCCGTGGTGGCGCAGCTCTCGACAGCGTGTCCCGAGCTCGCGGCAATCCTGCAGCTGGCGCCGGTCACGTTGCGGATCGACAGCTACCGCCGGCACGACGAGGAGGCGATCGATCAGCAGGCGAAGCTGAAGCGGGAAGCGACCCTTGCCAATCTTTGCCTGCTGGGCGCCGGCGTCGTGAGCGCCCTCGTGCTGCTGGCGACCTCGCTCGCGCCGGAGAATGCAACCCAGCTCTACGTCCTGGGCCTTCTCATCATCGTCCTGGGAGCGGTCGGGGCTTTCTTCAGTCACATCGCCCGGGATCAGGGACGGGCGGGACGATGGCTCGCCGAACGCGGCACGGCGGAGGTCGCCCGGCTCGACGTCTTCAAGGAGGCGGCGCGGCGGGCCGCCGACGCCGGCCCGCGCGCCGCCCTCTACGGACTGGCCCTCGTCATGACTCACCTGCTGAACGACCAGAGGCTGTGGATGATCGGCCGCGCCTCGCGTCATCGCAAATCGTCCGTGCGCACCAGCCTGTTGAGCGGCGTGGCGGTGTCGCTCGCGTTCGTGGGCGGCAGCGGCGCCATCCTCGCCAGTCAATCCCAGATCGCCCAGGTCGCCCTGTGGCTTGTCCTCGCCGGATCCGTGGGCGCCGCGCTGGCGGCCTACGCCACCAATCGCGAGGCGCTGCTGCGCGACCGCGCCAATGCCGAGCGCTACGAGAAGGCGGTTGTCGCCCTCGACCGGTTGGCCGAGCGCGTCGACGACATTGCGGATCGGGTTCGCGCCGGCGAAGCGCAGGCCGTGGTCGCGTTCACCGATGCCGTTGCCGACCAGCTGGCGAGCGAGCACACGCAATGGCTCGAGGGGACCGCCCAGGCCGACGCGGTGCTCGACAAGCTCGACGGCCAATTGCGTCAGCTGGTGGCCGATCGCAATCGGGGGAATCCGAACAGGTAACGATCGCTCAGCGCGCGCCGACGCGCGGGATGGTCGGCGCCACCGCCATGGCGAGGTCGGCGAGGCGGCGATGCCCGCAATGCGTCATGACCTCGCTGAACGGGATCTCGGCATCGCCCTGGCGTCCGACGATGACCGCCTCGTCGCCGGGAGCGGCGTCCGGGATGTCGGAGACATCGACCCGGACGTGCTCGATCGAGATCGATCCGAGGATCGCCGCGGAGCGCCCGCGGATCAGCACCCGGCCGGCACTGAAGCGGGGCAGGCCGTCGCGCGTTCCGAGCGGCAGCACGGCGAAGCGCATGCCCGGAGTCCAAGGAAACGGCATCTGGTCGGGGTGGGTCGGTGAAATCGCCGCCTTCACCTGGAGGATGCGGCTGGTGATGGCGTCGAGAACGGGGCGCACGCCGAAATCGATGCGCGGCGCCGCGGCGCCGCGCGATCCGAACAGCAGGCCGCCCGGGTCGACGGCGTCGTACTCGATGCCGGCCACCAGCACCAGGGAAGCGCTGGAGGCCAGCATGCGCAGCGGCATCGGTGCGCCCGTCCTGGCCAGCGCCGCGACGACGGCATCGAAGCGGCCGGCCTGCCAGCGCAGGAACCCGTCGGTCGCGTTCGCCGGCACCTGCAGATGGGTGTAAAGCCCGCTCACCCTGAGATTCGGCAAGCTGCGCACATGGGTGACGAAGTCGGCGGCCTGCTCGGCCGGCACGCCGATTCGCTCGAGCCCGACATCGACCTTGACGAAGACATCGAGCGGGCGCGTCGCGAGTCGGGCGTACTCGGCGGCCTCGCCGGCATCGACCAGGGTCGGGATCAGGTCGTGGGAGAGGGTGGCCTGCACCGTCTCGCGGCTGGCGAGGTGGCCGGCATAGAGCAGGAGCGGGATGCGTATCCCGCGATCGCGCAAGGCGATCGCGTCGGCCTGGTCGGCGACGGCGATGCCGTCGACACCACCCTCGACGAGGACCGCAGCGACCTGCTGCAGGCCGAAGCCGTAGGCGTCACCTTTGAGCGCGGCGAATATCCGGGTGCCGGGACGCAGCTTCCGGCGCAAGGCTTGCAGATTGTCGGCGACGGCCGCGAGATCGCAGACAAGCCGGTTGGGACGAAGGGAAGGAAGAAGCTCCGCTCGCATGCAGGTCACCGTCCGAAACAACGCGCTACTGCTATTGCAACTGCTCGAGCAGGGCGCGGTCCTGCGGACCCGGCATGCCGAACCAGCGCAGCCCCCGCGGAGAGCGCAGCAGGGCCGCCGCCTTGCTGCCGTTGTCGCTGAACAGGACCTGCAGATGGTTGGCGGCGCAATCGTGCGGCTTGCAGACATCGGCTGCGATGTAGATCGTGTCGCCGGCCTGCAGCCGCTTCGACGGGCCGCAGACCCCGTTGTCGGTCCTCTGGAAGACCCCGATCCACTCGTCGACATTGCGCTCGTTGGCGAACAACGCGTCGAACGACTTGCGAAAGGCGGGGCGCTTCAGGAGATCGAACAGGTAGGGCGCCGACTGCGCGGAAGCTCGCGGTGTCGAGAGGAGGAATCCGAGCGCCGCGACGGCCGCGATCGAGACGTGCCTGCGCCGCGGACAGCCGGTCTTTCGCACGACGAGCTTCTCAGCTTCCGGCGGCCGCTTGCGTCGAGGCGGAAAGCTCGACGCAGTGTCTCATGACGTCGGCGCCGGTCTCGTTCCAGGTCGTGATTCCCCCCGCCATCACGACCTGCACCAGGCCCTCGGCAAGCTCGGGCAGGGTCAGGCCGAGCCGCAGCGCTGCGGCGGCGTGGTTCTTCGCGCCGGCCTTCTGGCCAATCAGCGTATCGAGAAGAGCGAAGATTAGTTCCTTGGTCGAGCGCACCGCCGGCTGCCCTGTCGCGCATGATCGTGCTGCGGATCAGGCCATAGCCGGCGAACGCTCCCGGGGCGTGCTCGGCCAGCAGCCTGAAGTTCTCGGGCACGCGCCCGAAAGTCGCCTCGAAGCTCGCCACACCCGCTTGCTTTGCGGCGTCGATCAGATCGTCCCCGGCCATGCGCGTTCCCGACTCCTCGCGGATCATGGCGTCGATACTGCCTGATCTTCCTGCGGCGAGCCAAACGGGATCGCGAGGCATGGAGGCCTGGATCGGCCCGACTTCCCGGCGCCCGCAAGCGGGTTGCTCGATCACGGAGTTATCACTGCAACGTCGGCTGGAGTACGTCGAGACCGCTGCCGCTCCCGGTTTGGGGCCGTGTGTGCGCATCGTGGGCGACAGCGAGGCGAGATGATGTTGCAGGCGTGCAACAGGCGGCAGCTTTCGGGCCGGCCGCTGCAACGCCGTCCTCTGGCCGCCGTTCCGTCAGCCATTGCTCACTCCGGAGATTGCCAAATGAACAAAGGCCTCTTGGTTGCTGCGTCGCTGCTCGTCGTGCCGGCCACGGCGCAGTCACAGTCCCTCTTCGAAGGCGGACCGTCCAACCCCGGCTTCTATATCGGCGCCCAAGGCGGCCTCAACTGGCTGTTGAACAGCAACAACTACAACATGGATCTCGGTTACGCCGTGGGCGGTGTGGTCGGCTACGATTTCGTCGGTCCGCGCGTCGAGCTCGAGACCATGTTCCGCAGCAACAACGGCACCGGCACCGCGAATTTCGGCAACATCTTCAGCAACGTGCGCGGCCGCGTCGAGCAGCTCTCGGTGATGGCCAACCTTCTGTACGATTTCCTGCCCGGCGCCACGATTACGCCTTATATCGGCGCCGGCGCCGGCATCGCCTTCGCCGATGCCACCATCAACGGCTGCTCGCTGTGCAGCACGCAGTTCGCCTACCAGGGCATCATCGGCGTCGGCTGGAACATCGACCAGAACTTCCGCGTCAATCTCGATGGCCGCTACTACGGCACGACCAATCCGCCCGGCTATCAGAACAACAACGTCACCGTCATGCTGGGGGTGAGCTACAAGTTCGCCCAGCCGTCGGCGCCTCCGCCGCCGCCACCGGCCGCGGCGCCCGCCTCGCCGCCGTCGTTCATGGTCTTCTTCGACTGGGATCGGGCCAACCTGAGCGACCAGGCACTGACCACGATCCGCCAGGCGGCGCAGGCCTTCAGGTCGAAGGGCAATGCCCGCATCACCGCGACCGGCCACACCGACACCTCGGGCACCGAGGCCTACAACATGGCGCTGTCGTTGCGGCGCGCCAATGCCGTGAAGGACGCGCTGGTGCGCGAAGGCGTGCCGGCGACGGCGATCGCGGTGATCGGCCGCGGCGAGCAGGGCCTGATGGTGCAGACCGGCGACGGCGTGCGCGAGCCGCAGAACCGCCGGGTCGAGATCGTCGTGCAGTAACGCGTAGCCTGGTTGGGACGTGACGATTTGCGGCGCCCTCGTGGGGCGCCGCTTTTTTCCCTCCCCAGCGTCTCGCTGTGGAGGTGTCCGCGTCTTCGCGGACGAAGGGATCATGCTTCATGCGGACCGCGGGCGTCCCGCCCGCTCGAGATTCATACCTTCTCCAGAGCGCGGATGTCTCGCCGGCACAAGCTCATGAGCGGGCGGGACGCCCGCGGTCCACATGAGCCATACCTCTCCGGCGGAGGCAGGTCTCCCTGTGACGGCGACACTTCCCCAGCGAAGCTGGGGAGGAGAACGCGGCAACCTCGCCGCCAATTCGCACGCACCTGATGCGAATGACAAAAGGATGCCCCCTGCCCGATCATGCTCTAGGATCGTCGAACTGGTCCGTCTGAAGCCGTGCCGCTGACAATGGATCGTGTGCGTGACCTGGTACCGATCTTTCGATCCGACACATGCTTCGTTCTCTCCCGGCGGATTTCTGGCGTCTCTGGTCGGTCGGGCTGATCGTCACGACCGTGCGCTGGATGGAAACGGTCGTGATGGGCGTCGTCGTCTACAAGCAGACGGGCTCGGCGCTCGCGGTCGCCTCGATCACCATGTTGCGTCTGCTGCCGATGGGCCTGTTCGGCGCCTTCCTGGGCGCGCTTGCCGAGCGGTTCGATCGCCGCCTCACGCTCGCCGGCATGATCGGCGTGCTGGCGCTCACCTCGACCGCGCTGGCGGTCGCCGCCCGGCTGGGCGAGCTCGAGGTCTGGCAGTTCGCCCTCGCCAGCCTGATCAACGGCTTCGGCTGGGTGACCGACAATCCGGTGCGCCGCGTCCTGATGGGCGAGAGCGTCGGGCGCGAACGCATGG
>NZ_JBFWZI010000197.1:0-12450 GCF_050185545.1 Reyranella sp. | reverse complement strand
GGAGTGGCGCGCTCCCGGCCATGACAGCGCTGTCTAAAACACCTTGTGCACCCAGCCGTGCGTGTCCTTGGCGCGGCAGCGCTGGATGTCGATCAGGGTGGCCTTGAGCTTCTCGGTCTGTGCGCCCGAGCCGCCGTTGCCGATGACGAAATCGCCGTCCCTGGACTTGACCGTGCCGATCGGAGTCAGCACGGCGGCGGTGCCGCAGGCGAAGGTCTCGCGCAACCGCCCGCTCGCGGCATCGGCACGCCACTGGTCGAGGGCGTAGGGCTCCTCGCGCACGGGGATCTTCATGTCCCTGGCCAAGGTCAGGATCGAGGCCCGCGTGATGCCCGGCAGAATGGTGCCACCGAGCGGCGGCGTCACCATGGAGCTGTCGTCGAAGACGAAGAAGATGTTCATGCCGCCCAGCTCCTCGATCCAGCGGCGCTCGACGGCGTCGAGGAACACCACCTGCTCGCAGCCGTGCTTGTAGGCGTCCATCTGGGCCATCAGGCTGGCGGCGTAGTTGCCGCCGCACTTGGCGGCGCCGGTGCCGCCCGGCGCGGCACGCGTGAGTTCCTGCTCGACCCAGACTGAGACGGCGCTGTCCTTCGACTTGAAATAGGAGCCGACGGGCGAGGCGATCACGATGAACAGGTATTCCGACGACGGCTTGACGCCCAGGAAGACCTCGTTGGCGAACATGAACGGCCGCAGGTAGAGGCTGCCTTCACCTTCGGGGATCCAATCGCGATCGATGGCGACCAGCCGGTCGACCGCCTCCACGAACGCCGCCTCAGGCAGGCTCGGCATGGCGAGCCGCTCGGCCGACCTGTTGAATCGTCGGGCGTTCTCTTCGGGCCGGAACATCACCGCCCCGCCGTTCGCAATGCGATAGGCCTTGAGTCCCTCGAAGATTTCCTGGCTGTAGTGCAGCACCGCCGAGGCCGGATCCATGGCGATCGGCTCGCGCGGCCCGACCTTGGCGTCGTGCCATCCTTTGCCCTCGCTGTAACGAATCGTGACCATGTGGTCGGTGAAGGCGCGGCCGAAACCCGGGTCGCGCAGGATGGCGGCCCGCTTCTCCGGCGAGGTAGGCGCGGGATGCGGATGGTGGGCGAACTCGATAGGCAAGGTCTGGGACATGGCGCTCTCTTGTTGGGCTTATTTATCGCGCTTGGCGGCGGAAAATGAAGCCCCGATTACACGGTCGCAGTCACCCATCTTGTTGCCCTCCCTGCGCGAAGCGCGGGGAGGTGCCCCCGCAGGGGGTGGAGGGGTCAAGAGCCTCCGTCGAAGCGTCCGTCCATGTCCTTCCGCAAATATGACGTGTACTCAATCGACACATGTGTCGCTCATGACCCCTCCGCCCCCTGCGGGGGCACCTCCCCAACGCAAGCACTGGGAAGTGGGCCGAGCAGGATTGATCGTCTATCCCAGCGCGACCAGCGCGAGATTGGCGTAGCCGCACTCGCGCAATCGGTCGGCGGCGGCCAGCGAACGCTGGCCGCTGCGACAGCACAGGACGATGCGCCGCGACGGCTCCGCCGACAGAGTCGCGACGTGATCGACGTCGAGGCGCAGCGCCCCCGCGAACGGCGAGTGCGGCGCCTCGTCGAGGCCGCGCAGATCGACCACGACATCGTCGTCGTTCACCGCAGCCGGCGCGATGAACGGCACGAAGCTCTCCGGCTCGGGGCTGCCGGTGAAGTCGAAGCCGCCGAAGCCGGGGCGGCGCGCATCGAAGGTGAACACGCGCCCGAGCACGACGGGCTGCAGCCCGAGCAGCAGGTGCAGGGCGAGATGGGCCTGCAGCCCGCCGACCACCGCCACCGCCGTGCCCAGCACGCCGATGGTGGCGCACGTGCCGCCATCCGACGTGATCTCGGGAAACACCGCACGGTAGCTCGGACCGCCGCCGCAGAAGGCGCCGGCATAGCCGCTGAGGCCGACGATCGAGGCGCTGACAAGGGGCTTGCCCGCGTCGTGGCAGGCATCGCTCAGGATGTAGGTGACCGCGAAGCTGTCGGCCGCATCGACCACGAGGTCGGCCGCGGCGACGAGCCCGGCGGCGTTCTGCGGTGTCAGCCGCTCCGCCACCGATTCCGCAACGACGTCCGGGTTGAAGCGCTGCAGGGCCGCGCACGCGCGCTCTGCCTTGAGCTGGCCAAGATCGGCCATCGCATAGAGCGGCTGGCGATGGAGGTTGGTCCCTTCGACCCGGTCGTGATCGACGACGACCAGTCGCCCGACGCCGGCGCCGGCGAGATACTGAAGCACGGGGCAGCCCAGGCCGCCGGCGCCGACTACCAGGACGGATGCTGCGGCCAGTCTCGCCTGCCCCTCCGGGCCGACATCGGCGAGGACGGTTTGTCGGGCGTAGCGGTCGGTCATGACACCCCTCGCGTCGCAGCGATCCAGGCGCGGGCCTGGCCGAGCGGATCGGCGTGGTTGACGACATCGCCGACGACGGCGGCGACATCTGCGCCGCCCGCCAGGCAGAGCAGGGCGCGCTCGAGCGTGAGGCCGCCGATCGCCACCAGCGGGCGCTTGCCAATCAGCCGCTTCCATTCGGCGAGCCGCGCGACACCCTGCGGTGCCCACGGCATCTGCTTGAGCTTGGTCGGATAGATCGGTCCCAGCGCCACGTAGTCGGGATCGATGGCGAGCCCCTTCTCCAACTCGGCGTGATCGTGCGTGCTGACGCCGATGCTGAGGCCGGCCCTGCGCAGCGCCTTCACGTCAGCGTCGAGCAGGTCCCCCTGGCCGAGATGGACATAATCGCAGCCTTCGTCGATCGCCGCCTGCCAGTAGTCGTTGACGATCAGCTGGGCGCCCGCCGCGGTGCAGGCCTGCCTGGCATGCCGGATCTGTCGGCGGATCTCGTCGTCGGGCTGGTCCTTGATGCGCAACTGGATCAGGCGCGTGCCGACCGAGACCAGGCGAGTCACCCAGTCGGCATCGGGCACGACGGGATAGAAGGGGTCGAGCACCATCAGCCTCCCAGAACGGCCCTGCCGATCACGGGGGTCGACGGCTGGGCCATGTCGCGCGGCTCGAGCGGTTGGGCCAGGAAGGCCGTGTGGCCGGCTTCGACGGCGAGGGCGAAGGCGCGCGCCATCGCGACGGGATCGCCCGCCTCGGCGACGGCCGTGTTGAGCAGGACGGCGTCGTATCCCAGCTCCATCGCCGCAGCGGCGTGCGAGGGCACGCCCAGCCCGGCATCGACCACCAGGGGGATGTCGGGAAAGTGTGCGCGCAGGGAGCGCAGCCCGTAGACATTGTTGAGGCCGCGCGCTGAGCCGATCGGCGCGCCCCACGGCATCAGCACCCGACATCCCGCCTCGACCAGGCGGTCGGCAACGACCAGATCCTCGGTGGTGTAGGGAAACACCTCGAAGCCGTCCTGCGCCAGGATGCGCGCCGCCTCGACCAGGCCGAAGATTTCGGGCTGCAGGGTGTCGGCATCACCGATCACTTCGAGCTTGATCCAGGTCGTGTCGAACAGCTCGCGCGCCATGTGGGCTGTGGTCACGGCTTCCTGGACCGAGTGGCAGCCCGCCGTGTTGGGCAGCACGCGCAGGCCGAGCGACTGTACGAACGACCAGAAACTCTGCCCGGCGCGGCTGGCGCCGCCTTCACGGCGGACCGACACTGTGACGATCTCCGCACCGGACTCCTTGATCGCCCGCTCGAGCACGGCCGGCGAGGGATAGCGCGCCGTGCCGAGCAGCAGGCGCGAGGAGACTTCTACGCCGTAGAACACGATCAGCCTCCCTGCATCGGCGCCACCACCTCGATGCGATCGCCGTCGGCGAGCCTGGTCGCCGGGCGCGCCGCGGCGGCAACGAAGCGTCCGTTCACCGCCGTTGCGATCTTGCGGCCGCCGAAGCCCAGCGCTTCGAGCGCCGCGGCCAGCGTGCCCGGATCGATCTCATGCACGTCGTCGTTGAGGAAAATCCGCATGACTGACCTCCGATTTCAATTCTCCCCGGGTGATGGCGTCGGCAACCCAGCGCGCCAGCGTCGGCGCGAGCAGGAAGCCATGTCGGAACAGCCCGTTGGCGTGCAGAACGCCCGCGCTGCGCCGGAGCTGCGGCAGATTGTTTGGAAAGGCCGGGCGCAGGTCGGCACCGAGCTCGACGATCTCGGCCTCGCCGAAGGCGGGATGCAGCGCGTATGCGGCGCTCAGCAGCTCCATCGCCGAGCGAACGCTGATCGGGCCGCGGTGCTCGCCTTCGATCATGGTCGCGCCGATCATGAACAGGCCGTTGCCGCGCGGCACGATGTAGAGCGGCAACCGCGGATGCAACAGCCGCACCGGCCGCGACAAGTCGACATCGGGCGAGCGCACGACGATCATTTCGCCGCGCACGCCGCGCAGGTCGGGCAGAACATCGCGCGCGGCGTAACCACGGCAGTCGACGATGATCTCCTCCCCGGCAGCGCGCACAGGATGCTCGACGCCGAACCCGATTGCCACGCCGCGACGACCAAGATTGTCGGCAAGCGCGGCCAGGGCGCCGCGCGGATCGAGATGCGCCTCGTCGGGAAAGAACAGGGCACGCCGGAACCGGCCTGCCAGCGCCGGCTCGAGGCCGACAATGGCGTCGCCCTCGAGCCATTGAAAGCGCTCGGTGCGCTGGGCGAAGCGCGTCAGGTCGGTGGCGTCGCGCGGTTGCGCCACCACGAGGCTGCCGCGCCGCCCGGTGCCCGCGTAGCGCCGTGACCACCAATCGATCGAGGTGGCGCCCCAGGCGGCAACCTCCGGCTCGGTGGTGGCGCGCTCGCACCACGGCGCCAGCATGCCGCCCGCCATCCAGGAGCAACAGCCGTCGCCGAGCGCCTGGCCGCGCTCGACCACCGCGACGGAGAGGCCTCGCTCGGCGAGCTCGAGCGCACACGCGAGACCGGCAACCCCGGCGCCTATGACAATGACGGATGACCTGGCCAATCGATGAACTCCCGTTCCTTCGCCGGCATGATCCGGATCAGGTTCAAAGGGTTCAGCCCATCGGCTGTCTCAGCCCAGTCTCACGGAGACCGGGCACCCCTCGGACGTCATCGAAGCAAAGTGCAGAGCGCCTGCGCTGTCAAGCGGCGAGCGAGGCACCCGCGGGTGCGAGATGCGTCGATTCGCCGAAGCCTTCGCAGTCCGCCTGGCGCACCAGCTTCTGGAAGTCCGCCATCAACGTGCGTGCGTAGGGCCCGGACTGGTAGTGGTGACCATCGACCGAGCCCACCGGCACGATCTCGGCAGCAGTGCCGCACAGGAATACCTCGCTGGCGTCAGCCAGTTCCTGCGGCTTCACAGGACGCTCCTCGACGGTCCAGCCTCGCTTCCTCGCCATGCCCATGACGGCGCGGCGGGTGATGCCGTCGAGAAAGTTTTCCGCCAGTGGCGTCACCAGCGTGCCGTCGATCACCAGGAAGATGTTCGCGCCGGTCGATTCGGCGAGGTCGCCCTTCCAGTCGAGCATCAGGGCGTCGTCGAAGCCGGCCTTGAGGGCGCGGTCCTTCTCGATGCCGCAGATGATGTAGAGGCCGGCGACCTTGGCGTGGCCCGGCGCGAAATCGGCCGACGGGCGGCGGTATTTCGCCATGGTGACGTTGATGCCGGACTCGCGCGCCAGCACCGAAAGCCGGCCCTCCTGGGCCCACGGCGCGATGGCGAGGTGCACCGAGGTGCCGATGCCCGACACGCCCAGCACCTCCGTACCACGCCAAGCTATCGGCCGGACGTAGCCCGCCTGCAGGCCGTTCGCCTTGACGACCTCGCGCGTGGCCGCCTCGATCTGCTCGCGCCTCCACGGAATCTCGTAGTCGAGCAGCCGGGCCGAGTTGATCAGCCGCGCGCTGTGCGCGGCCAGACGGAAAATCCGCCCGTCATAGATGCGCTCGCCCTCGAACACGGCCGAGCCGTAATGCAGCGCATGGGTCAGCACATGCATGCGGCTGTCGCGCCACGGCACCAGCCTGCCGTCCAGCCAGATGAACCCGTCGCGGTCTTCCATCGATAAGGACATTGCTCTTCCTCCCAGAGAAAGATTCCAAAGCGATCATTCAAGGTCACCCTACGGCAACCTTGTGTCTTAATAGGTCAGTATTACTGACCTTGTCAATAATCATGTCCAAATCGATCCAATATCTTTCCCAGCTCTGCTGGGGAGACCCCCCAGCGCGCGTGCACCACGATGCTGAGAAGATCGGGGCGGTACCCGCCCCGATCTTCATAGGAGCGTCTTCGGGGACGGAGGGGGTAATGATTTGTGCGCTGGGAGCGCGTCACGAGAGGCGAAGTAACCTCCGCCAACGATGGCGCGCTCATGCTCTTCCGGACCGCGGGCAACTTGCCCGCTCAAGAGTCAAGAGCGGGCAAGATGCCCGCGGTCCGGAAGAGCATGAGCGTCACGGAAGTGACGCGCCCCTAGGGTGTCAAGGCAACGCGCCGCCTCTATAGTCGCGGTTTACGACCAGAACCGACCGGAACTCGGCACAGCATTGCATGGTGGACACGAAACCTCCCGCTAACCCTCTGTTCCTCCGCGAGGAGGAGCTGCGCCAGGGCATCGAGCTGATGTTCTATGCCTACCGCGACTTCACGTTCGAATCGGACCAGCAGCTCAAGCGCTACCAGCTGGGCCGGGCGCATCATCGCGCGCTCTACTTCATCGGCCGCCATCCCGGCCAGACCGTCGGCCACCTGCTGTCGATCCTCAAGGTCACCAAGCAATCAATCTCGCGCGTGCTGAAGGACCTGATTGGCCAAGCCTATGTCGAGCAGAAGAGCGGCGCCCGCGACCGCCGCGAACGCCTGCTGTGGCTCACCGAGAAGGGCCAGAAGCTCGAGCGCGAGCTGACCGAGCGCCAGAGCCAGCGGTTCGCCCGCGCCTACCGAGAGACCGGCGCCGACGCCGTCGACGGCTTCCGCAAGGTCCTGCTCGGCCTGCTCGATTCCCCCGAGCGCGCCATCGTCGACAAGCGCGTGCGGGGCGGACGATGAGCCTGCTCGACAGCGCGGTCGACAAGCCGCATGTCCTGGTGGTCGACGACGACACGCGCCTGCGCGGGTTGCTGAACACGTTCCTGTCGAAGAGCGGCTTTCGCGTCACTACCGCGAGCAACGCCGCCGAGGCGCGCCAGCGCCTGAGCGCGCTCGACTTCGACCTGATCGTGCTCGACGTCATGATGCCGGGCGAGAGCGGCCTCGAGTTCGCCGGCGAGCTGCGCCGATCCGACGACGTGCCGATCCTGATGCTGACCGCGATGGCAGACCCCAAGGACCGCATCGCCGGGCTCGAGCAGGGAGTCGACGACTATCTCGGCAAGCCGTTCGACCCGCGCGAGCTGCTGCTGCGCATCCAGAACATCTTGCGGCGCAACAAGCCGCAGGCGCCGGCGAGCGCCGAGGCTCCGCGGCAGGTGTCGTTCGGCCCGTTCCGGTTCGACCTCGAGGTCGGCGAGCTCGCCCAGGACGGCAAGCGGGTGGCCCTGACCGAGACCGAAACGGCCCTGCTGCGCGCGCTTGCCACCCGTCTCGGCGAGGCGGTGAGCAGAGAGGCGCTGTGCAGGATCGTCGGCAGCGCCGTCAACGAACGGGCAATCGACGTCCAGGTGACCCGGCTCAGGCGCAAGATCGAGCCCGACCCGTCGTTTCCGCGCTACCTGCGCACGGTCCGCGGCCAGGGTTATCGACTGGTCGACGCATGATCCCGGGCGCGGTCCGCGACGCCTTCGAACGCATTGCCCGCCTCGCCGACCGGCATTCCCCGCAGACGCTGTTCGCGCGCGCGCTGATCATCATCGTCGTGCCCATGCTGCTCCTGCAGGCATTGTCGGCGTGGTGGTTCTACAGCCAGCGCGGCGACAACGTGACCAACCGCCTGGCCATCCTGCTGGTGCGCGACCTGCGCCTGCTGATCGCGCTGCACTCGGACTTCCCGGACGACGCCCATCGCGACTGGATCCTGCGCCGCTCGGCGCAGGACCTGCTGCTGTTCGTCAGCTTCCGCAAGGGTATCGTGAAGCCGTTCAAGCAGCCGGAGTACTTCGACATCGCCGCGCGCGAGGTGCAGGGCGCGCTGGACGCCGATCTCAAGCGGCCGTTCTACATCGACAACAATGTCGGCGGCGGCCAGATGCTGGTCGAGATCCAGCTCAACGACGGCGACGTGATGGACGTCCTGGTGCCGCACGTACGCCTCACCTTCGGCTCGAGCTTCGCCTACGTGATCGCCCAGCTCGGCCTGGCGCTGGTGCTGTTCGGCCTGGCGATCTGGTTCATGCATCGCGAGCTGGTACCGATCCAGCATCTCGGCGTGGCCGCCGATGCGCTGGGCAAGGGACGCGACATTCCCGACTTCGCCTTCTCCGGCGGCACCCGCGAGGTGCGCAACGCCGCCACCGCCTTCCAGACCATGCGCATCCGCCTGCGCCGCTCGATTCAGCAGCGCACCGAGATGCTGGCCGGCGTCAGCCACGATCTGCGCACGCCGCTCACCCGCATGAAGCTGTCGCTCGCCCTGCTGCCCGAATCGCCCGAAAGCAAGGAACTGGCCGACGACGTGCTCGACATGGAACGGATGATCGAAGGCTACCTGGCGTTCGCCCGCGGCGAGGGCGACGAGGAGCCCGGTCCGGTCGACCTGTCGGAGATCCTCGAGGACGTGGCCGCCGGGGCCCGGCGCAACAACGCCGATGTCGAGGTCGGCTGGCAGGGCGACATGAATGTCGAGCTGCGCGAGCTCGCCATGAAACGCTGCCTCAACAATCTCGTGTCCAACGCGCTGCGCTACGGCACCAAGGTGCGCCTCAACGCCCAGCGCGGCCGCACCTCGGTCGAGATCACGATCGACGACAATGGCCCCGGCATTCCGCCCGACAAGTACGAGGACGTCTTTCGACCGTTCTTCCGGCTCGACGAATCGCGCAACGTCGAGACCGGCGGCGTGGGCCTCGGCCTCACCATCGCGCGCGACGTGGCGCGCAGCCATGGCGGCGACGTCGCCCTCGACGCCTCGCCGCTCGGCGGCCTGCGCGTGATCGTGCGGATTCCGGTTTAGGGAATCCTCCCCAGCTTCGCTGCGGAGGTGTCCGCGTCTTCGCGGACGGAGGGGTCATGACTCAAGCGGATCGCAGGCGTCCCGCGCGCTCACAAGAAGAGTGGGCGGGACGCCCGCGGTCCGCATGAGTCCATGACCCCTCCGCCCCGTATGACGAGGCACCTCCCCAGCGAAGACGCTGGGGAGGAGGCCCTACCGAAACACGTCCTTGCGGTGGCGCACCGCTGCGAACACGGCGACCGGGTCGCCGTCGGACAGGCCGACGGCACGCTGCACGGCGGGCACGTCGGCGCGCAGGAAGGGATTGGTGGCCTTCTCCTCGCCGAGCAGCGACGGCACCGTCGCCTCGCCGCGCGCCCGCGCGGCATCGATCGCGGCCGAACGTTCCTGCAGCCTCGTGTTGTCGGTCTCGACGGTCAGGGCAAAGCGTGCGTTCGACTGGGTGTATTCGTGCGCGCAGTAAACCCGCATGTCGTCCGGCAACGCGCGCAGGCGGCCGAGCGAGGTCCACATCTGGGCGGCCGTTCCCTCGAACAGCCGGCCGCAGCCCAGGGCGAACAGCGTGTCGCCGCAGAACAACGCCTTCTGCTCACGGAAGGCGAAAGCGATATGGCCGCTGGTGTGGCCGGGCACGAAGAACACTTCGGCCTCCGCCTCGCCGAAACGGTAGCGGTCGCCGTCATCGACCTCGATGTCGATTCCGGGGATTCTCGCCCGGTCGCGGCGCGGGCCGACGATGGTGCAGCCGGTGGCCTCCTTGATCTCGCGGTTGCCGCCGACATGGTCGCCGTGATGGTGGGTGTTGAGGATGTGCGTGATCTTCCAGCGCCGCCTGGCCGCCTCGGCGAGGACCGGCCCGGCCACGGCCGGATCGATCACGCCGACTGCGCCGCTCTGCGGCTCGCGCATCAACCACACGTAATTGTCGTTGAGGACGGGGATACGAACGATCTCTAGCGTGGTGCTCATGGCGGCGACGCTAGCAAAGCTCCCTTGCAACCGCCATGGCCGCGGAGGCGTGGAGTCTGCTAAGATAACCCCATGTGGACGGACGTCCTCGATCTCAACGATTTCTACCGCAGCACGCTCGGTCAGATGACGACTCGCCTGCTGCGCGCCCGGCTGCGCGAAGTGTGGCCCAACGTCCGCGGCGAGACGGTGCTGGGCCTGGGTTATGCCACGCCGTTCCTGCGCCCGTTCGCCGAGGAGGCCGAGTGCACGATCGCCTTCATGCCCGCGCCGCAGGGCGTAACCCGCTGGCCGCGCGAGGGCCGCAACCGCACCGCCCTGGTCGACGAGATGGACCTGCCGCTCGCCGACCGCTCGGTCGACCGTGTCGTGCTGGTGCACGCGGTCGAATGCACCGAGCGGGTGCGGCCGATGCTGCGCGAGATCTGGCGCGTGATGGTCGATGGCGGGCGCCTGCTCGTCGTCACGCCGACGCGTGCCGGCCTGTGGTCGCAGATCGACCGCTCGCCGTTCTACCAGGGGCATCCCTACTCGGCCGCGCAGCTTGCCGGGCTGCTGCGCGCCAACATGTTCGCGCCGCTGCAGCAGACACGTGCGCTGTTCATGCCGCCGACCCACTCGCGGCTGGCCCTGCGCATGGCGCCGACCGTCGAGCGTTTCGGCCGGCGCTGGCTCGGCCGCTTCGCCGGTGTCTGCGTCATCGAGGCCGGCAAGCAGCTCTATGCCGGTATCGCCGAACGCAGCCAGACGGCCGCGCAGGCCGTGGCCCGGCCGAAGCTGCGCATTGCCAGCTCGCGCGATACGCACGCCGCGCGCAACTCGGGCGACGGTGAAGCGCCGGCCTCCTGAGCTTTTCCGGAAATCATCCTACCGAACGTCACGAGGGCATTCGCATGTCGCTATCTCCGCGCGTCATCGCGCTGTTGGGCTTTGGCGAGGCCGGGTCGGCGATCGCCCGCGGATTGTGCGCCGACGGCGGCTGGCGCGGTCCCGCGCGGCCGGGCGACAACGCGCCGCGCCGCGTCATCGCCATCGACACCGCGCTCGACAAGGACGCACGCGGCACGGCGCTCGGTAAGGAGGCGCGCCGACTCGATGTCGCGATCGAAGGCCGCTACACCGAAGCACTGAGCGACGCCGACCTCGTGATCTGCGCCGTCCAGGGCGAGCATGCGCTGGAGGCGGCCGAGGCCGCCGCGCCGCTGCTCAAGAAGGGCGCGCACTATCTCGACCTCTGCACGGTGACCGGCCGCATGTCCGACGAGGACCGCGCGCCGATCGAGGCAGCGGGCGGACGCTACATCGACATCGCCGTGATGGGCGGCTTCTTCAAGCACGGCATCAAGGCGCCCATGCTGGTCGCCGGCGAGGACGTCGAGACGATCGTCGCCTGGATGAACGCGAGCGGTTTCGACGCCAAGGTGCTGGGTGCGAAGCCCGGCAGCGCCTCGTCAGTGAAGATGATCCGCAGCGTGCTGATCAAGGGCGTCGAGGCGCTGGGCGTGGAAGCCTATGTCGCCGCCGAGCGCCAGGGCATCCTCGAGGAGGTCATGGGCTGCATGGGCGACGTCGACAAGGTCGGCTTCGGCAAGTTCGTGGGCACACTGGTGCAGACCCATGTCGTGCATGCGCACCGTCGTTGGGAGGAGATGGGTTTGGTCAGCCAAACCCTGCGCGAGACCGGCGTCGATCCACTGATGACCGAAGCGATCGAGCGCAGCCTTCGCCGTTCCGTCGATGCCGGAATCGCGCCTTCCGACGGCAGGGTGCCAAATTTCGACGAAGCGTTGAAAGTCCTTTCGGAGAAGGTGATCCGTGGCCGCTGATGTTTTCGACCAGCTGGTGACGCTGCTGAGCGACGCCAAGGCGAAGTTCCGGGTGATCGAGCACGAGCCCGAGGGCCGGTCGGAAGCGATCAGCGTCATTCGCGGCAACCGGCCCGGCCAGGCCGCCAAGGCGATGGTGCTCGACCTGCGCGGCGGCGGCAGCGGCAAGCGCCACGTGCTCGCCATCCTGCCCGGCAACCGCAAGCTCGACTTCAATGCGGTCGCGACCCTGTTCGAGGCGCGCAAATGCGGCTTCGCCTCACCCGACACCGCCCAGACGCTCACCGGCTGCGTCATGGGCTCGGTGCCGCCGTTCTCGCTCGATCCTTCGCTTGCCATCGTCGTCGACCAGGGGCTTCTGGCCAACGAAACGCTGTTCTTCAATGCCGGCCGCCTCGACCGCTCGATGGAACTCGACACCAAGGACTGGCTGGCCGTGGCCCGGCCACGAGTGGCCAAGATCGCCGCCGATGGCTGAGAACTGGCGGTTCGCGCCAGTCAGCGAGGCCGATTTCGAGCCGTTGCTGGAGATCCGCATAGAGGTGATGCGCGAGCATCTCGAGCGCGTTTTCCGCTACGAGCCCGAGCGGGCGCGACGGGTCTTCCGCGAG
>NZ_JBFWZI010000196.1:0-12698 GCF_050185545.1 Reyranella sp. | reverse complement strand
CTAGATTTGTAGGTCAACCGCGGCACCTGGACCGGATCGGGGTGGTTCGTGCCGGAACTCTGCTGGACCGGGTTGACGTCACGCAAATCCCGGCTAGCGTGGGCAGAGGCGGGCGACGACTCGTTGCCGGCGACGGCGCAGCATCAAGGAGGATGGATCATGCGCAAGCTCGAGGTCGTGGCCGGGATCGTTTGCGGTCGCTTCGGCACCCACGGCATGCGGCCCGGTCGGATGCTGGCCGTGCCAGCGAACGAAGCCGACGCAGCGCGCCCGGCTGACGCAATGTCGTCCGCTTGCGTCACGCGCAAGCGATTGAGATCAAATGCAAATGACGCTGTGACGCAAATGACGCAAGATTTCAGGCCGACTCTCGCTGCCACCAGGACCCCGAACGCAGAACGGCGATCCGAACGCAGGCGAACGCACGCTTGCGTTCGGCCAACCCGTTGATTCCGAAGGGTTTCGAACGCACCGAACGCAGAAATGCGGCCTCGTTCTATTCTTTGAAGGCGTGGGCGATCACCTTGCGCATCACCGTCGGCAGGGCGCGCTCGGTCATGCGGTCGATGGTGCACCACGCCGCGCCGGGCAGTCCGGCCGGACCGTCGGTCGCGGCGGTGGCGCGGGCCACGGTGAGCTCGAGATGAAAATGCGTAAAGGTGTGGCGCACGATGCCGTCGAGGATCCGCCAGCTCGCGTGCACCGGCGCCTCGACGAGGGCGCTTTCGGCCGCGAACGTGCCCTCGCGCCAGGCGCTCGACGGCACCTCGTCCATGCCGCCCAGCAGGCCCGTGACCGGCCGCTTGCGCAGCAGGACGGCGCCGTCGCGGCGGGCCAGGACGAAGGCGAGGCCGCGCCGCGTCGGCTTTTGCTGTTTGGGCGCGCGGGCAGGGAGCTGCTCGGCGATGCCAAGCTTGCGGGCGCGGCAGGCGGTGGCGAGAGGGCAGAGCATGCAGCGCGGGTTGCGCGGCATGCACACGGTTGCCCCGAGATCCATCAACGCCTGCGCATAGTCGCCGGCGCGATTGCGCGGCACCAGCCTCGCGGCATGCTCGGCGATCTCGGGCTTGGCGTCGGGCAGCGGCGTTTCTATCGCGAACAGGCGGGCGATCACCCGCTCGACATTGCCGTCGACCGCCGAGGCCGGGCGGTCGAAGGCGATCGCCGCGATTGCCGCTGCGGTGTAGCGTCCGATGCCGGGCAGCGCGCGCAGCGCGTCCTCGTCGTCGGGGAAGCGGCCGGCATGCTGCTCCGTCACAGCCCTGGCGCAGGCGTGCAGGTTGCGTGCGCGGGCGTAGTAGCCGAGGCCGGCCCACGCCGAGAGCACGTCGTCGAGCGGCGCGGCGGCCAGCGCCTCGACCTTGGGCCATCGGGCGATGAAGCGGCGGAAATAATCGCCGACCGTGGTCACCGTGGTCTGCTGCAGCATGATCTCGGAGAGCCACACGACGTAGGGCTCGGGCCGTTCGCCGGCAGGCGCGCGCCACGGCAGGGTGCGACGATGGCGATCGTACCAGGCAAGCACTCGTGAAGCGTGGCTCATGGTCTCATCGCTGGGAGCGCGCCCTCATCGGCGCCAACTTTGATGACATTGGGCGTCATTCGCTGGGAGCGCGCCACTCCGATGGCGCTCATGGGATATTCAATCAACAAATGAAGAGCGCCATCGGAGTGGCGCGCTCCCAGCAAAGACGCACGAGGTTCCGCCTGACAGCAAACCGCTCTAGCATAGGAACACGAGTTTGAAAGGGTCCATGCGGGAAAACGGCTTCCGGGCCATCGGCGGTCTGACGCAGCGGCTGACCTCCGGCATCGCCAAGGGCCGCGGCGCCTCGATCGCGCGCCTGCGCGCCGACTGGTCGGCGATCGTCGGTCCGGACCTCGCTGCGGCCACTTGGCCCGACGCCC
Source organism: Reyranella sp. (assembly GCF_050185545.1). GTDB lineage: Bacteria > Pseudomonadota > Alphaproteobacteria > Reyranellales > Reyranellaceae > Reyranella. Next base: position 10,790 of record NZ_JBFWZI010000196.1, on the reverse strand, counting down.
TGACCTCGGGCCGCGGCCGCGCCGGCAAGGTGCTGCGGCTCTCGGTGTCGGGCGCCGCCGCCCTCGAGGTCCAGCACAAGGCGGGGCAGGTGGTCGAGCGCGTGAACGGCTACTACGGGCACCGCATGGTCGACACCGTCCGCGTCGTGCAGGGCATGGTGCCGCGCCGCCGCGGGCTCGCGGAAGAGCGGGCGCCGGCCCCCACGCCGGACCAGGTCGCCGACATGGCCGAGCGCGCGAAGTCGGTGGAGGATCCCGAGCTCAGGGCGGCGCTGGCGCGGCTCGGCGCGCGCATCAACCGGCGGCATCTCCTGGTCGGCGGGCTGGGTGCGACGTTGCTATCCGGGCCCGAGGCGCGGGCCCAAGGCCAAGACCGCGCGCGCGACAAGCTCCTGGAGGCGCTGCCCGACGATCACATCCTCGGCGATCGCAACGCGCCCAACACCCTGATCGACTACGCCTCTTTCACTTGCCCGCACTGCGCCAATTTCTACATCGCGGTGATGCCGACCCTGCGTCAGGAATGGATCGATCCCGGCAAGCTGCGCCTGATCCATCGCCACTTCCCGTCCGACCTCGTGGCCACCCGTACCGCCCAGCTCACAGAATGCGCCCCGCCGGACAGGTTCTTCGCCACGGTCGAGCTGCTGTTCCGCCGCCAGGTTGACTGGCTGTCGGTCGGCGACCCCCTGGTCGAGGTCGTTACGGTGCTGGCGGGCGAGGGCATCACCCAGGGGAAGGCGGCGGCCTGCTTCGCCAACGACAAGGCGCTGGACAAGGTGGTGGCTGACGTGCAGTCGGGCCAGACGCTCGGGGTCCGCTTCACGCCGACCTTGTTCATCAACGAGGAATTCTACGGCAACCCGGGCGGCGCCGATGCCGTCGCTGCAATATTACGCCAGGTGGGGCGCTAAGCGTTTGACACCCCACAGGGGCTGTTTCCAAGATGTAGTGGAGAGGAAGAGGGAATGCGGAATATCTTGATCGTCGCCGGCGGCGTCGTGGCGGTCGCCGCGATTGTGCTCGGCGTCTGGTTCGGGACCCGTGCGCCCGCCCCCGGACCCGCTCCGGTGGCCGTGGCGGGGACGCCGGACAAGACCGCGCTGCTCGCCGTCCAGCCCGGCGACCATGTCCTGGGCGACGCCAAGGCGCCGATCACCCTGATCGAGTACGCTTCGTTCACCTGCCCGCATTGTGCGCATTTCCACACCCAGATCCTGCCCGAGCTGAAGAAGAAGTGGATCGACAGCGGCAAGGTGAAGCTGGTCTACCGCGACTTCCCGCTCGACCAGGTCGCCGCCAAGGCGGCGCAGATCGCCGAATGCGCGCCGGCCGACCGTTACTTCCCCATCATCGATCTCATCTTCCGCAACCAGGCGACCTGGGCGACCGGCTCCGACCCGATCGCCGAGCTCGCCAAGCCGCTGCGCATCGCCGGCATGGGCGAAAACGAGATCAAGGCCTGCCTCGCCAACGAGGCCAAGGCCAACCAGGTGGTTGCCGACTACAAGGGCGGCGAGGTTCTGGGCGTCAACTCGACGCCGACGCTGTTCATCGATGGCCAGCTCTATCGCGGGGCGCGGTCGGTCGACGAGCTCGACGCGGCGTTCGCCAAGCTCGGGAAGTAAATGGACAACCGGCAACAGACAGGCGTGGTGTAGATGGTGCAGTTCGACAAGCTCCGGCTTTCCGGCTTCAAGTCCTTCGTCGACCCGACGGAGCTCGCCATCGAGCCTGGCATGACCGGAATCGTTGGCCCCAACGGCTGCGGCAAGTCGAACCTCGTCGAAGCGCTGAAGTGGGTGATGGGCGAGACCTCGGCCAAGCAGATGCGCGGCAGCGAGATGGAGGACGTCATCTTCGCCGGCACCGGCGGCCGGCCGGCGCGCAACATCGCCGAGGTGCTGCTGACGCTCGACAACCGCACGCGCACCGCGCCGGCCATGGTGAACGACGCCGACCAGCTCGACATCGTGCGCCGCATCGAGCGCGGCCACGGCTCGTCCTACTCGGTGAACGGCCGCGACATCCGCGCCCGCGACGTGCAGACCCTGTTCGCCGACGCCGCGACCGGGTCGCGCTCGACGGCGCTGGTCAGCCAGGGCCGCATCGGCACGCTGATCAATGCCAAGCCGGCCGACCGGCGGATGGTCATCGACGAGGCGGCCGGCATCACCGGCCTCTATGCCCGCCGTCACGAGGCCGAGCTGCGCCTGCGCGCCGCCGAGCAGAACCTGGCGCGTGTGCAGGACGTGCTGGTGGCGCTCGAGGAGCAGCACAAGGGATTGAAGCGGCAGGCCCGCCAGGCGAGCCGCTATCGCAACCTGACCGACCACATAAGGCGCGCCGAGGCGGCGGTGCTGGCGCTCAGGCTGTCGGCCGCCGAGCGCGAGCTTTCGGAAGCGGCCGAGCGTCTCAAGGAGGCCGAGGCCGAGGTCGCCGACCTCACGCGCCTGGTTGGCCTCGCGACGACGGCGCAGGCCGAGGCGGCGACGTCGCTGCCGCCGCTGCGCAACGACGAAGCCACCGCGGCGGCGGCGCTGCAGCGGTTGCGCGTGGCACACGATGCGCTCACCGCCGAGGCCGAGCGGGTGGCGCAGGCCCAGCAGGAGGCCGAGACGAGGCTGCGCCAGGCCGAGTCCGACCTGATGCGCGAGCACGGCCGCAAGGGCGATGCCGAGACCGCGATCGCCGATCTCGACGCGCAGCGCGGCCGTCTCGAGGAAGAACGGGTGGGCGAGGACGAGCGCGCCCAGGCGGCGGCCGAGGCGCGCGATGCGGCGCGGACCGAGACCGAGACGGCCGAGGCCGAGCACGACCGGCTCAATCGCCAGATCGCCGACGACGAGGCATCGCGGGCGAGCGTCAGCCGCGAGATCGCCGAGCTGCAGGAGCGCCTGCGCCGCCTGTTCGCGCGCCGCGAGGAGATCGCCGGGCAACAGCGCCAGATCGAGGACGAGCTTGCCCGCCTGCCGGCGCTGGCCGAGGTCGAAGCCGCGCTCGAGACGGCACGCGAGACCCTGGAACGGACGCGGAGCGAGGGCCAGGAGGCGATCGAGGCGGCCCGCGAGGCCGAGCGCTACGAATCGGATGCCGCCCGGCAGGCCGTCGCCAAGGCCGAAGCCGAGCGCCTCGACATGGAGCGCGCCCGGCTGGCCGAGCGCCGCGCCGCCGAGGCGAGCCACCAAGCGGCCGGCGAAGCTGTCCGGGAGATCAACGCCCGGCTGACCAAGCTGCGCGCCGAGGAGGCGGGCATCGCCGCGGCGCTGAAGTCGGCGGCGTCGTCGCTGTGGCCGCCGCTGCTCGATGCGCTCACCGTCGAGCCGGGCTTCGAGAAGGCGCTGGGCGCGGCGTTCGGCGAGGAGCTCGAGGCGTCGTCCGACCGCGGCGCGCCGATCCACTGGCTGCCGCTCGGCCCGCTCGCGGAAGCGCCGGCGCTGCCGGACGGTGCGACCCCTCTTGGCCGGCACGTCGCTGCCCTGCCCGAGCTCGAGCGCCGCATCGCCTTCATCGGCGTGGTCGCCGACGAGACCACGGGCGCCGCCCTGCAGGCCGGGCTGGCGCCGGGCCAGCAGCTGGTGACGCGCGACGGCGCGGTGTGGCGCTGGGACGGCTACACCATGCGCGCCGGCGCGCCGTCGACCGCGGCGGTGCGGCTCAGTCAGCGCAACCGGCTGGCCGAGATCCGCCAGCAGATCGATGCGACGGTGGCCGAGCAGACGGCGGCGCAGGCGCGGCTCGACGCCGAGACCGGCTGGCTCGCCGCCGCCGTCGACGCCGAGAAGGCCTGCGTCGACCAGGCGCGCGCGCACGAGCGCGCGGTGGCCGATGCGGCGCGGCGCAAGGCGACGGAAGCGGGCGAAGCGACGCGGTTGGCCGAACGGGCCGCGCAGAGCGCGCTGGCGGGCGCCGAGCGCGCTGCCCTCTCGGCGCGCGACCGCCATGCCGAGGTGGCGCGCCGCACCGACCAGCTGCGCACGCGGCTCGGTGGCCTCGAGCGCACGGTCGAGGAGCTGGCGGGCGACATCGCCGATGGCGAGATGCGGCGCACCTTCCGCCAGGCGCGCCTGTCGGCGATCGCCGACACGCAGGCCGATCGTGTCGCCGCGGGGGTGCTGCGGGGACGCATCGCCGAGCTGCGCGCGGCGCTGGTCGAGGCCGAGGGCCAGTGCGACCGGCTGGCGCGCGAGGCGGCGATGCGGCTGGAGCGGCTCGGCCAGATCGCCCAGGACCGTGACGGCTGGGCCAAGCGGCTGGCCGACGCCGAAGGGCAGATCGGCGAGCTCGATCAGCGGCACGAGCAGATCGCGGCGTCCCTTGCCGAGCTGGCCAACAAGCCGGCCGAGATCGAGGCCAAGCGCGAGGCACTGGGCGAGGAGATCGCCGGCGCCGAGCAGCGTCGCCAGGAAGCCGCCGACCGGCTCGCCGTGGGCGAGACGCGACTCGGCGAGGCCGACAAGGCGCTGAAGCAGGCCGAGGCCGAGCTCGCCACGGCGCGCGAGAGCCGGGTGCGGCGCGAGGGCCAGGTCGAGCAGGCGACGCGCGATCGCGAGGCGGTCATCGAGCGCATCGCCGAGCGGCTGCGCTGCGAGCCCGACGGCGTGCTGGCGCTGGCCGAGGTGCAGTCGCTCGAGGAGCTGCCCGACATCGCCAAGGCCGAGCATCGGCTCGAACGGCTGGTCCACGAGCGCGAGACCATGGGCGCGGTCAACCTGCGGGCCGAGGAGGAGGCGAGCGAGCTCGAGCAGCAGATCGCCGGCATGACCGCCGAGCGCGACGACCTGATCGCCGCGATCGGCCGCCTGCGCCAGGGCATCCAGAGCCTCAACCGCGAGGGCCGCGAGCGCTTCCTCGCCGCCTTCGAGCAGGTGAGCGGCCACTTCCAGCAGCTCTTCACCAAGCTGTTCGGCGGCGGCAAGGCGGAGCTGCGGCTGACCGAGTCGGAGGACCCGCTCGAGGCCGGTCTCGAGATCCACGCCAGCCCGCCGGGCAAGAAGCTGCAGGTGATGTCGCTCCTGTCGGGCGGCGAGCAGGCGCTGACCGCGCTTTCGCTCCTGTTCGCCGTGTTCATGACCAATCCGGCGCCGATCTGCGTGCTCGACGAGGTCGACGCGCCGCTCGACGACATCAACGTCGAACGTTTCTGCGGCCTGGTGAAGGAGATCGCCGGCCGCACCGATACGCGTTTCATGGTGATCACCCATCACCGTGTCACCATGGCGCGCATGGACCGCCTCTACGGCGTGACCATGGCCGAGCAGGGCGTCTCGCAACTCGTGTCCGTGAACCTGATGGAGGCCGACAGGATCGCGGCATGAGCGATGCGCCCTGACCGGGCGCGCCTCTCCGGCGCAACCCCGGACGGCAGAGCTCGAGCAAGCAACAAGACTATCTTCCTCTCTCTCAATCGACTGGGCGCCGGTCCGCCAGGACCGGCGCCGTTTTCTTTGCACTTCATTTTCCTCCCCAGCGAAGACGCTGGGGACGAGGGCATGAACGAGGTTCTCTTTGCAGGGACAGGGATGTAGTGTCGCAGTCATGCCCGATACGATGACAACCGACGTCACCGACGTTGTCGAGCTGACGCGCGCGCTGGTCCGCTGCGAGAGCGTGACGCCGCGCGAGGCAGGCGCCCTGCAGCTTCTGGAGAAGGTGCTGGGCGATCTCGGCCTCGCGTGCGAGCGCATGGATTTCAGCCAGGCCGGCACCGACGATGTCGCCAACCTCTATGCCCGCATCGGCACTTCCGGCCGGCACTTCTGCTTCGCCGGGCACTCCGACGTCGTGCCAGTGGGCGACCTGTCGTCGTGGACCATCGGGCCGTTCTCCGCCGAGCTGTCGGCCGGCTACCTGTTCGGGCGCGGCGCCGCCGACATGAAAGGCGCGATCGCCGCCTTCACCGACGCGCTGGCGCGCTTCCTGGCCCGCCGCGGCCGCGACTTCGGCGGCTCGATCAGCCTGATGATCACCGGCGATGAGGAGGGACCGGCGGTGAACGGCACGGTCAAGATGCTGCAGCGTCTCGCCGGGCGCGGCGAGACGATCGATGCCTGCGTGGTCGGCGAGCCGACCAGCTCGAGGCGGTTCGGCGACATGATGAAGATCGGCCGGCGCGGCAGCATGACGGTCGACATGGTGGTGCGCGGCGTCCAGGGCCACGTCGCCTATCCCGACCGGCTCGACAACGCCATCCACCGCCTGTCGGCGATGATCGAGGCGCTGGTGCGCGAGCCGATCGACAAGGGCAGCACGCATTTCCAGCCGACCTCGCTGCAATTCACCACCGTCGATGTCGGCAACAAGGCGACCAACATCGCGCCCGGCGTGGCCAAGGCGCGCTTCAACGTGCGCTTCAACGACCTGTGGACCTCCAAGACCCTGCTGGCCCATCTCGAGGGACGTCTCGATCGCGCCAATGCGGCGCTGGGCGGCGTCGGCACGATCGAGCTTTCGACCGAGGTGTCGGGCGAGTCGTTCTACACACCGCCGGGGCCGCTCAGCGATCTGGTGGCCGGCGCCATCCGCGATGTCGCCGGCGTCGAGGCCGAGCTGTCGACCACCGGCGGCACGTCGGACGCGCGCTTCATCCGCAGCTACTGCCCGGTGCTCGAGTTCGGCCTGGTCGGCGAGACCATGCACAAGGTCGACGAGAAGAGCGCGGTCGCCGACTTGGCGATGTTGGCCCGCGTCTACGAGACCGTGCTCGACCGCTTTTTCGCGGCGTAGGGACGATCGTGCTCAGCGCCGCAGAGATCGCGCGCGGCGTTCAGGGGGCGCTGGAGTTCCTGCAGCGCGACCCGGCGGCGCCGCGCTACTTCGAGAACACCATGGAAGCCTGCCTGCGCTCGTTCCGGGTGATGGCCGTGGTGGCGCCGCTCTATGCCCTCTATCTGCTGATCTACTACGCCAACGTCACCACCGTGTCGGACGAGCTCGAGATCCTGTTCGTCGAGGCGGTGCGCTACGTCGTCGACTGGCTGCTCTACCCGGTGCTGTTCTACGAGGCGGCGCGCCGGCAGGGCTGGCTCGATCGCTACGCGCGCTACATCGGCGCGCTCAACTGGATCAACCTGCCGGCGATGGTGATTGCGCTGGTCAGTCTGACCGTCGCCTCGATATCGCCAACGGCGATCGCCATCCTGATCGATCTCGGTCTCAGGGCGCTGCTCTTCTACTGGTTCCTGGTGACGACGCGAATGGTGATCGGCACGAGCTGGCCGATGTCGGTGGTCCTGCTGATCGTCAACTGGGTGCCGTCGCTCCTTCTGTCACTGCTCGTCGCCCGCATTCTCGGCGTCGTTCCCGTCGCGGCCGGCTGAGGATCTGCTTGCAGACCCCGAATCGTAGCGCACCTCCATCAGGCAGAGGCCTTGCGGCGGCGCCGTCGGCCCGGCGCGCGTGCGATCGCGCGCGGCCAGCGCCTGCTCGACGTCCCGGCGGCTCCATTGACCGCGCCCGACCAACTGCAGCGTGCCGACCAGGATGCGCACCTGGTTGTGCAGGAAGGAGCGCGCGGCGACGTCGATGGCGATGCGATCGCCGTCTCGCGCGACGTCGAGCCGGTCGAGCGTCTTCAGCGACGAGGCGGCCTGGCAGGCGGTCGAGCGGAAGCTGTTGAAATCGTGCCGCCCGACCAGCAGCGCCGCGGCATCGGCCATCGCAGCGCTGTCGAGCGCCACCGGGACGTGCCAGACGCGGCCGCGCTCGAGCGCCGGCGGCGCCCGCCGGTTCAGGATCAGGTAGCGGTAGCGTCGTGACGTTGCCGAGAAGCGGGCGTGAAAATCGGCCGGAACGGCGGCCGCTTCGATGACGACGATCGGCTGCGGCTTGAGATGAAAGTTGATCGCCGCCTGCACCGTTGCGGGCGCGTGCTGGCGCTCGAAGTCGACGTGCGCCACCTGGCCCGCGGCGTGCACGCCGGTGTCGGTGCGGCCGGCGCCGTGCATCGTGACGCGCTCGCCGCAGAACGCGAACGCCGCCTCCTCGAGCGCGGCCTGCACCGAGGGGCCGTTGTCCTGGCGCTGCCAGCCGACGAACGGTGCGCCGTCGTACTCGACGGTGAGCTTGTAGCGCGGCACGCGATCAGGCGGGCAGCGAGGCGGTCGCCGGCGGCGCCAGCACCGTCCCGGCAGAGAGCGCGAAGCCGCGCAAAAAACTGTCGGCGGGTTGGGCCGTCTTGCCGGCGCGCTGCAGGGTCAGAAGCTTGAGGCCACCGACGCCGCAGGCGACCACGGGAAAGCCGTCGCGGCCGATGCTGACGGTGCCCGGTGCACCGGCGGCCAGGGCGAGCGTCGCTGCGTGCACCTTGATTCGTTCGCCGGCGATCTCGAACCAGGTGCCAGGCCAGGGATGGAAGCCGCGCACCTTGCGCTCGAGCTCGGCCGCCGGCCGGCGCCAGTCGAGCGCGCCTTCCTCGCGGCCGAGCTTGTGGGCATAGACGACGCCCTCTTCAGGTTGCGGCACCGCCTCGATGGTCCTGCGCAGGAGCCCGTCGAGCGCCGCCACGATCAGGCGAGCGCCCAGTTCCGCCAATCGGTCGTGCACCGTCTCGGCGGTGTCGGCGGCGGAGATCGGCGTGCGCTCGGCGAGCAGCATCGGCCCGGTGTCGAGGCCCTCGTCCATGCGCATGATGGTGACCCCGGTCTCGGCGTCACCAGCCAGGATGGCGCGATGGATCGGCGCCGCGCCGCGCCATCGCGGCAGCAGCGATCCATGGATGTTGAGGCAGCCCAGCACCGGCGCGTCGAGGAAGCTCCTGGGCAGGATGTGGCCGTAGGAGACGACGACAGCGGCATCGAGGTCGAGCGCCTTGAAAGCCTCGGCCTCCGCAGGCTGGCGCAGGCCCTTCGGCGTGCGCACCTCGAGGCCGAGCGACAGGGCGCACTCGTGCACCGGCGTGCGGCGCTCGCGCTGGCCGCGGCCAGCCGGCCTGGGCGCGCGGGTATAGACCGCGACGATCTCATGGCCGGCATCGACCAGCGCAACGAGCGCCGGGACGGCGAAATCGGAGGTGCCGAGAAAGGCAAGCTTCATCGCCGGACCTTATAGGCAGCCGCGCGACGGCGAGCCAGAAGCACCTTCCGTTCGGCTGGCACGGCCGAACATATGCTCCAGAACCGCTGTCGTTTCTCTTTGGACCGCGGGCATCCCGCCCGCCCATGACTCATGCCGATGAGCGGGCGGGACGCCCGCGGTCCAAATAGATCCCTCGCTCACGGCGTTTGCGACGCCAAGCGCCTTGCTCGCGATGACAGAAGTGTCGTTGCAGTTGGAGCACTTGCTTCATTGCGATCGCTCAGGCGCGCATTTTCACTTTGATGGAACCGCTCGAGGTTCCCTCTCAACGGAAATCGCTCTAGGTATGCGCCGGCAAATGACTGGATCTGTTCCCACGACCGCCGGCGTCCCGAGTGTTGGCAAAGGACCCGCAGCCAACCTCGCCGCCCGCCGGGCCGCGGGCGAAGTTCATGCCGATCCCGTGCAGGAGAAGGTCGTGCTGCGGCTGCAGGCGGTCTACGACCAGCTGGCGGCGCTCGCCGACCACCCCGCACCCCGGCGCGGCCTGCTCGCCCGCCTCGGCCTGGTGGCGGCACCGAAGCCGCCGGTCGGCCCGCATGGTCTCTACATCTGGGGCCCGGTCGGTCGCGGCAAGTCGATGCTGATGGACCTGTTCTTCGCCGATGCGCCGGTGGCGCAGAAGCGGCGCGTGCACTTCCACGAGTTCATGCTCGAGGTGCAGGAGCGCCTGCACAAGCGGCGCGAGAAGCTCGCCCGCGAGGGCGCGCCACCGGAAGCCGATACCATCGTGCCGATCGCCCGCGAGATCGCCCACGAGACGCGGCTGCTGTGCTTCGACGAGTTCCAGGTGACCAACATCGCCGACGCGATGATCCTGGCGCGCCTGTTCGAGACTCTGTTCGACGAGGGCATCACCGTCATCGCCACCTCCAACCGCGCGCCCGACGAGCTCTACAAGGACGGCCTGCAGCGCGACCGCTTCCTGCCCTTCATCGATCTCCTGAAGCAGCGCCTGGAAATCCTCGAGCTGGGCGGTGGCCACGACTACCGCATGGACCGCCTGCGCACCCTCGACGTCTACCTGACGCCGCTCGGCGCCTGGGCGACGGCCAAGCTCGACGAGGCGTTCCGCGCGCTGAGCAACGGGGCCGACGGCGAGCCGCGTGTGCTGCGCACCCAGGGCCGCGACGTCGACGTCCCGCGCGCCGCGCCCGGCGTCGCCATGGCGCATTATCTCGACTGGTGCGCCAAGCCTATGGGCGCCGCCGACTTCATCTGCATCGCCGAGAATTTCCACACCGTCATCGTGGCGGAGGTTCCGCAGATGGGGCCGGACAGCCAGGACAAGGCGGCGCGCTTCGTCACCATGATCGACTCGTTCTACGAGAAGAAGGTGAAGTTCGTCTGCTCGGCGGCGACGGCCCCGGCACGGCTCTACATGGAGGGCGACGGCGCCTTCGAGTTCCAGCGCACGGTGTCGCGTCTCATGGAGATGCAGAGCCCCGAGTACTTGGCCCTGCCGCACATCGCCTGATTGTGATTGTGAGCCATGGGCCGTGCGGCCTAGGCTCCGCGGCCGAGTCAACCCCCAGGGAGGCATTGTATGGATGGCGATCGCATGATTTCGCTCGAAGAGCGCGGCCAGGAGCGCGGCGTGTCGCGGCGCACCGCCATGCTGGCGACCGGCGGCGCGCTCGGCAGCACGTTCGCGCTGTCGGTCCAGCCGGTGCAGGCGCAGACCATGATCACCACGCCGGCCGACGGCCTAACCG
>NZ_JBFWZI010000195.1:0-12713 GCF_050185545.1 Reyranella sp. | reverse complement strand
GATGCGCGACAGACCAGATCGCTGGAATAGCGGTGTTGCAACATCGGATTTGTTGCCGACCAAAGGGCGAAGGTTACTTCGCCCGAATCGAGACGCGGCCTCCAGGCCGCTCCTCAGGGTGAGGTCCGAAAGGTCCCGAGCGTAGCGAGGGACCTCTCGTCTGGCGCTACACGTCGAGGTTCGCCACCTTGAGCGCGTTGTCCTGGATGAAGTCGCGGCGCGGCTCGACGACGTCGCCCATCAGGGTCGAGAAGATCTCGTCGGCTTCGTCGGCGTGGTTGATGCGGACCTGCAGCAGGGTGCGCGCCTCGGGGTCGAGCGTGGTTTCCCAGAGCTGGTCGGGGTTCATCTCGCCCAGGCCCTTGTAGCGCTGGATGGTGACGCCCTTGCGGCCGGCCTCGAGCACGGCGGCGAACAGCTCGGTCGGCGAGGAGATGGCCGTCTCCTTGTCCTTCACGGCGAGCGTGCCGGGCTTCAGGTAGACGGTCTGCAGCTCGCCCGCCAGGGCGTCGAGCTTGCGCGCCTCGGCGCTCTTGATCAGGTGCCCGTCGATGACGTGGCGTTCGTTCACGCCGCGCAGGCGGCGCGTGAAGGCGAGGCCGCCGTCCGCCGTAGGCTCGCCCTTCCAGCCGCGTTCCAGCGGCGGGCTCACGGCATCGAGCCGGCGGGCGATGTAGTCGGCAGTCTGCCGGGCCAGCTCGGAGTCCGCCAGGATGTCGGGATTGAGCGCGCCCGCGATCGCCGCCTGCTCGATCACCGCCTGGCTGGTAACCCGGCGCGACAGGGCAAGCGGCTTCACCAGGTTGGTGACCGACCGGGCGATATCGACCGTGCGGCGCAGGTCGTCGCTGGCCAGCACCTCCCCCTCGCCCAGCCGGAAGGTCGCGCCGCTGAGGCCGCTCTCGATGAGATGGTCGTCGAGCGCCCGCTCGTCCTTGAGGTAGATCGCCGACTTGCCCTTGGCCGCCTTGAACAGCGGCGGCTGGGCGATGTAGAGGTGGCCGCGATCGATCAGGTCGCGCATCTGGCGGTAGAAGAACGTCATCAGGAGCGTGCGGATGTGCGAGCCGTCGACGTCGGCGTCGGTCATGATGATGATCTTGTGGTAGCGCAGCTTGTCGAGGCTGAAATCGTCATGCCCGATGCCGGTGCCCAGCGCCGTGATCAGGGTGCCGATCTCGGCCGATGACAGCATCTTGTCGAAGCGCGCCCGCTCGACGTTCAGGATCTTGCCGCGCAGCGGCAGGATCGCCTGGTTGGCGCGGTTGCGGCCCTGCTTGGCCGAGCCGCCGGCCGAATCGCCCTCGACGATGAACAGCTCGCTGAGCGCAGGATCGCGTTCCTGGCAATCGGCGAGCTTGCCGGGCAGCGAGCTCACGTCGAGCGCGCCCTTGCGGCGTGTCAGCTCGCGCGCCTTGCGCGCGGCCTCGCGCGCCGCCGCCGCCTCGACCACCTTGGTCAGGATCTTGCGCGCTTCGCCGGGATGCTCCTCGAACCACTGGCCGAGCTTGTCGCCGACCACCGATTCGACCACCGGACGGACCTCCGACGAGACCAGCTTGTCCTTGGTCTGTGACGAGAACTTGGGGTCGGGCACCTTGACCGACAGCACGCAGGTCAGGCCTTCGCGCATGTCCTCCCCGGTCAGGCTCACCTTCTCCTTCTTGGAAATGCCGCCCTCGTCGGCGTACTTGTTCAGGGTGCGCGTCAGCGCGCCGCGGAACCCCGCGAGATGGGTCCCGCCGTCGCGCTGCGGGATGTTGTTGGTGAAGCACAGCATCGTCTCGTGATAGCTGTCGTTCCACTGCATCGCGACCTCGACCGAGATGCCGTCCTTCTCGCCGCGGATCGATACCGGCGGGCTGTGCAGCACCTGCTTGTTGCGGTCGAGGTACTTGGCGAAGGCCTCGACGCCGCCCTCGTAGAACAGGTCGGAGATCTTGGGCTCGGCGCCGCGCTCGTCGGTCAGCACGATGCGCGCCCCCGAATTCAGGAAGGCGAGCTCGCGCAGGCGATGCTCCAGGGTGGCGAAATCGAACTCGGTCATGGTGAAGATCTCGGTCGACGGCAGGAAGCTCACCTCGGTGCCGTGCTTGCCGGCCGGCGCGTCGCCCACGACCTGCAGGTCGCCCTCGGGCTCGCCGGCGCGAAAGCGCAGGAAATGCTCCTTGCCGTTGCGCCAGATGCGCAGGTCGAGATGCTCGGACAGCGCGTTGACCACGGCGGCGCCGACGCCGTGCAGGCCGCCCGACACCTTGTAGGAGTTCTGGTCGAACTTCCCGCCGGCGTGGAGCTGGGTGAAGATCACGTTGGCGGCCGAGATGCCTTCCTCGCGATGGATGTCGACCGGCACGCCGCGGCCGTTGTCGCGTACCGTCACCGAGCCGTCGCCCTGCAGGATCACGTCGACCCGGTCGCAGTAGCCGGCCAGCGCCTCGTCGATGGCGTTGTCGACGATCTCGTAGACCATGTGATGCAGGCCGGTGCCGTCGTCGGTGTCGCCGATATACATGCCGGGACGTTTGCGGACGGCCTCGAGGCCGCGCAGCACCTTGATCGAATCGGCGTCATAGGCCTCGGCGCCGGGGGTGAAATCGTCCTTGTCGCTCATGATCTCTGGCTTTCCAGAATGGGTTCATACCGCCGCGATCGAGCCGTCGGTCACGCGCAGGATCTGCGCGCGCCCGCCGAGCGGCGCGAAAAGCTCGGCGTCGGTGCCGGTCATCCAGCTCTGCACGCCCAGCGCCACGACCTCGTCGAACAGCGCCGCCCGGCGCTCGGCGTCGAGGTGGGCTGCAATCTCGTCGAGCAGCAGCAGCGGCGGCCGGCCGCGCGACAGCGCCATCAGCCGGGCGTGGGCAAGCGCGATCGATACCAGGATGGCCTTCTGCTGACCGGTGGAGCCCTCGGCTGCCGGCAGGTCGAGGTCGAGATGGCGCACCGCGAGGTCGCTGCGATGCGGCCCGGAAGATGTGGTGCCTGACTCGGCGTCGCGCAAGCGGCTGGCGGCCAGCTGGTCGCGCAGCCGGTCCTCGGCGTCGAGCGCCGGCATGGCCTCCAGCCAGCCGTCGACCTCGCCGGTCATGGCAAGCGCGGCGCGCGGAAACGGGCCGATGCCCAGTCGCGCCGCCGCGTCCAGCCGGTGCACGGTGTCGGCCCGCGCCGCCGCCAGCGCCACGCCATGGCGCGCCATGGTGTCCTCGAGTGCGGCGTACCAGTGCGCATCGCGGCCGCCCTCGGCCAGCAGGCGGGCGCGCTGGCGCAGCGCATTGTCGTAGGCCGCGACGTCGCCGGCGTGCTCGGGATGCAGCGCCGCCACCATGCGGTCGAGAAAGCGCCGGCGTTCGCCCGGTCCGTCGAGAAACAGGCGGTCGTGCTGGGGCGTCAGCCACACCGCCGCGACATGCCGGGCGAGCGCCGTCTGGCCGGCCGCCGGCCGGCCGTCGATGCGCACGACCCGCCGCGGCGGGGCGCCGTCGGCACGTCCGGGTTCCAGTCCCGTGCCGATCGCCAGCCGCCCCTCCGGAGTATCGAGGGTCGCCGCCACCGCCCACGTCGCGGCGTCGCTCTCGCCGCGCGAGCGCCGGCAGACCTCGTCGAGTCGCGCGCGCCGCAGCCCGCGTCCGGGCGCCAGGAACGACAGGGCCTCCAGGAGATTGGTCTTGCCGGCGCCGTTGGCGCCCACCAGCACCACCGGGCCGTCGCCGCAATCGAGGCGAAGCTGGCGGTAGTTGCGGAAATCGGTCAGCCGAAGCTGTCGCACGGCCAGGACGGCCGGCGCAGCGCCGGTTGCGGCGTCGGGGGCGTAGGCGAGCGCGCTGATCGGCGGCGCCGTCATACCCGCATCGGCATGAGCACGTAGAGCGCGCTCTCGTCGGCGCCGTCACGCACCACGGTGGGCGAGCCGGAATCGGCCATGATCAGGCGCGCCTCGCTGCCGGCGATCTGCTCGGTGATGTCGAGCAGGTAGCGCGAGTTGAAGCCGATCTCGAGCGCCGTGCTCTCGTACTCGACCTCGATCTCCTCGGTGGCGCTGCCGGCGTCGGGGCTGGTCGCCGACAGGGTGACCAGCCCCTTGGCGACCGCGAGCTTGATGGCCCGCGACTTCTCCGTCGAGATAGTCGAGACGCGATCGACCGCGTGCGCGAACTCCTTGCACGGCACGTTCAGAATCTTGTCGTTGGCAGTCGGGATGACCCGCTCGTAGTCGGGGAAGGTGCCGTCGATCAGCTTGCTCACCAGGGTGACGTTGCCGCTGGCGAAGCGGATGCGGGTATCGGACAGCTCGACATCGACCGATCCGTCGCTCTCGTCGAGCAGCTTGCGGACCTCGCCGACCGTCTTGCGCGGCACGATCACGCCCGGGATGTCGGAGGCGCCCTTGGGCAGCGGCACCTCGACCCGGGCCAGCCGGTGGCCGTCGGTGGCGACGCCGCGCAGCACCTGGGTGCCGCCCGACGCGGCGGCATGGAAGTAGATGCCGTTCAGGTAATAGCGGGTCTCCTCGTTGGAGATCGCGAACCGCGTGCGGTCGATGATGCCCTTGAGATCGGTTGCCGGGATCTGGAAGCGGTGCGCGAGATCGCCTTCGGAAATCGTCGGGAAGTCGGCGGGCGGCAGGCATTGCAGGGTGAAGCGCGAACGGCCGGCCCGGATCACCAGGGTGCTGTCGTCGGACGAGGTCTCGAGCTCGACCTGGGCACCGTCGGGCAGCTTGCGGACGATCTCATACAGGGTGTGCGCCGGCGCCGTCGTCGAACCGTTCTTGGAGGCGCTCGCCTCGACCGATTCGGTGATCGACAGGTCCATGTCGGTGGCGGCAAGACTCAGGCGCCCCTTCTGCGCGGTCACCAGGACGTTGGCCAGGATGGGAATCGTGTTGCGCCGCTCGACCACACTCTGCACGTGAGCCAGCGCCTTGAGGAGGGCTGCCCGTTCGATCGTCAATTTCATGGCTTGGTCGCTGTAACGAGGGCCAAAAAGCGGTTTCGGACTGGCCGTCTCGCCGGCCTGAAGCGACCATTGCGGAACGGTTGCGGACTATAGCACGAAGGGCCTGTCCGGAAAGCGATTTCACCCGCTATTTGAAGCGCTTAGGCCGCAAGTTACTTGCCTCCCCCGCAATCGGGGGAGGTGCCCGGGGAGGTGCCCCCACAGGCGCTCAGCCGCGGTTCCTCCGATGCCGACGTCGGAATCTCAAGCATCTCGACTGAGGCTTCCCCTTCCGCCCCGTATGACGTGGCACCTCCCCCGGAATCGGGGGAGGGGTTCGAGATGTGTCGACTGATAAAGCCGTCAGCCCTGCAGCTGCCGCTTGAGCAGCTCGACGTCCTCGGCGATCGACATGTCGGTGCCCTTCAGCTCCTCGATTTTGCGCACCGCGTGCATGACTGTGGTGTGATCGCGGTTCCCGAAGCGCTTGCCGATCTGCGGCAGGCTGAGCGTCGTGAGCTGCTTGGCGAGATACATCGCCACCTGGCGCGGCCGGGCGACCGAGCGGGCGCGCCGGGGCGAGCTCATCTCGGCCAGCTTGATGTTGTAGTGCTGCGCCACGCGCTGCTGGATTTCGTCGACCGTCACCTTGCGGTCGGCCTGGCGCAACAGGTCGTGCAGGACGTCCTGCGCCATCTCGACCGTGATCTCGCGGCCGATCAGCTGGCCGTGCGCGACGACGCGGTGCAGCGCGCCCTCGAGCTCGCGGATGTTGGTGTTGATCTTGTGTGCCAGGAACTCGAGGACCGCCATAGGCATGGGCACCCGCGCCGTCTCGGCCTTGGTCTGCAGGATGCTGAGGCGCAGCTCGTAGGTCGACGAGTGGATGTCGGCGACCAGGCCGCTGCCCAGCCGCGAGCGCATGCGCTCCTCGATGTCCTGCAGCTCGCTGGGCGGCTTCTCCGACGACAGCACGATCTGCTTGCCCTGCTCGACCAGCGAGTTGAAGGTGAAGAAGAACTCTTCCTGGCTCGCATCCTTGCCGCAGATGAACTGCACGTCGTCGACCATCAGGACGTCGACGTTGCGGAACATCTCCTTGAACGCGCCAGTGTTCTTGTTGCGCAGCGCCTGGATGAAGCGGTTCACGAAATGCTCGGCCGTGAGGTAGAGGACCCGCTGCTTGGGGTCGCGCTCCCGGATCGAATGCCAGACGGCATGCATCAGATGGGTCTTGCCGAGCCCGACGCCGCCGAAGATGTAGAGCGGATTGCGCTCCGGCAGCGGACGGTCCTGCTCGGCGATGTTGCGCGCCGCGGCATAGGCGAACTCGTTGGGCTTGCCGACGACGAAGTTGGCGAACGTGTAGCGCGCCTCGGGCCCCTGGAAGCTCTCCTCGCTGCCCCGCCCGATCGCCGGTCCGAGACGCGGCATCTGTGCCTGCTGATGCGACTGCGAGGACGGCACCGGCGGGATGGCGATGACGTCGCTGGCGCGGCGCGGCGCCGGCGGCGGCACGAGATTGACCTCGACGCTGGCCACCTCGCCGTTGACCGCCTGCCAGTAGGCGAGCACGCGGTCGCCGTAGTGCCGGGCAACCCAGTCGCGGACGAATCGCGTCGGCGCGTAGAGGCGCAGCTTGCCGGCCTTCAGCTCGCCCGGCTCGACCTCGCCGAACCAGGTCTTGAAGGCCTTGTCGCCGATCTCCTTGCGCAAGCGATCGCAGACGCGATTCCACTGTGCCCCGAGATCATTGCCGCCTCCGCCGTCCACTTCCATGCCTGTCCCCGCAACGGCTTGTTGTTCGTACGCTGTGTTCTTCTTGTCGATGGTCACCGGTGATTGGATTCGATTCACGTCTGTCTCCACGGAAGTCCCGCTGCCTTCCATCCCCCTGCCTCTCCGCGCCTTGCTTTTGCGTCGAGAGGCCCTTCGAAGCCGTCCGCCACGTTGAGGCATGTACTGTAGCCGGCTGCGGTCATGGCTTTCGCCGCCGCAGCCGATCGGGCTCCACTTCGACAGAGGAACAGCAGCGGGGCCCCCTTGTCGGGCAACGCGCTCGAAAGCGTGGCCACGAACTCCGGGTTGAGCTGCATGCTGGGAAAGCTCTGCCATTCGACCAGGGCCGGCTTCTTGGCCAACGCCTCCAGGTCGGGCAATCCGACGTAATTCCACTCGGCGCGGGTGCGCACGTCGATCAGAACCGCATCGCCGCGCTCGCTGAGAATCTTCCAGGCCGTCGCCGGAGTCACATCGCCGGCGTAGCCGCTGGCAGGGGACGTCGCATAGGTGCCGGCGATCTTGCTATCGTTCGACATTGGTCCCCACTCTTCATTGTTCGCGGAAGGACTCCGATCGGCAGACCATACGCTGCAAGGTGGAGGCACAGATCGAATGAAGGCGATGGAGCTCCTCGATGCGCGTCGTCGAATCGACGCTGCCGTTCCATCGTCGCTGTCAGTCGATTGCTGCGGCCTTCTCCCTCGCTCATCACGCCGGCGAAGTGGAAGCCCCCTCCCTTCGCCTTGGTCCGCGTCTCGGCGCCCCACGCTTCGTCGCGATGGCTCGACTCTTAGACAGACTCATTGGGCTTCGCAAACGCTTCGAGCGATCACCTTCGCACGTAATACCGTCTTCCCAGTGCGCTACGCGATTGACAACTTCCGAGATTGGATTCTCTGCCGCGCGCGCGAGGCGATCTCGCTCAACATCTTGCGCTCAATCGCGAGCGCCCTTCGATTGACAGGAATCGTATGTTGGTCGGCGAATTGGTGACCTAACGAACTTGAGCGATTCCGAAAAATAAATTTTGTCGCCGCTCGCAAAAAAAACGCCGCTCGACGAGAGCGGCGCGTGCATTCGACGTTCGCAGCGAACCTCTCAGCTCATCGCCTTGATGCGCGCGGCGAGGCGCGACACCCGGCGGGCGGCGGCGTTGGCGGCGACGACTCCCTTGGTCGCGCCGCGCTGGATCTCGGGCTGCGCCGCGCGCAACGCCGCTGCGGCGGCGGTCTTGTCGCCCGACTTGATCGCTTCCTCGACCTTCTTGATCGAGCCGCGCACGCGGCTGCGGCGCGCGCTGTTCACGGCAGTCCGGCGCTCCGTCTGGCGGGCGCGCTTCTCAGCCGACTTGTGACTAGCCATGCAATCCTCGTTCCTCGGAAGGGCGCGCTTATACGGGCCGGTCGGCGGCCGGTCAACCCCGGCAAACCCCCCGGATCTAGCGGTGTTTCCACGCCGCCTTGCGCTTGTCGGCGAAGGCCGCCATCCCCTCGGCGCGATCGTCGAAGGCGAAAGTGGCATGGAAGGTGCGACGTTCGAAGCGGATGCCTTCGCTGAGCGTGGTCTCGAAGGCACGGTTGACTGCCTCCTTGGCGACCATGGTCGCCGGCAGCGACATGCCCGCGATCTTCTCGGCCGTGGCGATGGCATCGTCCATGAGCTGGGCGAGCGGCACGACTCTACTTACCAGTCCGCAACGCTCGGCCTCGGCGGCGTCCATCATGCGGCCGGTGAGAACGAGATCCATCGCCTTCGATTTGCCGACGAAGCGCGGCAAACGCTGCGTCCCGCCGGCGCCCGGTATCGTGCCGAGGGTGATTTCCGGTTGACCGAACCTGGCGTTGTCGGCCGCGATGATGAAGTCGCACATCATCGCCATCTCGCAGCCGCCGCCCAGGGCGAAGCCCGCCACCGCGGCGATCACCGGCTTGCGGACACGGCTCACCTTTTCCCAGCCGACGGTGATGAAGTCTTCGAGGAAGACGTCCTGGTACGTCTTGTCCTTCATCTCCTTGATGTCGGCGCCGGCCGCGAAGGCCCGCTCGCTTCCGGTCAGGATCAAGCAGCCGACACCGGGATCGTCCTCGAAGGCGTCGAGCGCCTGGCCGAGCTCGCGCACCAGGTCGGCGCACAGCGCGTTCAGGGCCTTGGGCCGATCGAGTCGGATGATCCCGACCCGGCCCCGGACTTCGGTGCGGATGTTCTCGTAGTCGGCCATGTGATCCTCCTGACTGATCGTTCACAGAGTGGACAGACCTCTTGCGTTCCACTCCGCTTCGCGAAGAGAACAATGCGAAAAGGTGTCGTGCTTGGCTAGCGCTGGCAGTGGCTGCAGTAGAATGTCGAGCGGCCGGATTGAACGAGGCGGCGAACCGCCCTGCCGCAGTCGCGCGTCGGACAGACCGCGCCGACGCGGTCGTAGACGTTGAAGCGGGTCTGAAAATAGCCGAGCTCGCCGCCCGGCTGGACGTGATCGCGCAACGTCGACCCGCCGTCGTCGATCGCGCGCATCAGGACCTGCTTGATCGCGGCGACAAGACGCTCGGCGCGCTCGCCCTGCACGGTATGCGCCGAGCGGCGCGGCGAGATCCCGGCCAGGAAGAGGGCTTCGCAGGCGTAGATGTTGCCGACGCCGACGAGCGTCTTCTGGTCGAGCAGAGCGGCCTTGATGGAGGTCCGCCGTCCGGCCAGGCGTTCGGCCAGCGCCGCACCGTCGAACGATTCGTCGAGCGGCTCGGGCCCCAGGTCCTTGAACAGCTTGTGCCCGGGAACGGCGTCGTCGCGCTCAAGCAGCATCAGCCCGAAGCGCCGCGCATCGTTGAAGCGGACCTGCCAGCCCTGATCGGTCTCGAGCACCACGTGATCGTGCCGGTCGAATGGATGCCGCGCGGCGCTCGCCGCGTCGTGCAGGGTCATGCGTCCTGACATGCCGAGATGGGCGATCAGGGTCTGGCCGTCGTCGAGGCGAATCAGCAGGTACTTGGCCCGCCGGTCGATGCCGAGCACCTCGCGACCCTCGACGCGCTGGGCAAAGCGATGCGGCAGGGGAACCCTGAGGTCGCGACGGCGCTGCACGACGCGCACCAGGCGGCGGCCGACCAGCTTGGGCAGCAGGCCGCGGCGAACGGTCTCGACTTCGGGAAGCTCCGGCACAGGCCGCCTCAGCTGCCTCGCTCGCCGAACAGGGCTGTACCCACGCGTACATGGGTCGCCCCCAGCTTGACGGCCGTCTCGTAGTCGGCGCTCATGCCCATGCTGACAGAGGTCAGACCATTGCGCGCCGCCATCTTGGCGAGCAGGGCGAAATGCAGCGCAGGCTCCTCGTCGACCGGCGGAATGCACATCAGGCCGACAACCGGCAGCTTATAGGTGTCGCGGCAGGCGGCGACGAACGCATCGACGTCGGCAGGCGCCACCCCGGCCTTCTGCGCCTCCTCGCCTGTGTTGACCTGGATGTAGCAGCGCGGATGGCGGCCGGCGCGCGCCATTTCCTTGGCGAGGGCCGCCGCCAGCCGCTCGCGGTCGACCGATTGGATCACGTCGAACAGCGCCACGGCCTCGCGCGCCTTGTTGGTCTGCAGTGGTCCGATCAGGTGCAGCTCGAGGTCGGGATACTCGGCCTTGAGCGCCGGGAACTTTCCCTCCGCCTCCTGGACGCGGTTCTCGCCGAAGATACGCTGGCCGGCCTGCAGGAGCTCGCGCACACGATCGGCACCATGGGTCTTGGAAACGGCGACGAGGGTGACGGAGGCAGGGTCGCGCCCGGCCTCTTTCGCCGCCGCGGCGATACGCTGGCGCACGGCGGCCAGGCGGTCGGTGGTCGTGGTCATGCGTCGATGTTGGCGCGGGCGACGAGCGCCTCTTCGTTGTTGGGATCGCTGGCGAGGGATGCATCGAGCACGTCGCGGGCCCGGTCGCGTTCCCCCAGGGCAGCGAGGCAGATGCCATAGTTGCCCAGAAGCCTCGGGTCGCCCGGCAGGATCTGCAGCGCCTGCTCATGCAACGGTCGCGCCTCTGCCGCGCGTTCGAGATCGACCAGGACACTGGCGAGGTTGGTCAGCACGAACGGATCGTCACCCGCCACGCGCTGGGCGCGCTTGAGCGTCCGCCGCGCCTCCTCGAACCGCTTGAGGCCGCGCAGGGCGAGGCCCTGGTTGTTGAGCGCCCGCACGTCCTCGGGCGACTCCTTTAGATGGGGTTCCAGAACGGCCAGCGCCCCACCGTAGTCGCGCCGGCCAATCTGCAGCAGCGACAGTGTCAGGATGGCTTCGCGATCGCGAGGATTTTGCTGCAGGTGCTCGCTCAGCAGTCCTGCGGCTTCGTCGCCGCGGCCGAGCGCCGACTGGGCGAGCGCCAGGGTGTTGCGACCTCCCTTGAAGCCGGGATCGAGCTCCAGAGCGCGCTGCAGCGGGACGAGGGCCTCTTCCGGCCGCCCGGCGTAATAAAGAATGAATCCCAGGGCGTGCTGCAAGGCGGCCGTCTCGGGCGCCAGGCCGGCAGCCTGGCCGGCTTCGGCGATCGCTTCCTCGTGATGGCCCTGCGAGGCCAGTGCCAGCGCCCGATCGCTCATGATCTGGCTGCGCCGGCCGACATCCTCCTCGTCAGTGTCGGCCAGGGCCTGATCGAGCACCTCGAGGGCGGCGCCGGGCTGACCGCAGCGGTAAAGAGCAGAGCCCAGCATGTTGCGGAGGCGGGCCAGCAGCGGCTTCGGGGCCGGCCGCCCCTCATGCTCGGCGCGTTCCATGTCGTTCAACAGCTGGCCGAGCTCACGCTCGGCCGCTGCGTAGCGGCCCTGATCCATCTGGATGCCGGCCAGCGCCAGCCTCGCGTCGACATGGTTGGGCGCCCGGCGGATGGTATCGCGGAAGCGTCGTGCCGCCTCGTCGAGGCGACCCTGTCGACGCGCCACCAGGCCGAGGTTGTAGGAGAGCATCGGCTCCTTGGGATCCCTGGCGATGGCCTTGCGCCACAGCTGCTCGGCGTCGTCGAGCGCGCCGCGCTGAGACAGGCACACGGCGAGGAAATGCAGGATGTCGGGCCGCTCGCCATGGCGTGCCAGGGCATTGCGGAAGAGCGGCTCGGCCCGATCGAACCAGCCGGCGCGCACATACTGCAGGCCGGTTTGCAGGTCGGGGTCGGGGGGCGCCGGTGTCGGGGAAGGGGGATGGGGCGCGACGGCCATGGCGGGCTGTGTAGACCCGTGCCGCTGCCAAGGCTACACGAATTGCCGTGGTCAAGGATCTCGAACTGTTCGCTGCGGCGATGGTTGGCGTGAAGCCGCTCGCCAGCCGCAAGCGGCGTGCGCGGTCGGCCGCCAGTGCGATTCCGCGGCCGAAGAAGGACAGCCCTGCCAGGCGCCCGGACAAGCTGGCGTCGGCGGCGCGCAAGGCGCCCGTCGTCCTGGCGCGCCTGGCGGCCGAGACCAGGCCGGCAGCTGCCGAGCTGTCGCTCGACGAGCGGGTGTTCGACCGCGAGCTGTCGCGTCAGCTGGCGCGCGGCAAGCTGGTACCGCAGGCGTCGCTCGACCTGCACCACATGACGCTCGCTGCTGCCGAGCGTGCGGTCCGCCGGTTCATCGTCGAGGCCTCCTCGCAGAACCTGCGGATCGTGCTGATCGTCACCGGCAAGGGTGTCCGCCTGGAGGGCGGGCGCGTGCTGGGTGGGCGCATCCGGGCCGAGTTCATCGGCTGGCTGAACCGGCCCGACAATCGTGAATTGATCCGCGGCGTCCGCCCGGCGCACGCCCGCCACGGCGGCAGTGGCGCCTTCTACGTGCTGCTGCGCCGGCGCTCGTCGGCCAGCAACCGCTCTTTGCGCGCCACGCCCCAGCGATAACCGGTAAGGTTGCCGCGCGCGCCGACCGCCCGATGGCAGGGAATGACCACGGCGGCCTGGTTGGAGGCGCAGGCCCGACCGACGGCGCGCGCCGCCGTGGGCTCGCCGATACTGCGGGCGATCTCGCCGTAGCTCCTCGTCTCGCCGGGCGGGATCTCGGTCAG
>NZ_JBFWZI010000194.1:0-12886 GCF_050185545.1 Reyranella sp. | reverse complement strand
GGTTCGCCTTTTCCGCGAACCTTTGGATAGCGCTTTGGTTTCGGTGCATCGCACAGGCCCACATGACGATCAGTTCTCCAGGTGGCAACGAGAACCCGGCGACACCCTTCATCATCTGAGTGTCCTCCTTAGAGGCCCACACGAGCAAATCGATGAGCGCCGTCGCCTCCTTCGACTTTGTGGGTAAGCTCATCTTCCCGACGACGCGTGTCGCCCAGGTGCGCCGTGGAAATAGCATGTTCATCCCCTGCTGCCGCGAGCGAATATGCCAACTCTCATCGATCGGTCTTTGTCGGAATCTCCGTGCTGCCCGTGAGACTTAGGGAGAGACTAAAGTCAGAAAACTGCGTCAGGCAACCCGATCGCCCTGCTTGATCTGGACCGTCCGGTTGTCGACGGCGGGGAGCATCTGGGCCGGGTCACGGGTGACGACGACGTCGATGACGGTCGGCCGGTCGCGCTCTTCCATGCCCTGGCGCAGCGCCGGCGCCAGCGCCTCGGGATCCTCGACGCGAATGCCGCCGCAGCCCATGGTGCGGGCGATCGCGGCGTAATCCATCTCGACGAGATCGGCCGACTGGTAACGCCCGCCCATCATCGCGTGCTGCAAGGCCTTGACGTAGCCCGACGCGGCGTTGTTGACGACGATCACCGTCAAGCCGCAGCCGAGGCGGCGGGCCGTCTCGAGGTCGCCCAGGGTCATGTTGAACCCGCCGTCGCCGCTGATCGCCACGACCGGGCGGTCCGGCGCCGCAAGGGATGCGCCAATGCCGCCCGGCAGGCCATAGCCGATCGAGGCGAAGCCGCGATCGGGAACGTAGTGACGGCCGGCCTTCTTGGTGTCGTAGAGCAGGCCGGTCCAATGGCCGGCGAACCCGCCATCGGCGACGAGGATCGAGTCGGCCGGCAGGGTCCTGTTGAGCTCGCGACAAAGCCGCGCCATGTGGACCGGCCGGTCGCGCGAGTCGAGGCGCGCCGCGGCCCCGTCCTCCCATGTCTTCATGCGCGGAACGATCTCGCCAACGTAATCGGCGCGCGCGCCACGCGCCGCCTTGCTGCGATCCGAAAGCGCCTCGGCAAGATCCTCGAGCGCAGCGCGCGCATCGGCCCACAGGGCGATCTCGGCCGGCACGCAGCGGCCGATCTCCTCGGCGACGACGTCGACATGGATGAGGGGAATGTGCGCCGGCGGCAGCGCGAAGCGCTTGGTCGCGATCTCGCCCAGCTTGCAGCCGACGACGATCAGGCAATCCGACGCCTCGATCAGGTCGTTGGCGATGCGCGAGTAGCGACCGAACAGGCCGGTATTGAGTGGGTTGGCGCACGCAATGCCGCCCTTGCCGCTCATCGTGTGGGCCACCGGAATCGACTGCGCCTCGGCGAACCTGGTGAGCGCGTCCCACGCCTCGGAGAGATGGATGCCGCCGCCGACCAGCAGCATTGGCCGCTTTGCCGTCGCGATCAGCCGCGCCGCCCGCTCGGTCTCGCTGCGGTCGGGCCGGACGCGGCGGGCCGGCGCCCTGAGCGTCGCCGCATCGATGACGAAGTCCTCGGCCGCGAAATCGTGCGTGCCATGGCAGACATCTTCCGGCACGTCGAGCAGCACCGGGCCCGGCCGTCCCGACGTCGCCACGGCGTAGGCACGCCGCACCAGCTCGGGGATGCGGCTGGTCACCTCGACCCGGATCAGCTCCTTGACCGCCGGTCGCAGGATTTCGACCTGCCGGCACTCCTGGGTCATGTTCTTCCAGGAATGATTGCGATTGGTGTCGCCGGTGATGGCGATGATCGGAATCCCGCCGTTCAGCGATTCGATGAGCCCGGTGACCAGGTTGGTCGCACCGGGGCCCAGCGTGCCGTCGCAGATGCCGGGGCGGTTGGTGACGCGCGCGTAGGCGTCGGCGGCGAACGCACCGCAGCGCTCGTCGTTGATCAGGTTATGGCGCAAGCCCACCAGGCCGATGGCGTCGTAGAACGGCAGGAGCTGGAAACCGCCCATGCCGAACATCGGGCCGGCGCCGGCCAGACGCAGCATCTCGGCGAGCGCGCGCCCGCCATTCATCGTGCCCGACGGGCGGTTCTTCGCGAGTTCGGTCATGGTTCCTCCTTTAACGGGCGAGCGTGCGGCGCAATCCGGCGACGAAGTCGCGGGCGGCCACTCCTTCACTGAGGCCAAGTGCGCGGGCGCGAGCGTTGATGCGGCTGACGATGCCGTCCTCGTAGGTCGAGCGCGCGTCGCCGATGCGGGCGCTCGATGCGGAAACGGTGGCGGCGGCGATGCCGCGCGCGTCGAGCGCCGGCAGTCGCGAGACGCCGGCGTCGTCCTTGCCCACCCCGGCGTCGTTGTAGAGCGCGCCCAGCACGTCGTACTTGAGTGCGGTCTCGGGCCTGCCGCCCAGCAACCCGCCGTGCGAGCCGGTGATGACGATGGCGTTCTTGTGCTCGGCCAGGACCAGCGAGGCTGAATCGAGCGCCCAGACCGGCGGCGCCTCCGCGATCAGCAGAAAGGCGGCTTCGAGCGCCTCCGGCGGCGTGCGCTTCGTCCGCGGCGCCTGTTGCAGACGGGCGGCCGCGTCGCGACACGATTGGCCGGCGCGCACGCCCAGCGACGCGGCGAGGCCGTTCGCATGGCTGATGACACCGCCTGCCATCATGTCCGTGCCATCGCCGATCCGCGCCGTATCGTGGCCCACGGTGGCGGCCGCGATGCCGAGGTCCTGCAGGTAGGCGAGGCCGCCGATCCCCGCGTGATCGCGCCCGACGCCGGCGTCATTGAAGATCGCCGCCGCAGCGCCGAGCTTCGCCGCGAGATAGGCGGCATAGACGCCGCCATGCGAGGCGTTGACGATCACCGCGCCGGCAGCGTCGGGTCCGACCCGGGTGATGCTGTCGGCGACAAGGATGGGCGCTGGCTCGGACATCTAGGCAGCCCGGGCCGTTCCCCGCCCCCGCAGGACCTCGTGGACGCCGGCAATGATGCGGTTGCGGTCCGGGAAGACATGGCTCTCGAGCACGGGGCTGTAGGGGATCGGCACCTGCAGGGCGCAGACGCGCTTCACCGGCGCCTTGAGGCTCGCGAACGTTGCCGCATCCTCGGTGGCCAGCGCGGCGATCTCGGCCGAGAAGCCGGCCGTGGGCCCTCCCTCGTCGGCGATGACGAGCCGTCCGGTCTTCTGCACCGAGCTGCGGATCGTCGCCGCGTCCAGCGGCACCAGGGTGCGCGGATCGACGACCTCGACCGAGATGCCCTCCCTGGCGAGTTCCTCGGCCGCCGCCAGCGACTCGTGCACCAGCCAGGCCAGGGCGACGATCGTCACGTCGCTACCCGTTCGCTTGATATCCGCCCGGCCGAACGGGATCGTGTAGTCCTCCTCCGGCACCGGCCCCTTGAGCGCCATCAACCGGTTCGATTCGAACGAGATGACCGGATTGTTGTCGCGGATCGCCGTCTTGATCAGCCCCTTGAGGTCGTAGGGCGTCGACGGCAGGAACATCTTGAGGCCCGCCACATTCATGAACATCGAATGGGGCGACTGGGAATGCTGCGCGGCGAGCTGCGTGCCGCCGCCCACCGCGGCCCGATAGAGGATCGGAAAGGTCGCCTGGCCACCGAACATGTAATGAATCTTGGCCGCCTGGTTGACGATCTGGTCCATGGCGACGAAGCAGAACGTCACCTGCCGCCAATCGACGATCGGGCGCCATCCGCAGCCCGCCGCGCCGATCGCCATGCCGGTCATTGCCGCCTCCGCGATCGGGGTCGCCCGCATGCGCTCCGGGCCGAACTCCTTGAGGAGCGGCGCGATCGCGTCGGTCGTCATGTAGAAGATCTTGGGATCGCGCCGCATCTCTTCGGCGACAGCCTCGACGGCAGCCTGGCTGTAGGTGAGCTCTCGCATCGTCCGGTCCTCGCGTCAGGCTGCAAACACGTCGTCGGTCGCCTGCTCGGGCAACGGCAGGGGACTCGCCTCGGCAAAGGCCACGGCTTCGTCGAGCGCGCGCATCACCTCGGCCTCGATCGCCTGCCGGCCGGCATCGTCGAGCTCGCCCTGGTCCCGCAGCCGTCGTTCGAGCAGCTCGATCGGGTCCCGCTGCTTCCAGGCTTCGATTTCCGCCGGGTCGCGCGGGTCGGGCCAGCCGCGGCGCTCGGTGTGGCCGCGCCAGCGATAGGTCTTGCATTCGATCAGGCTCGGGCCCGCCCCCGAGCGCGCCCGCTCCACCGCGGCGTGCGCGGCCTGGTAGACCGCGAAGATGTCGTTGCCGTCGACCACGACGCCCGGGATACCGTAGCCCGCCGCGCGCGACGCCACGTCGCTCTGGGCATGCGTCGCCGCGGCCGGTGTCTGCGCCGCATAGAGATTGTTCTCGCAAACGTAGATCATGGGCAGCTTCCACGTCGCCGCGATGTTGAGGCATTCGTGGAACGGGCCGGCGTTCGACGCCCCGTCGCCGAAGAAGGAGACGGCCACGCCGCGATTGCCCTCCATCTTGGCGGCGAGGCCGGCCCCGGTGACGATCGAGATCCCGCCAGCGACGATGCCGTTGGCGCCCAGCATGCCGATGTCGAAATCGGCGATGTGCATGGAGCCGCCCTTGCCCTTGCAGTAGCCCGCCTGCCGGCCGTAGAGCTCGGCCTCCATGCGCTTCAGGTCGGCGCCCTTGGCGATGCAATGGCCATGACCGCGATGCGTCGAGATGATTCGGTCGCTGCGCTCGAGCGCGCTGCAGACGCCGACCGCCACGGCTTCCTCGCCGATGTAGCAATGTACGACACCGTGGATCTTGCCGGCGAGGTAGTCCGTCGAGGCGCGCTCCTCGAAGCGGCGGATCGTCAGCATCTGGTGCAGCATCGCGCGCTGCTTGTCGGGCGGCAGGTTGGGCGCGTGGTTCGGCATCGGTGCGATTCCTCGGGCAGCCAGGTCAGACTATCGTCACTCTCGCTCGACGGCACGCCCCTGGACAGCCTCCAGGTCTCGCCGTCGACGCGCGCCCGGCCTCAGTGCGTGGATGCGATGTAAACCGGTCGCGCCGGTGGCGAGCTTGAAGGCGGGGCGCAGCGGCGGCAACCGGGATTGCAGCGTCATCAGGCGCGCCCAAGAGATCGTCGACGCAGACGGCGAGGCAATGCCGCATCGCGGCCGGGATGGCAGAGGCTTAGACCCATAGGCGCTAACTCAACTTTGGCCGGGTCAACGGTGTCGCAGCACCCGATTTGTTGCCGAGCAAAGGTCGAAGGTTACTTCGCCCGAATCGAGACGCGGCCCTCCGGGCCGCTCCTGAGGGTGAGGTTTTTGGTAAAGTCGAGTTAACGCTTGTGGGGCATAGACTCAGGCTCAGAACGCCCCATCGATCAACGCGCGGACCTCGCGCCGCAGGTTCTCGGCACGGAGTCGCTTGAGGTCATCGGCGCTCGGATAGAACGTATCGCCGTTCGGGTGGCGGCCTTGCGGCGCCGTGCGGTGACAAAGCGAAGACAGGGCTGCCGCGGCGCGCCGCGTCAATCGGTCCTTCCGCAGGCCCGTGCCGTCCGATGGAGCGCGCAAGGCTACGGCTGCCGGCTGCGCCATCAGCGCGAACAGAGCCTCGTTCGGGCAGAAGGCGCGATAGGCATCCGGCGGAGAGGCGCCGTTCAGCCAGCGGCGGCATTCGGGCACGTGGGTGCAGGCCAGGCAGGTCTCCTCGGCCTCGCGCGCGAGGACGCCGGCCATCGGGCCGTTCCAGCCCTGGATGCCGATCCGATGGACCGCCTTCTCGAGCAGCTCGAGACGCTGAACCGAGGTTTCGAGGTTGACGATGCGCGCGCGCAGGCGGCCGCCGAACGCCCGGGCGGCGTCCGGTCGAACCACAGGCTCCCTGGCTTCGATCAAGACCATCGGGTCACTCCCCTGGCGGCATCCACCACGCCGCCGTCAGGCACCGACCTGATGCTGATTCTGCAAGGCTTGGTCGAGCTGCGCGGCATTCGGACAGAAGCTGTGGAAGTCCGTTCCCTCGGCCTCGGCCAGCCAGACGCGGCATTTGCGCTTGTCCGGGCAGGTCGTGCAGGTCCACGTCATGTCGCGCAGGACCTCGATCGGCAGCTGCGCCGGATCGATGCCGAGCCGGGCGAGCATCTGGTCCATGAGCTCACGGGAGCCAGTACATCCCGCGATCAGAGGCTCGACCTGCGAGCGCGCGAGGCCGACATCGGACAGAACGGCATCGAGCGATCCCATCGCCGCGAGCTGTGCGAGCTCGCGTCTCAGCTGCCGGCGCTTGCGCCCGCCGTCGACATAGCGAGAGATCGTTCGCCGGAGATCCTGAAGCGTCGTCATGACCCTTACCCCCTTTGTCGAGGCGCCGCGCAAGGCGGCAGCCGGGAAAGGGTGATCGCGCCAGCCGCTGGCCGCCTTGACCCAGATCAAGTCTCCGTTGGATGCCATTGGACGCGCACCTGCCTCCGACTATAGTTTCCCATTGGTGAACATTGCAGGCACTGGTTGGTCGGGTCACCGCTGCGGAGCCGTTCACCCGTTCCAGCGAGAGCAGGGGGAGTTGAGCTCATGGAGCAGCAGAAGGAAGTGGCAGCCGACGTCGCGAGCATGAACTTCACCGAGCAGGAACTGCTTCAGCGCAAGGACTTCCTGGAGTTCCGCAACGACGATATCGCCAATCTGACCGGCATCAACGATCTCGCCAAGCAGTACGCCGGCTCGGTCATCGAGGATTTCTATGGGCATCTCCTGTCGTTCGAGGACACGCGCATGTTCTTCAAGGATCCCGAGATCCTCCAGCGCGTGAAGAAGGCGCAGCAGGAGTACTTTCTGCGGCTGACCCAGGGAAATTATGACCTCGCCTACGCGCAGAACCGATTGGCGATCGGCGCCATCCACGAACGGGTCAACCTGCCCGTCAAGGCCTATCTCGGCATGTACAACTACTATCTGCGCGCCGTCGCCAGCCGGCTGATGGAGGCTTTTCCGAAAGAGCCCCAGCGTGCCTGGTCGGCGTTCCTGTCGCTCACGAAGCTCACCTTTCTGGACATGGGACTGGCGATCGACACCTATATCTCTTCACGCGAGCGTACGATACACGAGCAGCAGGAAGCCTTTCAGGAACTGCCGACGCCGGTGCTGCCATTCCGCGAAGGAATGCTGCTTGTGCCGATCATCGGTCTCATCGACTCGGTGCGAGCGCGGCTGCTGACGGAGCAACTGCTGAATGCGGTCCGCGACAACCGCGCAAAGGTGATCATAATCGACATCACGGGCGTGCAAGCGGTCGACTCCAAGGTCGCCAATCACATGATCCAGACTGTCGAAGCCGCGCGGCTCATGGGCGCGACGGCTATCTTGGCCGGCGTGTCGCCGCAGATCGCCCAGACGATGGTGACGCTCGGCATCGATCTCGGGCGTGTCATCACGGTGGGCGATCTGCAAAGCGCCATCGAGCGAGCCGAAGGGTTGCTCGGCTATACTGTGACGAGAGGGCGCGAGAAAGCCGACAGCGCCAGTTGAGGAACGCCGACATGCGAGCCTCGATCCTCAAACAGAACAAGGTTCTGATCGCATCAATTCGGGAGTCCATGAGCGATTCCGACCTGATGCAGCTGCGCGAGGACCTGGCCTCCGGTGTGCGGCGACACCGTTCGACCGGCGTGCTCATCGACGTAGCGTCGCTGGACGTGATGGACTCCTTCGCCGTGCGGACGCTGCGCGGCATTGCCCAGATGGTCAAGCTCCTGGGGGCCCAATGCGTCGTGGTCGGCATCCAGCCCGACGTCGCCTTCTCGATGGTGCAGCTGGGACTTACCCTCGAGGGCACGGCGACGGCTCTCGATCTGGAGGACGGTTTCTCGGTGCTGGAGACACGGGACGGCCAAAGAGCGGTTGACGATGGTTAATGGACCCAGCCTTCCAGGATCAGCCGGGCTCGATCACGTGGTGCCGATCCGAGCGGAAACGGACGTCCTCCTGGCACGCCAGAGAGCGCGCCATCTGGCTTCGGAGTTGCGATTCACGGGTGGCGAGCTGACGCTGATCGCCACCGTGATATCGGAAGTAGCACGCAACATCGTGACCTATGCCGGAACGGGCGAGATCGTTCTTCGGCTCGTGCAGGGGGGACAACGGCGCGGGCTGCTCGTGATCGCCCGCGACAAGGGTCCCGGCATTGCCGACGTGGAGCGTGCCATGCAGGACGGCTATTCCACCTCGCGCGGGTTGGGGCTGGGGCTGCCCGGCTCGAAGCGATTGATGGATGAATTCGAGATCGTCTCCGAGGTCGGCAAGGGCACCTCGATCACCATGACGAAATGGGAGCGATCGAGATGAGCATGCCGGCGTCCCTCCCCACGGCAATCGAGTACGGCGTTGCGGGAAGGCCCTTGGCGGGCGAGAGGGAATCCGGTGACCTGCACGCCGTCATTCCGCATTCGGGGGGAATGCTGGTCGCGGTCGCCGACGGGCTTGGCCACGGTTACGAGGCCGCCCTGGCGTCGAAGCTGGCAGTTCGAACCCTTGCCGCCCAGGCCCATCTGCCGCTCCTGCCTCTCGTGAAATCATGTCACGAGGCGCTGATCAAGACGCGGGGCGTAGCGCTGTGCATCGCGTTACTCGAGTGGCGTGCTGCGACGATGACGTGGCTTTCGATCGGAAATGTCGCCGGTGTCCTGCTCCGTGCTGGTGCCAGACGGACATCGGAACATGAGCACGTTCTCACACGAAACGGCGTCGTCGGCGCCCGCCTGCCGCCGCTTCGTACCGCGACCTTGCCGCTCTGCCCCGGCGATCTCCTCATCATGGCCACCGACGGGCTGCGCGATGGATTTCACACCGAAGCAACATTCGACGCACCAGTGCAGGACCTGGCCGAGCGCATCCTGGCGCGGCACGGCAAGGTGACCGACGACGCATTGGTCCTGGTCGGCCGCTGGAAAGGCCAGGCCGCAAAGACCAATGGTGAGCTCGAGGCGCGATGAACACGCCGGCAGAGGACCGCACATCACTTCCGGCTCGCTACGAGCGCGCGCTCCTTGCCTATGCCGGATCCGACGCCGACGAGGCCGCGCTGATGGCGGCCTTCGAGCTCGGCAGAACCATACTCGACGAGCAGCATGGCCTGGTCGACCTGCTTGCAATGCATCAGGCGGCTTTGACGTCGCTGCTCGAAGGCTCGTTTGATGTGGTCGATATCCGGCGGCGTCTGATCAAGGCCAACGAGTTCCTGACACAGGCGGCCGCCCCGCTCGAGATGGCGCATCTCGGGTGGTTCGAGATGATCGGGCGTCTGCGTCGAGCAAACGAGGAGCTCGAGCGGCGAGTGGCCGAGCGGACCGCTGCCCATCGTGAGGCCGAGGAACGTCTCAACCGCGCTCAACACATCGCGGGTATCGGAAGCTGGGAACTCGACCTGAAAACCGGCAGGCACTTCTGGTCGAAGGAGATGTACCGGATATGCGGGCTGGCGGACGAGGGGCATGCCCCGAGCTCAGGCGGGATTGCCGATCATGTTCATGGTGACGATCGTGCTGGTTACGATGCCTGGCTGGCGCAGCTCGCGGCCGGATCGGACCCCGGGACCATCGAATGTCGCATACAGCATCCGGACGGCAGCTCTCGCATCGTGAGCGTCGAAGGCGAGGCGAGCCGCGCGCCCGACGAAGTCGTGACCAAGATCAGCTGCACCGCACAGGACGTTACCGACAGTAAGCGGGCCGAGGCCGATTTGCGCGATCTACAAGAGGAACTCGCTCATGTCGCGCGACTGAATACGATCGGCCACATGGCGTCTGCCCTGGCGCACGAGCTCAACCAGCCGCTGACGGCGATCGCCAACTTCTTGAGTGGATCCCAGCGCCTGTTGAGCGGCAAGTCCGACGAGACCTCCCAACACGTGCGATACGCAGTAGGCAAGGCGAGCGAACAGGCCCTGCGAGCGAGCCACATCGTTCGACGCTTGCGCGGCTTCATGGAGCGCCGCGAGACCGAGTTTCGGACCGAGCGCATCACGAAGCTCGTGGAGGACAGTGCGGCATTGGCGCTACTTGGCGCCAGGGACGCAGGTGTGCTGGTCACCGTTACGCTCGATCCAGGGATCGATCTCGTCATGGTGGACAAGGTCCAGGTTCAGCAGGTGCTGGCCAACCTGCTACGCAATGCCATGGAGGCGATGCAGGCCTCCGATCGGAAAGAGCTCGTCATCTCCACAGCACCAGCCGACGAAGATCTTGTCCTGGTTACCGTGGCCGACAGCGGGCCGGGCATAGCCGAGGAAATTGCTGCCAGGCTCTTTCAACCATTCGTGACCACCAAGCAGCAAGGCATGGGTGTGGGCCTGTCGATTTGCCGAACCATCATCGAGTCGCACGGCGGCAAAATCTGGCTCGAACCGAACCCCGGCGGAGGGGCGATCTTTCTGTTCACGCTTCGCCGAGCCACCTCGGACGACATCGACGGCACTGCGACCTGAGCTTCTCCGTCTCGCCTGCCTGATTGGTCGCCATATGGCACGGGGGAGCGCGCAACGGCTCAGGCCAGACTGACTTCGGTTCTTTCCGTGCATCGTTCGGCGTGCCCGATCTCCGACGTTTCAATCCTGGTGATCTTCATCGTGGTCATGGCCTGAGAAGCTCTGTTGTCGGAGCCGGTCTGCTGCCGGTGCGGCGAGCGTTAGCGCGCGACGGCGGGGCCGCCCTCGTCGATCGTCTGGCCCACGACATTGTCCGCCACGAGCGGCGTGTCGAAATACTGCACGACAGGCTCGCTGCCGTAGGTGCGTCGGACCCTTTCGAGCCACGCCAC
The DNA here is from genome assembly GCF_050185545.1 of Reyranella sp. Classification (GTDB taxonomy): domain Bacteria; phylum Pseudomonadota; class Alphaproteobacteria; order Reyranellales; family Reyranellaceae; genus Reyranella. The sequence continues at coordinate 2,105 of NZ_JBFWZI010000194.1, read as the reverse complement.
TTCGCGCGCGCGCCGCGCCGCCTCCATGGTGCGCCACAGATAGACGCCGCCCGCACGACGGGTCCCAGCGTCGTACAGGTAGTTCTTGCGGATCAGGTCGGAATTGGCCCGCCAGCCCGGCGCGCTCCGGCGGTAGTTCGCCACGACCTCTTCCCGTGTCATCCCCTCCGGGATGCCGAACGTGATTATCTCGGTGATCAAGTCAGTCTCCTTTCCATCTTCCTCCGGCGAGGCTCCTGGACGCTGCGTGGCGCAACCGTCCGAGCGTTTCCGCGACCGCCCTTTGCGCGGCATCCATCGCACCGGCCAGGTAGCCCGGCGCAATCACGCTGGTCTCGCTGCCGGCCAGCGACAGGCGGTCCCGCCACGGGCCGGTGACCCAGGGGCCGGGCTGCGGCAGGGGATGCGCGCCGCCGAGCCGATCGTTCGCAGTCGCCGTCAACGGATCGGCCGTCCAGTCCATCAACAAGGTCGCGCTGGCATGGCCCGCCGCGGCGCCGAAGAGGCGCGCGAGCTGATCGAGACAGGCGCGCGTCAGGGCGGCGGTGCCCGCCGCGGCGCGCTGATCGGGCCCGATGCCCAGGAAGCCAAACAAGGCGGCGGCGCCGGAAGCCGTCGTCGCGTCGTGGATCTCCGCCAGCGGCCCCACCGTACTCTGTGCCATCCCCGACAACCCCGCCTCGCGCCAGAAGGGCCAATCGTAGAGCGCGACGAACTTCGCGTGCGGGGCCATCCAGGTCGCCGTGCCGCGCCAGCGCCGCCGCGTGTCAGGCGAAAGGACGGGCGCGAAGGCGATCGTGGCCTCGATCAGCCGCGGCGGCAGCGCGATGACCACCTGGTCGGCCGCCACCACATCCTCGCCGCCATCGGCCGTGCGGATCGTGAGCTCGGTGCACCGATCCTCCAGAGAGAGGCGCGTCACGGGCGCTGCAAGCCGGACGCAGCCTTCGGGCAAACCTGCGGTCAAGGCCTGCACCAGCGCGCCGGTGCCACCCGCGAGGCGCATGGAGCGAGGCTCCTGACGGAAACCCTGATAGCGCTGCGGCGGCCTGCCCGGCAGGCGCTCGACCAGCACGTCTCCTTCATCGTGCTGCGGAAAGGCGGCGAGGCCCAACGCCGCCACGGTGGCAGCCATGGCCGGATGCAGGTCGGGCCAGAACCACGATGGCCCAAGATCGAAGCCATCGGCCGAGAGTCGCCCGTTGGCGTCGACGGTCAGAATACGCCCGCCCAGCCGGTCGCGCGCCTCGAGGAGGCAGAACCCGATCCCTTCCGACTGCAACAGGCGCGCCGCATGAAGACCGGCCAGGCCGGCGCCGACGATGGCGACCGGCACAGCTGCTGCGGTTCCCGATGCCACGGCCATCTCAGTTCACCACGGGGTTGCGTCGCGAGGCGGTGCCGGACCCAAGCACCACCGCGAGGGCCGAGAGCAACCCGACCAGCACTCCACACGCTGTCCCGGCCAGGAAGACGGCGCGGCATCCGTGGCGCCGTGCGATGGCGCCGAACGGCAGCGTGCAGGCCGCCATCCCACCACGAAGACGGAGATCGGCAGGGTGGCGAGTGCCTTGTCGGGCGCGAGCATGTTCCCGACGATGGCGCCGGTGGCGTAGACGACCGTCGAGTTCGCGCCGGCCAGCGCCTGCGCGATGGCCAGCCGGGCGACGTTCCCCGAGGCATATCGCGCTTCTGGCGCGGCGAGCGGTGCAGCCGGGAAGGTTCATGCTCGAAACATGGTCTCCGTTTGTGGGCGGCGGGTGCGACTGCCTGCGCCGCGCGGCATGCGCAGGCTGTCGGCGAGCGCTTCAGTCGCGGACGATTTTTTGGCGCAGCGCACGACGTCACTTGCAGATTCGATGGGTCCCTGCATATCGGCTTCCCGCGTGGCCGTCTTTCGACTGAAAGCCAGACTATGTAGAATAGACGACAAAGGAGAGCCTGAGCCATGCGATGGGAGACGATCGCTGCGCCGCCCGGCCTGATGCCACCCCAACCCATGACCGTGCGGGTGGAGCACATCCTGGCGCGTCACTGTTTTCCCGAGCACGTGCATGCTTGGCACCAGATGGCCTATGCGATCTCGGGGGTGCTGACAGTCGCCG
>NZ_JBFWZI010000193.1:0-13294 GCF_050185545.1 Reyranella sp. | reverse complement strand
TGACGATCTGCGCAGTTGTAGATTTCGTGGCCTAGACGATACATGAGCGAGATGGTGTACCCGCCACTTGCGATGACCCCGCCGAAAGGTGTCTTTGCGGCGGCGACGGGATCAACGTGCATTGGCCACGGGTCATTTTTCTTGTTGTACGCCAGCATTTCGTCGCCATTGACGAGGTGCTCGCTGGACTTCCAGCTATCGCCAGCCTTCAGGTCCTCAAAGTAGACCACATTCATAGCGACACCTCCCTGAACGGGCGTCTCCTGGGACCGCGAATGACGCCCAGTGCTGGCTATGCCATTGAGCCCAACCCCAGCTCCCGCGTTCTGCGCGCTGTGTACGCACCCACATGGGCCCGCGCGAGGTCCAGAACTGGCGTTGTCAATCCGGCGGAGCGCGCCCGGTCCGCTAAGGACCCGACGCGAAATAATCGAATCTGAATAAGGGAATGAACGCAAGAATGGAATCAATATATTGATACACCTGATTGGAGGTATCGATATCTTGTGGCGATGAGTGATGTTGATGCGCTTCGGACCCGCTATCGCAGGATCGCGGGTTTTCTGGATGAACGAGGGCGTCGACTGTTTGCGGCCAATGAGGCGCTGGCATTTGGCCGCGGCGGGGTGACGGCGGTTGCTGCGGCGACGGGGGTCGCGCGTAGCACGATCAATCGTGGCATTGCCGAGTTGAAGGCTGGCAACGACGAGCTGGGGGAACGTATCCGGCGGCGCGGCGGTGGCCGCAAGAGAGCGGTTGAACGTCAACCCGGCATCCTGGCGAGGCTCGAGAGACTGATCGAGGGCGCGATCCGCGGCGATCCGCAGTCGCCGCTGCGCTGGGTCAGCCGCAGCCAACGCAACATCGCCACGGCGCTGCGCCAGCACGGCTTCGAGGCGAGCCAGAAGCTGGTTGGCCTGCTGCTGCGCGAGCTGGACTATAGCTGTCAGGCCAACCGCAAGACCCGGGAGGGCACGCAACATCCCGACCGCAATGCGCAGTTCGAGTACATCAATGCCAAGGTGAAGGCCGCGCTCGCCCTCGGCCAACCGGCGATCTCGGTCGACACCAAGAAAAAGGAGCTGGTGGGCGACTTCAAGAACGGTGGTCGAGAGTTGCGGCGCAAGGGCGAGCCCGAGCCGGTCCGCGTTCACGACTTCGAAATCAAGCGATTGGGCAAGGTCGCGCCCTACGGGGTCTACGACATCGCCGCCAACCAGGGCTGGGTCAATATCGGCATCGACGCCGATACGGCGGCATTCGCGGTCGAGAGCATCCGTCGCTGGTGGCAGCGGCTCGGCAAGGCCCGCTTTCGCGATGCCGATCGTCTCCTGATCACGGCCGATTGCGGCGGCAGCAACGGCGCCCGCGTTCATCTGTGGAAACGCGAGTTGCAACGCTTCGCCAATCAAACAGGTCTCGCCCTCACGGTCGTCCACTTCCCGCCCGGCACCAGCAAATGGAACCGCATCGAGCATCGCTTGTTCGCGTACATCACCCAGAACTGGCGCGGCAAGCCACTCCTCAGCCATAAAGTCATCGTCCAGCTGATCGCTGCCACCTCAACCGAGAAAGGCCTCAATGTTACCTGCGCGATCGATCGGTCGCGCTATCCGCGCGGCATCAAAGTCTCCAAAGCCGAATTGGCTGCGATCAACATCGAACGTCACCATTTCCACGGCGAGTGGAACTACACAATCAAACCCGACGACAAACCCATTTGAGGCGTTTATTACGCGTCAGAGCCTAAGTCACCCAAGACGTGCTCGCCTTCTGCTTCAGCACCTCTCTCGATATCGCGGAACATTGATGCCGTCAGAGGTGATCCTTCCCGAGTGAGCAAACTTCGGATGTAGGCAAGATATTCATGCCTCGGCTGGTAACCATAGGCCGAGGCAACCCTTGTCACCTCGTCCAAGAGGGCAAGAGTGGCCGCGCACCCACCCGGTGCGGCAACGATATCGCCTACGCTCGCACGCATTAGACAGGTAATCCCTGCGAGGGTCGCCAGCCAGGTCCACTTCTCCCACATATCGAGGACGATGGTCTTGCTTACGCGCGCATCACATTTGGCTCCCTTGAATAGTTCGGCAATCCGCTCAACTCGCTCAGTGGTTCCACCAAGCTCACCAATAACGATTTCGTGAACTGGAACCGTTGATTGTACGACGCGGCCTTCGCGATCCATGGTTGCGGCAATGCTACACAAGCCGCCGAGCAGGCGCTGAGGGCCAAAGTGGGTCGACAAAACATCCATGTGACGCATGCCGTTTAGCAGGGGCAAAATTACGGTGTGGTCACCCACCGCCGGTCCGAAGTCAACGATTGCCTGATCGAGACCATAGGCTTTTGTGGCAATCAGAACGACATCGTAAAGTTCCTTGATTTGGCCCGCCTGCAATGTTCGCACGCGGACGCAAGCGTCTCCGTGCTGACTCACGATTTGAAGCCCGTGCCGAGCGAGGTGCTCTGCACGCGTCGGGCGAACCAAAAAGCTTACGTCTCGCCCGACCTCAGCCAATCGTCCGCCAAAGTAGCCGCCAATCGCGCCAGCGCCGACAACCAGGACGCGCATCACTTGCCTCCTCCCGCCTCGGGAATGCTTATGCGCACCCCGCTGGTTCAGTGCGTAGTGCAGGCGATTCTACGCCCGTGGCATGGCCGGTTACAGGTCTTCCCGAACACCGCAGAACTTCGGATGCCGCAGCCCGCTGGCGTCGCTGAGGTTCGGAAAGGCTACCCGGAGGAGCCGGCGCGCTTCTCATGTGGAACGGGATTGCCTGAAGGGCGCGCCGGCCGGCGCCTTCCAGAACAGCATGACGAGATCGGCTGGTACTGAGGAACCCCCTGTGCCTACGGACCAAGCCGGCCGCCTGGGCAAGGCTGCGCACGAAATGAAGCGGCAGGAAGTCGGGCTCGTTGATGACCTTGTGAAAGCGAAAGGCTGTTGTCTTGTCGAAGCCCGGCCAGGAAAAAAGATCGCACATCTCGGCGACCACGTTGCGGGTGAGATTTCCGGTCGCCGTCATCTTCAGTCCCGGAGCGGCTGACGCCGAATGCAGCAATATCAGTGTGTTCCGCGCCACGGGCGAGTGTACGATCTCGTCGGGCGAGAAGTCGGAGGCAAGTCGAATTGGACCGCCTGGTGGCTGCGAGTGCAGGCGCAGTGCCTCGTAGCTGCTCTGATCGAGCAGGGTCCAGGCCGGCTCGATGCCGTCGAGCCAGCGAACCACGGACAGGTTCTGGAGCATTCCAGGCGCTACCAAACCGGGCCTCTCATGGCGGGTCGAACGGGCCGTGGGGCACGGATGGTAGGCCGAGCGTGATTGAGCAAGGGGCGAACAGCTCCTGTTCGAACCCAGGCTATATGGCGAAGTCCTCGAGCTTCTTGCCGCCCTTCATCGCGGCCACCATCCACCTGGGCCTCAGGCCTCGGCCCGTCCATGTCTCACCCCGGTTGGCCGGATTGCGATACTTGGGCGGGACCTTCTTCCCCTTGAGCGTGTTGGTGCGGCTTCTGCCTGGGCTGCCGATAGCCTGATCGATGTCGATCCGAGTGAGCTTGTACTTCTTCAGAAGAGCCTTGAGCTGCTTGATGCCGGGTTTTTCAGCCTGCTTGATCGCCTCGGCTTTGGCCTCGAGCGCTCGGATCTGCGCTTCGATTGATTTCAGGGACGCTCTACGGGGCATCAGGTCTCCTTCTCGCTGCAGCGCGCCGAGCATATCAATTCGAACAAATGCGCCGGCCCGGGCCACCGAATATACGCAACCAGGAAAACAAGCAACTTCAGAACAAGCCGACGGCGCAGATCCTCAAGGCGCTGGAACAGGGGTGCCTAAAGTTGCATCACCTCCGCTGTGTCTGTCGCCAGTCCCACGGCATTTGAAAAGCGCCCGACCACAGGCCTACGCCGGCCAGACGGGCGCGACCTCGTCGGCGACATAGTCGAACGAGTATCGGCGAAAGGCTACTGCCCAACCGTTGGCGACCATCCATCGATTGAGGTCCTCGCTGCCCCGTGAACATACGGCCACGGTACGGCCATAGCGGTCGCGATTGCGCGGTTCGCAGCTGACGACGGCACGTCCGATGTGATGGGACAGGGCGAGCGCGGCCTGCTGACCGCATCGCCATGTCGCACCGTCTGGTCGAGTGCATTCTTGCCGGCTTTCCGGCGCGTCGATGCCGTGCAGGCGAATGCGTGTGCCATGGATCTCGATGGTGTCGCCATCTATCACGCTGGCAACACCAACAATACGGTCCTGCGCGACCGCACTCGACGCAACGATCAAAACAAGCAACAGCCAGATGGCAAGTCGAATCATGAGCGCCGCTTCTGCGCCGCCCGTTGGGCGGCCTGACCGGTTGCTTCGCTGAACAGGTGACGAGGGATGCTCAGGATCGCGAACCGGCGCCGACTTTCAGGATGTGTCTCGACGTCCGCCTCGACGAAGATTTCGACGGTCTCGTCACTGGCATGAACCTCGACACGGATCGGAGCGGCGCCGAAATCGACCTCGTGGCGGCGGCCGTTGTGGTCGCGGATGATGGCGTAAGACATGGATCGTCCGATGTAGAAAGGCGGAACGGCCGTTTCTGACGGTGGTGACCGGTCAGATCAAGCGCTCCGCAGCATCGCTTGGAGTATCGGCCGTTGCTTGGCCAGACGCTCGACAGCCAGGTCGAGCGACGCTTCGGACTCGCCCAGCGTGCGGGCGTCTAGTTCGCCGCGCACGAGTGCAAAGCGCAGGAGCAGGCGGAAGGTTGTGATCACGTCGCCCAAACAGTAGCTCGCGACGTCGTCGAGCCGACCAGCCTGAACGAATGCTTCGACCTGCGAGCCCTCCATTCCTTGGAGCTTTGAGGGCACATCGAGCAAGGCCGCCATCTCATTCAGGCTTGGCCTGGACGAAGCGCCAAAGCCCGACACCAGATCGCAAAGATCGAAGTGGTCGCGCCCGTAGCGGTACCAGTAGTCTCGGCCATATCGGCCGAATAAGGCGGGCGCAGTCACGCCGAGCGCCATGGCTCGATAGCGCAGCACCGGCAAATCGAACCCGCCGCCATTGAAGCTCACCAGGACTGGCCCCATCCCACGGTCATAGCCTGGCAGGCTGTCCAGGAAGCTGTCGACCAGGTTCCGTTCGTCCTTCTCGCCGATGTGCCGGGCTCCGATGGCCCGCACGTCGAACGGCCCCTCGGCGTCGCGCTCGGCGTAGAGCGCACCGATGCAGACGATGCGGTGCAAGGGCGGCTTGCCGCCGGGCATCGATGTGGCCGAGATCAAGGGCGACATCATGCTGCTGACCTACCCGCCGGGCACGCTGGTGCTGGTCGACCGTTCGACGCGGCGGCTCACCGGCGAGGGGCTCTACTTCGTCCACGATGGGCTGGGCGAAGTCTGTCGGCGCGTGAGCCCTGGCGATCGGCCCGGCCATTGGCGGGTCTATCAGGAAAACCGGGTCTACTCGACATACGAGGCGGCGCCCGGCGAGATCGCGATCGCCGCCCGCATCGTCGGCGTGTTCACGCCGGTCTGAACGTCGCGGCGTCGCAACCATTGAAGGCCCGGCCGGCAACACCAGCGGCCGGGTTTTTCATCGCCGAAGCCGCTACACTTGCCGCCGCGCATTCTCGCGCTCTACCCGGAAAGACGAACATGGCTACAGGCACGGTGAAGTGGTTCAACGCTACGAAGGGCTACGGCTTCATTCAGCCCGATGGCGGCGGCAAGGACGTCTTCGTCCATATCACCGCGGTTCAGCGTGCGGGCCTGGACGGCCTCAAGGAAAACCAGAAAGTAAGCTTCGAGATCGCGACCGAAGGCGGCAGGAACTTAGCAATGAACCTCACGCCCGTTGACCGCTCAAAATGACGCCCGCCGGTCCCGAAGGCTGGCGGGCGTCGAGTGGTATTGATACCAGACGCCAGTCCCTCGGGATCTGACGGCGGCTTGGGATCACGCGCAGCCACTCTTTGAGTGCGTCTGGCCGTGAGGATGCCGACGAAGACGAGCCCAGAAGGCTCGTTCACTTCACGCCGCTGCGATATCCCGGCGGCAAGGGCAAGCTCGCGGCGTACGTCAAGCAGGTGATCCGGGACAACGGACTTGATGACGGCGAATACATCGAACCCTATGCGGGCGGCGCCGCCATTGCGCTCGAACTGCTGTTCCAAGAGTACGTGTCGCAAATCCGAATCAACGACGTGAGCCACCTCGACCCGTGGCCGGCTGCGCTGCTGGCGCACGCGCCGTCGTTCCTCGGGTGGCTTGCCGTTGGTCTCGCGCTCGATGGCGAACGGGACGTCGATGCGGCGGACGGCCTCGATCGCGAATCGCATGATGGTGCACCACTACCAGGGCTGTGCGCAGTGCAGCCATTGCCGCTCGGGCTGGCAGCAGCTCTGCACAGGAAGTGCCGATCAAGGTTTACGGCAACAATGCCCATGGCGGTCATGCGAAGTACCTGAAGGTACCGGCCAACACGATGGTGCGCCTGCACGAGGTGCTGAGCTTCAGCGCCGGAGCTGTCGAACAGCGTGTAGGCCTCGGCGGCCTGGTCGAGCGACCAGCGGTGGGTGAACAGCCGGTCGACGTCGACCTTGCGCTCGACGCAGAACTCGGCGCAGTCGGATGGGTACCCCGCCGAGGAACACGAACAGACGAACATGCGCGCCGATCCAGTCATGCAGCTTTTGCGTCGCGGTCAGCGTGGCGAAGGTCAGGTTCGAAGCGCCCAGCACGCCGACGAACAGCTCGACCTCGCCGATCTCGCCGGTTCGCGGATCGACGATCGGCACGCGCTTGCCGGAATAGTCGACGAAGGCCTTCTCGCCCGCCACATGATGCTGGCGCATCACCGGCGAGAGGCGGTGCTCAAACTCGCGGAACAGGTCGCAGAACCGCGAATAGCCATAACCGTCAGGATGGCTGGCCCGATATTCGTCCCACAAAATCTGCAATGACATCGCCGGCCGCTTCAGCTCGCGTGCTACCAACGCCCAATCGGGTTCGACACGATGCCGTTGACCTGCCCGTGTGCTCGCGCGCGCGAACAATCGCCTCTTCCAAACCCGCGTCCGTCACGGCCTCGGGCAGTGGCCACACCAGACCCGCCGCCGCTGCCCGTCTCAAGGCGTCCTGCACTGTCGAGCGGGCCGGCCCGACACTCCGACCGATCGCCCGTATGCTCTGTCCCTCGGCATGGAGCCGCAGCACTTGCCGCATCTGTCTCATGGTCAGCTCTCTCCTCGACGGCATCCGATGCTCCCCTTCATGGAGACACTCGAATGCAGTCTCTGCTGACCTTCGGACACGCCCGCTTCGGCCGACTTATCCCGACCATATCCACAGTGGTCGGGTTGTCCGGCTTCAGATCGGAACCGGCACCGCTCTAGTTTGCCTTGCTGTCCGCCTTCACGTCGGAATCACTGTCCGGCTTGACTTCGGAATACCTGTCCGGCTTTCGCTGGAATCCGCAACACTACAGTAATGCGCGTCACAGAGCATACTTCTTCAGTGCCGCCGGATCGAGTTCCAGACCTAGCCCCGGCCGCTCAAACAAGACGAGTTGCCCATCTTGCACGGGCAGGCCCTCCTTGAAGAGCGGCTCTGCCCACGGGAGGTAAGAAACGGTTAGGCCGTTGACCGCGGCAATGACGTGTGCCGAGACCTCCGTCGTGACGTGGTTGGTCACCGGGAGGCGGTATGTCTCGATGAGGTGGGCCATCTTGAGCCATTGCGTAATTCCGCCGACCTCTAGATCGATCATGACGACTTCAACGCTGCGGCGTTCGAGCAGGCTCCGGAACTCCAGCGCCTGATGGAAGGTCTCGCCGGCGCAGATTGGGGTTTCCAAGGCTTCACTGATCTGCCGAAGGCCGTCGTAGTCGTTTGGCGGAATCGGATCCTCGATCCATGAGAGGTCGAACGGAGCAAGCTCACGGCCGAGAGCTATCGCGCTGTCCACGGTTCGGGACCAGTTCATGTCCACGTACAACTCGACATCGTTGCCGACCGCTTCGCGCAGCACGCGCGTCACCGCCACCGCCTCCGCCTTCGTCGGCACGGCGGCCACGTGGAACTTCATTGCTAGGAAGCCACGTGCCGTGTGCTCGCGGCCGATCTTGGCCAGCGTCTTGAGGTCAACCGGGGACCGCAGAAAGAGTTTCCACGCGGCGTGGGTCGGGACCCTGTTGGTGGATCCTCCCAACAGCCGGAAGAGCGGCTGGGACAAGGCCTTCGCCTTGAGATCCCAGAGCGCAATGTCGATCAAGCTGACGGCGCTCCGAACAAGGCCGTCGAACTGTGGGCGGACCGCCCTGGCCAGCAGGACGGCGTTGATGCTCTCGACCGCCATCGGGTTGGCGCCGTGGACTTTCTCCATCAGCGCGTCGATAGCCGCACGTATTGGCGCGACGGTCCAGGGGACGAGTGCCGTCAGGTAGGACACGCCCTGCGCCCCTTCATCCGTGTTCAGCCGGAGGACGATGTGCGTTGCCGCGCGGTGTTCTTCGTACGGGATGCGGACCGCCCACGTGTCGTGTCCGACGACCTTCATGACCGCCTCCTCTTCCCGTGCGTCCTCAGTTCGTTCAGCCCAGGCGTGCGCCATTGCCCAGACCGTTTGGCCCGCCGGGGATCATCTGCGTCGAACCAAGGCGTTGACCACCTCACAGAGTCGGCCGGCCAGAGTGTGAGTTGGTGGCGGGATAATCGCTTCGGCACGCCGGTAGAATAGGCGCACGAAAAAGGGCGCGCTACCCTCGAGGCCCGCCGCCAGGAGTTGCTTTTGCGGGGCACTGAGCCGGAGATTGAGACGATCGAGATCGACATCAAAGCCGGCAATCGCGAGATCGAGCGACGACACGCCGCAAAGCGCGAACTCGAGAAACGCATCGCCGACGCTGAGGTACGCGAGCGCGCCGCCGAGGTCGAGGCGATCGGCCAACAGGCGAAGGCGCAGGAATCCGCTCTTGTCGCCGCCCTATGCCGAGCTGCACGACATCGGCGAGCGCGCCGCCAAGCTGCTCGCCACGATAGAGGCCGGCCGCGAAGAAATGCGGCTGCTCAACGCCGCGCTCAAGGGCGGCGGCCGCCCCGACCTCCAGGGGGCGTTTTCCTGAGCACCTTCTTGCGGAGCTGCTGGGCGGCGTGAATCCCGTCTCGGTGCCGCAGCCGGCGCTGTGGTCGCTTCACGGCTACTTCCCGAGCTCCGCTGCGCACACCCCCGCGCGCCGCCTTGGCCGGTTGCGCGAGCTGCTGCCGGCCGCGCGACAGGCGCGCAAGGCGGCCTGATGTTCACCGCCGCGCGCCGATATCATTCCGCCTACCACGTTGCCGGCCCGCCGCGCCCCGGTTCTGCCGTCGCCGCTGTCGGCGTCCGCATCCTGGCCGACAGGTCCGTCCCGATCGACGAGCGCTGCAAGGCCGCCTTCGACGCCGACCCGGCGCTCCGCACCGAGTTCGGCAAGCTCTCGACTTTCGTCGCGTACCAGCGCGCGCACGAGGCCGGCCTGGTGTGCATCCACCGCGGCGGCGCCGTGCAGCGCTTCAGCGAGAATCGCGTCGGCTTCGTCGAATGGGCCGCACGGTGCCGCGATTTCGTCACCGTGAGGGGCTACAGGATCAACCGGCGGCTGCGCGAGCAAATCGCCTGGGAGGCCGGCGGCATATCAAATTCCCCGCGCCACCGGCCTCCCTCTCGCAGCTCGGGCCTGCCGAGGCTTCGGCCGCACGGCAAGGTCGAGTTGATGGCGCTGGGGCATATCACTCGGACGCAAGGCGCGCCTTCACCATTTCAAGCCTTTGCCGAAGCTCGCCCTTGGTGTCGACCTTTGGCTGATTGGCGATTGCCTGGACAGCCGCGGCGTCTCGCTCTGATGGTTGCTTTGCATAGTTCAGTAACTGTCGGATCGCTGTCGCGAACGCATCGGCTTCCATGTTGCCTATGGCCTGTACGAGGAAGTGCCGCTCCCAGCTATCCAGATCGCGGTTCTTAGCGTCGAGTTGGTCGAGCACTTGCAAGGCGCCAGCAACCAACCTGCGCTTCGCGTCAACGGGCAGCTCTATCATGGTCATGATCCTCTCCCGGGCGACCGCTCGCGACGTCCCGTGAACCTCTACCAAGACCCTGACGTAGCGGTCTGTTCTGACGGCAACCTGTTTGAGCTAGTCCGATTTTTCTACTCGTGGAAGCGATTTCGCCCTCGGCTGGCTGTCAGACCTCCCGGGCGGGCGCGGGCGCTCTCGAGCGCCTAACGGGGCTGTCCGCGGTCTTTCCCAGCGCGCTCGCGCTGCTCTTTCTGCGGCCGCCCTACGTTGCTCAGGCGTCATCGCCGCTGTGCGAGCTTTGCCACCCTTAAGGCCGCCTAGGCGGCCTGCGGCCGACTTCTTGGCCCGCAATTGGCTATCGTCCCCCTGTCCGGCGGCAAGGTCAGCTAACTCGTCCAAGCTGGTCCCAACTTCGGGCGCTTTGATCTTCAAGCCAGTAGTGTTCCATGCACCACGCCGGGTGAGTTCCGTTACAGCCTCCCACGCTGATGCCACCTTAATCGTTTGAAGGCGGCCCGACACCTGCCACGTGATCGTGAAACCCATTGCCCCACTGTCCCCCTTGGGAAACATAGGACGCTGGTCGCCGCAGGGACACCCCAGACCTTTCCTTGTGCATCAGATTTCAAACCTGAGTAGCGGGCTTCCCTGACTTCCCCCTTCGCTGAGGCGCAAGCACGACCAGGCGATGCTGCCGCTTCCGAGACAGAAACGTCGCTGCTCTTGGCGTAGGCCTCGATGGCGGCGCGGCGTCAGGGGAAGCGCTGGCCCGCGCCTTGCCCTTCGCCTTCAGCGAGCCGCTCGCGCTTCCCGCTCCAGATCGGCAGCCTCCACCTCAAGTTGATCGGCGTGCAGCAAGAGCCGATCCCGATCGATAGAGGTCGCAAGCTGATCCGCCCATCTCCGCGCACGGGCCGCCATGGCACGCTTGGAATTCGCAAGGCTCAGCATCTCGACGGGGGTTTCCATGGTTCCCTCCAAAACGGCCGCGAACGCGCTTCTTGTACCCGAATGGACGACGGCCTTCTCGCGGTTTCCGCGGAGGCCCTTCGGCGCCGCCGCGGCCGAACATGATGCTGTCGACCAGGTCGAACGTGTCGTCGACCCGGTAGAGATCGTCGCCCACCCCGCCCAGCAGGTAGTCGGCGCCCGCCCCGCCGTCGACCGTGTCGGCGCCCTCGAGGCCCAGCAGCGTGTTGATGCCCTCATTGCCCGACAGCACGTTGGCCAGCCCGTTGCCGATGCCAAAGGTGTCCCCCGCACCCAGTGCCAGCGTCAGGTTCTCGACCTCCGCCCTGCCGACCGAGGCGCTGGTGGCGCAGGTGCTGGTCGCCAAGTATGCCGACCATCTGCCGCTTTATCGCCAGGCGCAGATGTGGGCCCGCCAGGGCGTCATGATCGACCGCTCGACCTTGACGGACTGGGTTGGCCGCGCCGGTCGCCACCCGTGGAGCTGGGAGTCGTTGAAAATCGAGGCGTGTTGCGGATGCGCGGCGAGGTACTCGAAACTTCCCATTCCATAGAGATGCTGCATCTGCGTCTCGCCGGTCCGGACGCTGTGGAGCAATTCGCCCCATGATCGCCACGACCGCTCTCCGCAGAACAGACGAGCGCGGTTGCGCAGCGAGCCTGGCACAGCCGTACGCAACTGGGCGCCCAATGCCGTCAGTGCGAAATCGGCGGGCTCCACCTCCTCGACCAAGCCTAGGCTCGCAAGTGCACGCAGTAAGCGATGGAGCGATGGCACGTGCGTCGCGGTCTGCCTTGCCAACGCCTCAGCGCTCTTTGACCCATCGGCGAGCAGGTCGGCTATGGCAAGCTCAGGCGAACACCGTCGACACCTTCAGGGCGCTGTCGACGGTGACAGACACGCCGGAGCGCGCGTTGGGCTGGCCGAACAGGCCCCGTCAGGGCGGACGCGTCCGCCACCTTCACCTCGCCGCGTCGCAGGCCCGAGACCAGCGACCCGAACAGTCCTGGCATCAGCCGGTCGAGCGGTGACCGAGCGCCAGTAGCAAGGCGCCGAGGATCAGAAGGCTGCCACCGACGATGAAGCCGACCGGCGGGTAAATCAGCCAGGCGCCGTAGGCCACGAGCCCGACACCACTGAGACCTGCCAGGTCACGCAGGAGACCGGGCACGGCAACGGCAGTGGCGCGCACAGCAACCGCGAGCTGCTTCATCATGGTTACCTCGAAAGAACGAGCCTTTTCGCGAACGTCGCTTGGCGATGTCCCATTGGGACGAAATCGCCAATGGCGGCGCCGACCATGTCCCCCATTCGAATCGGGACCCTCCAGTTCTATCCTCGCCGATATCTACCCTTCATCGCTCCGCCGACGGTCGCCGGGGATGTCTCTTCATGGGGGGTACACTGGACATGGCGAACGGGAGGTCAAACCGCGCCTGACCCAACTCGGACATTCGCTCTAGACCGACGGCAGTATGGCGTGCTTTGTTGAAGCGGCTGAATTTCCCTTTGTTGGGGTATTTGGTGAGCGCAGAACGGGTGGAACGGCGGCTGGCGGCTGTTCTGGCGGCGGACGTCGCCGGATATTCCCGACTCATGGCGGCGGACGAGGTCGGCACGCTGGATGCGCTAAGGACGTTGCGGCGCGAGCTTGTCGATCCCGCCATCGCCGAGCACAAAGGCCGCATCGTCAAGACCACTGGCGACGGCATGCTGGTAGAGTTCGCGAGCGCGGTCGATGCGGTGACATGCGCGATGGCGGTGCAGGCAGCGATGGCGGCCCGCGCCGGCAATCTCAGTCTTCGTATCGGCATCAACGTGGGCGACATCATCATCGACGGCGACGACATCTTCGGCGACGGCGTCAACGTCGCGGCGCGTGTCGAGAACGAGTGTGAGCCCGGCGGTGTTTTCCTGTCGGATGACGCCTTCCGGCAGGTACGTGCCAAGACGTCTTTTGGCTTTGACGATCTCGGCGAAAGGTCGCTGAAGAACATCGACCGGCCGATTCGCGTCTATGCGGCACGTGTGGCTGCAGTGCCCGCCGCGCGCAATGCATTTACGGACACAAGCCGCCCGCTCCCCCTGCCCGACAAGCCGTCCATCGCCGTGCTGCCGTTTCACAACATGAGTGGCGATCCGGAGCAGGAGTATTTTGCCGATGGCATGGTGGAGGAGATCATCACCGCGCTCTCCCGCTTCAAGTCGCTGTTCGTGATCGCGCGCAATTCGAGCTTCACCTACAAAGGCAAAGCCGTCGACATCAAGC
>NZ_JBFWZI010000192.1:0-13330 GCF_050185545.1 Reyranella sp. | reverse complement strand
CGCACGCCGTCGAAGATGCGGCGGCGCGCGTCGGTCATGTGGGCCATCTCGATCACCGTGCCGGGATGGCCCTCCTGCCAGAGATAGACGAAGCGGCCGCGCACGCTGTCGCCCTCCTGGCCGATCGTGTAGCCCTTCGCGAGAGCGCGCTTCAGGATGTCGTCGTAGTCGACCGGCCAGCTCGACCAGTGCTGCATGCCCTCGCGGCCGGCGGCCAGGAAGTCGCGGTACATGGTGGGCGTCTGGCAGCGCTGCTGGATCAGCTCGAGCTGGACCTCGCCCGAATTGGCGAGCGCGATCGAGACGTAGACGTCGTCGTGGCGCTGGCCGCGGTAGCTGAACTGGGTGACGGCGAGCCTGTCGGTGTAGAACCACGGCCCGACGCCGCACACCTCGACCCAGTGCTTCATGGCGGCCTCGATGTCGCGGACCACGATCCCGACCTGGCGCATTTCGCCGAACAGACGACTCATCTGGCTTGCTCCCGTTCAGGGTGTAAGGTCGCGTCTCACGCGAGGGGGAGATCATGACGAGTCTGCAGGGGAAAGTCGCGCTGGTCACCGGGGCGAGCCGCGGCCTGGGCGAGGGCGTGGCGCGGGCGCTGGCCAAGGCGGGTGCCGGCGTGATGCTGGTGTCGAGGAGCGGCGAGGCCTCGGCCGCGGTGGCGCGCGAGATCGCCGGCGCGGGCGGGCGCGCTGAGGCGATGGGCTGCGACGTCGCCGACTACGCAGGCGTGGAGCGCGCGGTGTCGGCGGCGCGCCAGCGCTTCGGCCGGCTCGATATCCTGGTCAACAACGCGGGCGTCATCGAGCCGATCGCCGAGCTGGTGTCGTCCGACCCGGCGGCGTGGGCCGACAGCATCCGCATCAACCTGATCGGCGCCTACAATGCCGTGCGCGCCGTGCTGCCCGGCATGGTCGAGGCGGGCGGCGGCACCATCGTCAACGTCTCCTCGGGCGCGGCCTACCGGCCGCTCGAGGGCTGGAGCGCCTACTGCTCCGGCAAGGCGGGGCTCGCGATGATGACGCGGGCTATCGTGCTTGAGACGCCGGACCGCGGCCTCCGCGTCTTCGGCTTCTCTCCTGGCACCATCGACACCGACATGCAGGTCAAGATCCGCGCCTCGGGCGTCAACATGATCAGCCAGATCCCGCGCGAGAATCTGACGCCGGTCGAGCACGCCGTGCGCGGCCTTGTCTATCTCTGCGACGGCGCGGCGGCCGACGACCTGATCGGCCAGGATGTCGCCCTGCGCGACGAGGCGTTCAGGAAACGGATCGGGCTGTGATCTCCTCCCCAGCTTCGCTGGGGAGGACAATGATGGTCGCACACGCTCCAGTATTCGCTTCAACACCCGGAGCATATCGCTATGGCACTCTACGAGTTGCGCACCTACACGCTCCACGTCGGCAAGATGGCCGAGGCGGTGAAGCTCTACCAGGAGCTGGGCTTCCCGGCGCTGCACAAGGGCGGCCACGACAAGAACCTGGTCGGCTACTTCCAGGCCGATACCGGCATGATCAACCAGATCGTGCATCTCTGGAAGTTCGCCGACGATGCCGGCCGCCGCGCCCATTGGGCCTCTGTCTACGCCAACAAGGATTTCATCGAAGGCTTCGCCCCGAAGTTCCGACAGCTGCTGGTGTCCCAGGAGGTCAAGCTGCTGACCGCCGCGCCGTGGGGCCCGCACCCGTGATCGTCTCCATTGCCGCACCTCCATCGGACGTACGGGGACCGGATCGGGGTGCTTCCTGCCGATGCTCGGCTGGGCCGGGTTGACGTCGCGTAAATCTCGCCTAGCCTTGGCGAAGGCCGGCGACGCCCTGTTGCCGGCGACGGCGCAGCATCAAGGAGGATGGATCATGCGCAAGCGCGAGGTCATGGCCGAGGCCGCATTCGGCCGCGTCGATGCCAGCGCCATGGCGGTGAGCGGGAAGTTCGCCGCGCCGGCGAGCGATGCCGTCGCCGCGCGCCCGGCGAGCGACGCCGCCACCGCGCACCCGGCTGACGCAAAACGCCGGGCTGACGCAAAACCGGGATCGGCATCTGCTCTTGCGTCAGTCGCAAGCGCTTGATTCCAAAGGGGCACTGACGCAAAGACGCAAATGACGCAAAAATCAGGCTTGCAAAATCTTCGCACGATGCCCCTCGATCGGCGCGTTTTTTCCAGCCGATGCAACGCCCGCATCGTCCGGCCGTTGGACGCGCGAAGCGATGACGCACGAAGCGATGACGCACGGCGCGATTGACGCGAGGCGTGAATGAACGAGGTATGGTCGGTCGACTGGCAGTCGATGCTGGTGCCGCAGCACTCCCTGCTCGATCTGTTCCTGCGCGGCACCATCATGTATCTGGTGATCTTCGTGCTGCTGCGGCTCGTGCTGCGCCGCCAGGTCGGCGACATCGGCACGTCGGACGTGCTGGTCATCGTGCTGCTGGCCGAGGTCTCGGGCAATGCCATGGCGGCCAAGGCGGAGTCGGTCTCCGAAGGCGCCATCCTGGTCGGCACAGTGCTGCTGTGGAGCTACGCCATCGAATGGGCGCAGTTCAGGTTTCCCGCCGTCGAGCGGCTGATCCGCGAGCCCAAGCTCAAGCTCATCGACAACGGCCGCTTCCTGCCCCGCAACATGCGCCGCGAGTTCGTCACCCGGGGGGAGCTGAGGGCGCAGCTGCGCGAGGAAGGCATCGAGGACGCCGCCGAGGTCAAGGCGGCGTACCTGGAGGCGGACGGCCACATCAGCATCATCCGCCACGACAAGGGTTGAGATTGCAGGCGTCATCGTCTTCCGGACCGCGGGCGTCTCGCCCGCTCGAGATTCATGAGCGAGCGGGACGCTCGCGGTCCGCAAGACTCCGGGCGGCTACGCCGCCTGCGCGACCTTGGCCGGGCCCCAGCTCTTGACCACCGGCAGCACTTCCTTGGCGAACAGCTTCAAGCCGCGCTCGGCGACCTCGAAGGGCGTGCCGCCGAAGCGGAAGGCGACGTTGAGCTCGAAGTCGCCGACCAGTTTCCGCCGCGCCTCGAGCCCGCGCAGGATCTTGTCCGGCGTGCCCCAGCTCGCCGCCTGCATGAAGCCGGTGACGGCGCCCTCGAGGCCGCCCGCCTTGCGCGCCAGCTCGGCCTTCTGCTGGTAGGCGTCGTAGCCCTTCACGTTCTTGAAGTGCTCGCCGAGGAACTCGTAGTGATGGAAGTTGCTCTCGACGAACTTGCCCTGGTAGCGCCGCGCCTCGTCCTCGGTGGCGGCGAGATCGGTGCCGCAGATGCAGAACTCGGTGAGCATGATCGTCGGCGGCTCGCCGCCGTGGTACTTGCGGTGCAGCTCGCGGCCGCGCTCGATCATCGGCACGCGCATCTCCCACGGCCGGTCGGCGAACATCACGATATGGGCACCGAGCTTGGCCGCCGAATCAATCGAATCCTCGCTCGACGCCACGGCGTAGATCCGGCCGTCGAAGGAATGCATCGGCCGCGGCCTGATCTCGATGCGCGGCTGCCTGTAGTACTTGCCGTCGCCTTCCATGAAGCCGGTGCGCAGCGCCTCGACGATCATCGGCGCCGCCTCGTCGAAGCGGCCGCGCGATTCGTCCATGTTCATGCGGAAAGCGGCGAACTCGCGCCGCGCCAGGCCGCGGCCCAGGCCGAGCCGCAGGCGGCCCTTGCTCAGCATGTCGAGCACGGCGGCGTTCTCGGCGACGCGCAGCGGATCGTGCCACGGGATGATGACTGCGGCCGTGCCGACGTCGATGTTCGGGCACAGCGCGGTGAGGTGCGTCATCAGCGCGAGGTTGTCGGGCACGAAGGAGTAGTCGTTGAAGTGATGCTCGGCCGACCACAGGCAGTCGAAGCCCGAGTCGGCGGCGAGCCGGGCGAGGCGGAACTCCTCGTCCCACACGCGCTGGTCGGAGCAGCCCTCCCAGCCGTAGCTGGCGAAGATCATCATCATGCCGACATCCATGGCGCTTCCTCCGGTCGGTCGTGGTTGCGATACAGTCGTCATCCCGAGCGCAGCGAGGGATCCTTGGTGCGTCGACACAGGTCCCGCCCTGCGCTCGGGATGACAGCTGGGCGTCGGCAAATGCTTTCACGCGGCGGCGACCGCCGCAAGGCGGTCGGCGTTGATCGCCGCGCGGTCGACCCAGCTCGCGGAATTTCGCCTGTGCGGCAGCGACCGCCGCCGCCAGTCAGCCGAGCGCGCGGAATTCCGCGGACACGGAGGCGACCGCCGCAAGCGATCATCGCAGCCCGCGGAGCTTCGCTGGGGCGGCAGCGCCCGCAAGAGAGCAGGCGATCAGCGCAACTCCCGGAATCTCGCCTTGAGCTCGTCGCTCGGCTTCACGTCCTTCGAGCGGGCGTAGATTGCGAGCGCCAGCGCCAGCACCACCGCCATGACGCCGAACAGCGTGCGGTAGGCTGTCTCGGATCGCGCCCCGTCGGCGAGCGGCGCGAAGGCGCCCAGGATGACGCCCGACAGGCTCTGCATGCAGGCGACGCCCAGCATGACGCTGGTGTTCATGGTCGCCATGCCGCGGCCGATCAGCCGGTCGGGGAAGATGCCGCGGCCGTGCGTCATGATCATGGTGCTCGACGCGCTGACGAAGCCGATGGCGACGATCCCGCCGGCGGCCGCCCACGCCGGCGCCCGGCCCCACAGCGCGAGCCCGGTCAGGATGGCGACGATCATCAGCGTGCCGCCGAAGGCGATCCATTTGCGCGTGTCGAGCCGGCGGTCGAGCGGGCCGAACACCAGCATGCCGACCTGGTAGGCGACCACGGCGGAGAGCAGCACGTTGCCCGATGCGATGGGCGAGAAGCCGTGCACCTCGCGCAGGAACGGCCCGCCCCACAGGCCCTGCACCGTGAAGGTGCAGGCGTAGTTGCAGAAATTCAGCGCCAGAATGAAGACGAGCTGCGGGTTGCGCAGGACCTCGCCGAGGCCGCGCACCATCTCGGTGACCGACTCGGTCTTGCGGGCGAGGAAGGGATGGTCGGGCGGCGCATCGCGCACGACCAGCCACACCGCGAGCGTGGCGATCGCGGTGAAAGCCAGCACCATGCCGAACAGCGGCCGCCAGCCGACCTGCTCCGTTGCCCAGGCGAGCGGCGTCGTCGCCAGCAGGTTGCCGATCAGGCCGATCGACAGGACCAGCGAGGAGAGTGTCGAGAAGCGGTCGGGCGGGAACCAGCGCGAGATCAGCACCATGCTGCCGATCAGCATGACGCCGAAACCCGCGCCCATCAGCACGCGGCCGCTGAGCAACAGCGGCCAGTCGGGCGCCAGCACGAACAGCGTCGTGCCGACGAGCGCCACCAGCAGCATCGCCGTCACCGTGAGACGCGGCCCGAAGCGGTCGAAGAAGAAGCCGCACGGGATCTGCATGGCCGAGAAGCCGAAGAAGAAGGCGCCGGTCAGCGCGCCCAGCGCGCCCGGGCCGATCTGCAGGTCGCGCATCAGGTCGAGCCCGATCGTGACGTTGGACGCCCGGAAGAAATGGCTGGCGACGTAGGTGATCGCCATCACGGCGACGATCACCAGCCCCTGGCGCGGAAACGCAGACGACATCGCCCGGCCTTTAGCGGATTGCTGGCGAGGCGGCGATGGTGCCGTTTCGGAGGGCGGGCGGACTCATCGCTGGGCGCGCGCCACTCCGATGGCGCTCATGTCCGGACCGCGGGCATCTTGCCCGCTCATGATCGTGCTTCGTGCAGGCAAGATGCCCGCGGTCCGGAAGAGCATGAGCGCCATCGGAGTGGCGCGCTCCCCAACGAAGACTCTAGCCCGCCGCCAGCGCCTTCAGCTCCGCCCTCACCTCGGCCGCCGTGGCCGGCTCGCCGCCGTGCTGGCGGACGAGGCGGACGGCGTCCTCGACCCAGGCGACGTTGCTCACGGCGCTGCCGAGCGGCGCGTCCTCGAGGCCGACGCGGACATGGCCCCCCTGCGCCACCGCCTCGCCGATCAGCGGCCGCACGTCGACGGTGAGGCCGGCGACCATCCAGGGCACGCCGGGCGCTTCCTCGGCGAGCAGCGCGAGATGGGCGGCGAGCGCCCAGGGCCGCGGCGGGAAACCGAAGGCGAGCCTCTCGGAGAACATGAAGCGGTAGAGCGGCGGCTTGACGCCGGCGGCGCGGGCGAGTGCAGCGCCGGCGCGGGTGAAGCCCGGCTCGTAGATGGCGAAGGCGGGATGGAAGCCGTGGCGCCGGGCGAAGTCGAGCGCGTGGCGGATGTGGGCCTCGGGATTGAGATAGGTGTGGGCGGGCTTCGTCGTCGCCGTGGTCGTCACCGTGGTGAAGTTGACGCTGCCCGGGTCGATCACCGCGAAGTCGAGCAGGCCGCGCGCGGCCAGCGCCTCGACATGGGCGAAGCGCGGCGCGGTCTCGCCGGCGACGTCGATGCCCTGCGTCATCGGGTAGGACGGGTAGACCGGCACGTCGACCTCGGCGCGGATGCCCTCGATGATGCGGGCATAGACTTGCCAGTCGAAGGTCTGCGTGCCGTCGGGCAGATAGGCGTGGGTGTGGATGATGGCGGCGCCGGCGCGCGCGCAGGCGATGCCCTCGGCGACGATCGCCTCGACCTCGACGGGAACGCCCGGCTGATGGCGCCGGCTCCAGCCGCCGTTCAGCGCCACCTCGATCCAGGTCTTGCGCATTGTCGGCCCTCATTCTCCTCTAACCAGCGAGCTGCTCGCCTTGAGCCTGCCGAAGGGGCCCGCCCGCTCGTCGCCATCTTGAGCGGGCGGGACGCCCGCGGTCCAGCGTCAGGGCATTCGCACATGACAATAAATCCGTCATCCCGACCGAAGCCGAGCATAGCGAGGCGTAGTGGAGGGACCTTTCTTCTTGCAGCCTCAGCAAGAAAGGTCCCTCGACTGCGCCTCGCTATGCTCGGCTCCGGTTGGGAACGGACAAAATGGCAAATCCGCGTTCCCCGCGGTCCAGCGAGACTACGGATGAACCGCTTGCGCCAGCGTCCTTGCATAGACCTCGTGCCAGGCGCTCTGGTCCTGGCTCAGGAAGTAGCCGCTGCGCGCGCCGCGATAGACCTCCGGCTGGCCGGCGCCGGGCGGCGGGGTGCCATTGTCGCGCAAGGCGCGCGCGGCCAGTAGCAGTCGGCGGCGCGTTCGGGTGATCATCTGGTCGGACGGCGCCAGATGCTCCCAGGCGAAGTCGGTGATCGGCCCCATGCTCTCGGTGATCGCCTGGTCCTGCAGATGGATGCCGTCGATGCCGCTGTAGATCCGGTTGCTGCGCTGGGCCTCGCGATCGAGGCCCCAGTCGTTGTCCTCGTTCATCGCCATGCGCCAGCGGCCCAGCCAGTCGGTGGTGTTGGGCAGCATCTTGATGCCGCCGCGGCCGGTGCCGCCGATCGGCGTGCCATCCTTGAAGCGGGGCTGCGGCAGCGCCTGCGCCGACCTGGCCTTCTTCCACCAGATGAAGACGAACATGGTGTGACCGTCGTCGATCGGCACCCAGGCGCGGGCATGCATGTGGCTCGCGAACTCGCCGTTGGGCGCCTGCGACCAGCAGGGAAAGAGAAAGTTGGCGAAGCGCCAGTAGGTCGTGTCCGGCCCGGCGCCACGGTAGCCGGCATACTGCGTGCCCCACGGCGCGTCGGCGACGTGGTACTGGGGCGCCCGGTTGGTGATGGTGAAGTAGAACGGATCGGTCTCCGGCACGTCGCGCGGGTCGACGTGGCCGCCGTGCAGGTAGCCGAAATGCGCCGTGTCGATCTCGCCTTCGAGCGCCTGCAGCCAATTGCAACTTCGCATCATCATGCTGACGTTGATCTCGTCGGGCGGCAGGTCGAGCACCTCGAAGCCGGGCAGCGGCGGCGGAGCGGCGCGCTCGCCCGCGAGGTCGCCGCCAAGGTCGCCCATGTAGACCCAGACCAGGCCGGCGCGCTCGACAGTCGGATAGGCTTTGGCCTTGACCTTGTGCTTGAAGTCCTGGCTCTCGGGCACGCTCGGCATGTCGAGGCAGTTGCCGGCGACGTCGAACTTCCAGCCGTGATAGACGCAGCGCAGCCCGCCCTGCTCGTTGCGCCCGAGGAACAGCGAGGCGCAGCGGTGCGGGCAGCGCTGGTCGAGCACGCCGACCCGGCCGGCGCTGTCGCGGAAGGCGACCAGCTTCTCGCCGAGCAGCATCAGGCGGACCTGCGGCCCGTCGCGCTCGAGCTCCGACGACAGCATCGCCGGCAGCCAGTAGTGCCGCATCAGCTGGCCCATCGGCGTGCCGGGCCCGATCCGCGTCAGCTCCTGGCCTTCGTTCGCCGTCGTCATGTGCTTGCTCCTGGCTGGCCTCACATGGCCGCCGAGGATAGCGGGCGCGGCAGGCGGCGGCCATGGGGTGGAGCGATCGACCCCACGCTGTCACCTACCTATTTTGAGTATCATGACCGGCCAGCCGGACAACCAGATATTGTCGCTGCTGCTCGATATTCGCGACAGCATGCAGCGCATGGAAGGAAAGCTGGACGAGTTCTTCCGGCGCCCCAGCCCGCTCGCCACCAAGCGTGCGCAATTCCATGTCGATCTGGCGGCACATGCTGCGCGCATGGACCGGATGGACGAGCGGCTCGACCGCATCGAGAAGCGGTTCAATCTCGTCGACGCCTGACACCAAGGAGAAGGTCCCTCGCGGCTGGGGGCGCTCCACTCATAGGCGCTAGTTTTGCAGAAGACCTCACCCTGAGGAGCTGCCCAGAGGGCCGCGTCTCGATTAGGGCGAAGGAACCTTCGCCCTTTGGTCGGCGCCAAATCAGGTGCTGCGACACCGCCGTTACAGCGACCTCGTGTGTTGCCCATCCTTCGAGACGGTCGCTACGCGACCTCCTCAGGATGAGGACATTGCTGGACGGGCTACAGTTAGCGCCTATGGGCGCGCCACTCCAGTGGCGCGATCATCGCCGATCGTACAGAAGACGCGCCACTTTGGCGGAGTTTACTTCGCCAGCAGTAGCGCGCGCCCAGCCGCGAGGGACCTTTCTCTTCACGGTCGTGTCACCTGGAGCGGTGTCGACGAAAAGTCACCAACGGTCAGGCGACCTTTTCCTTCACGCCGGCGCCGATCGTGAGCCTGGCCCTGGTCTTGGCCTTGACCTCGTCCACGGTTACGCCGTCGGCCAGCTCGATCAGGGTGACGCCGCCGTCGCCCTTCTTGTCGACGGCGAAGACGCCGAGTTCGGAGATCACCATGTCGACGACGCGCCGGCCGGTCAGCGGCAGGGTGCATTCCTTGAGGAGCTTGGAGGCGCCGTCCTTGGAGACGTGCTCCATGGTGACGATGACGCGGCGCACGCCGGCCACGAGATCCATGGCGCCGCCCATGCCCTTCACCATCTTGCCCGGGATCATCCAGTTGGCGAGGTCGCCGTTCTCGGCCACCTCCATGGCGCCCAGGATGGAGAGGTCGATATGGCCGCCGCGCACCATGGCGAAGCTGTCGGCCGAGGAGAAGTAGGACGTGCCCTTGAGCTCGGTCACGGTCTGCTTGCCGGCATTGATGATGTCGGCATCGACCTCGTTGTCCAGCGGGAAGGGGCCGACGCCCAGCATGCCGTTCTCGCTTTGCAGCGTGATGTCGACATCCTCCGGCACGTAGTTCGACACCAGGGTCGGGATGCCGATCCCGAGATTGACGTAGTAGCCGTCCTTCAGTTCCTTGGCGGCGCGCGCCGCCATCTGATCGCGGGTCCAGGCCATGTGAGTGTTCTCCTCGCCCAAATCTGCTCAGGCTTTGCGAATGGTGCGCTGCTCGATCTGCTTGTCGTAGGGCGCGCCGCACAGGATGCGCTTCACGAAGATGCCGGGCGTGTGGACATGGTCGGGATCGATGGCGCCGACCGGCACCAGCTCCTCGACCTCGGCGATGCACAGCTTCGCCGCCGTCGCCATCATCGGATTGAAGTTCCGCGCCGCCTTGCGATAGACGAGGTTTCCGGCAGCGTCGCCCTTCCATGCCTTGACGAGCGCAATGTCGCCGAACAGGCCGCGCTCCATCAGGTATTCCTCGCCGTCGAAGACCTTGGTCTCCTTGCCCTCGGCGACCAGGGTGCCGACACCGGTCCTGGTGTAGAAGGCCGGGATGCCGGCACCGCCGGCGCGGCAGCGCTCGGCCAGGGTGCCCTGCGGGTTGAACTCGAGCTCGAGCTTGCCCTCGAGGTAGAGCTTGGCGAAGGTCTTGTTCTCGCCGACATAGGACGAGATCATCTTCTTGACCTGCCCGGTTTCGAGCAGCAGGCCGAGCCCGGCGCCGTCGATGCCGGCATTGTTCGACACGCAGATGAGGTTCTTCGCGCCCAGCTCGCGCACCGCGCGGATCAGCTTGTCGGGAATGCCGACCAGGCCGAAGCCGCCGCACATCAGCATCATGCCGTCCTGCAGCACGCCTTCGAGCGCCGACCTGGCATCCTTGTAGACCTTGTTCGCCATCGACCGTCCCGTGCAAATTCTGTACCGCGAGCATATGCGGGAGAGGCTCGCGAACTGTCAACGCGGCGCGTCGACTGTCGTCTGCTCCGCCCGGTCGCGACAGCGGTGTCGCTGCGCTGCTCAGGCCGCGCCGAGCCCGAGCAGCTCATGGACCCGCAGCTCGCCGAAGCCCTTCAGGCTGCAGGTCTCGCGCGGCCGGCAGGCGAAGGCAGGGCCGAGCAGGGTCCCGGTCGTTGCATCGGTCAGCACCTGCATCGGCGCGGCCGCCTTCTCCAGGCGAGCGGCCAGGTTCACCGCCGGCCCGAAGACGTCGTAGACGTACTTCTTGACGCCGACGATGGATCCGACGACCGCGCCGCTGGCGAGGCCGATCCGGCAGCGCCATTGGTTGCTGTTGGTGCGGTTGCGGCGGTCGATGTAGCCGCGCATGCGCAAGGCGGCATGGGCGATGTTGGCGGTGTGGTCGGGGCTGCGCTCCGGCAGGCCGCAAACCGCCATGTAGGAATCGCCGTTCGTCTTGATGCGCTCGCAGTCGAACATCTCGGCGATGCGATCGAAGCCGGAGAAGATGTCGTTCAGCTCCGCCACCAGCGCCGCCGGGTCGCGCGCCACCGCCATCTCGGAGAAATCGACGAAATCCAGCATCAGCACGGTGGCCTGCTCGAAGCGCTGTGGCGAGCCGAGCAGTGGCTGGCGCAGCATCTCGGCGAACCCAACGTGGTGGCCGGCGTCGTCGAGGCGACCGGCGTGGCGGAACGAACCCTCAAGCGCCGCTTCAAGGCCACCACAGGATCGACGATCATCGCCTATGCGCGGAATCTGCGCGTCGAGGAGGCCAAGCGGCGCCTGGAGACGACCGACGAGCCGTCGGACGAGATCGCAGTCGCCGTGGGCTACGAGAATCCGGTCTTCTTTCGCCGCCTCTTCAAGCGGTACTCGGGACTGACGCCTGGGTAGTACGGGCAGATGTTCGCGCCGATGCGGCAGTCGGGCCTCTAGCGCCGTCGCGCGCCTCGGGCGACCAGCAACAGAGGAACGGCGTACCATGCCGTCGACGCGGCGCATGGTCTGCCATAGGGGGCGACGTTGGCAATCGACGCGTTCGAGGCATGGGGTAGAGGACGAGCCAAGGCGGGATTGAACTTCGGCGGCTGCTTTTCCCATGCACTCGCGACGGCGCAGGACCTTCCGCTTTTATGCGAGGGTGACGATTTCAGTCGGACCGACCTAAAGAAGGCGACCTAGCCTGCCAGCAGCAGGAGCTGGCGGACGAGCTCGCTGTCGGGCTTGGGCAGCTGCGTCACGATGGTGAAATGATTGGCGCCGGCGATCGGGATCAGCGGGCCCGGCAGGTGCTCGGCGGCGCGCCTGGCATGCAGCGCGCGGCTGTCGCCGACCAGCGGTGGCAGCTCTGCCGTGCCATAGGTGATGGCCAGCGGCTTCCTGACCATCGGCTGGCGCAGCGGCGAGAGCGCCTCGATCTCGCCGTCGGTGAGCTGAAGCTTCTCGTTCAGATAGGTGTCGCGGATCGGCCCGAGCTCGTACACGCCGGAGATGGCGAGGCCGCTGCTGACCCGGCGATGGCCGAGGCAGGCCGCCGTCAGATGGCCGCCGGCCGACCAGCCGGACAGCATCACCTTGCCGGCGATGCCGTGCGCGGGCCCGTTGTCGCTGAGCCAGTCCAGCGCGGCGTTGATCTCGCCCACGATCTCGGTGAGCGAGGCGTCGGGCGCCAGGGTGTAGCCGGGCAGGGCGGCCGACCAGCCATGGGCGTGGACCCCGCCCATCAGGTTGGCGAACAGGTCCTTGCTGTTGCGCTGCCAGTAGCCGCCATGGATGAAGACGAAGCAGGGCGCGTTCGGATCCGCCGCAGGGAAAAGGTCCCAGGTGTTGCGCTCGCGCGGCCCGTACCGCACGTCGAGATGGCAGGGATGGACGCGGCGGAACTCGGCCGAGGCCGCCTCCCGCTCGGCGTTGAGCTCGGCGCTGTTCTTGACCGCCATCGAGTTGTTGTAGGCCGCGTCGCGCTCGGCGCGACTCATCTTGCCCCAATCCATCTGCACCCCTCCGTCTCTACCTCAAGTCTTGCGGTCGAGAACGACGATGGCAATGCCGATGATGATCAGCGCCGTGCCGAGCAGCAGGCTGGTGGTGATCGTCTCACCGACCAGCACGGCCGACGCCGCGATGCCGACCAGCGGCGTGCCCAGCATGCCGAGCGAGCCGGTGAGCGGCGGCAGGGCGCGGGCGACCGAGACGGCGGCCCAGGTCCCGATGGGCCCGGCGAACGAGCCGACATAAAGCAGCGCGATCCACAGTTCGGGCTTGCAGAGATCGAGACGGCCGCGAGGCTCGATAAGGAAGGCGAGGGAACACAGCAGCAGGCTCGCCACCGACATCTGCCAGGGCAGTACGTCGAGCGGCGTGCCCCGCCAGCGATGACGTCGGGCATGCAGGATGGCGATTGCCCACGACAATCCCGCCATCAGCAGCCAGGCATGGCCTTCGATGACGGCGCGGTTGCTCCAGTCGAGGCGCGTCGGGTCCATCAGCACGACGATTCCGCCGAAGCCCAGCAGCACGCCCAGCAGAGCGCGCCAGCCGACGCGCTCGCCAACCAGCAGCGACAGGGGCACCAGCCATAGGAGCGCGGTGTAGCTCAGCACGCCCGAACGGCCTGGCGGAATGGTCTGCAAGCCGACGTTGACGAAGGTGAAATAGAGCGAGAGCTGGAAGGCGCCGACCGACAGCACGATCGGCCAATCGGCGCGCTGCGGCCATCTGAGGCGCCGCAGCGCCAGCAGCAACACGAAGGCCGAGAGCGCCGACAGGGTCGTCCGGCCGGCGGCCAGCCACACCGGCGTGCTGGCCTGCAGCCCGATCTTGAGGATCGGAAACGACA
>NZ_JBFWZI010000191.1:0-13337 GCF_050185545.1 Reyranella sp. | reverse complement strand
CCGGCTGGAACGCAGCCTGACCAAGACGCTGGTAAGCCTTTCGCCAATTCCACAGGACGCGGCGAACAACGCCGAGCTCGTCGGCAATCTTGGCCGCGCTCTCGCCACTCGCAAGGCGTGTGAGAGCCGCAAGCTTCTCCTCCTTTGTGACGTATCGCGGTCGTTTTCTCATCATGTCCTCCAGTGAGGACTGGGAATAATTACCGTGTCTCAGAAATGGGGTTCACTACAATTCGAGTCGCCGGATCAGGGAATTCGAAGCAGCGGATCAGGGAAGTCGGTGCTTCGGTTGGACGCCCGGGCAGCCATGGCTGGCGGAGAGCATCACGCGCCGGCCCACAAAGTAAAACCACCCCTTTTTCTTGCGGTCGGTGCGGTCGCTTGCGGTCGCAGCCTTTGGAATCAAGGAGTTGGACCGACCGCAAGCGACCGTTCGGCAGGGCCTCTTGCGGTCGCATCCGCCGTCTTGCGGTCGCGGTCATCCGGCGCCCGCCCCGTCGCTGCGTTGACTCCCCCGTCCTGCAGCGGCCGCGGAGAATCGGCGCCGCCGATTCTTGCGTCCGTTGCGTCCGTGCGTCAGCGGCCTTTGAAATCAAGGACTTGGCGCTGACGCACCGGAATGGCGCTGCGTCAGGGGTGGGTCGGCTTGCGTCGGTGCCGGCAATCACGGTGCCATCCTTCGAATCGCGCGGATATGGTCCCACCGGCTATCACGCCACCGCACGAGCGGACAGAGCAGACAGCCGGGTTGGCTCTCTCCGGCAGCCACGATCGCCTGTGCAATCGTACCTTGCTGTCACGGCGTCATACGAACGGGTAGAAGGCCCAGCCGAACTGGTTCGCTGCTGCAGCCACGACATACGGACCGCGGGCGTCTCGCCCGCGGTCCGGAAGAGCATGAGCGCCATCCTGGCGGAGATTACTCCGCCATCAATGGCGCGCTCCCGGCGAAAAGGTGATCGGCGGGAAGCCGCCTCAGTGCACGATGCCAATCGAGGAGGCGGCCTCGCGGCAGGCCCGCTCGCAGGTCCGGCAGGCGTCGGCGCAAACCCGGCAGTGCTCGTGCCGGGCCGCATGCCTTTCGCATTCCTCGGCGCAAATCCGGCAGCCATCGCCGCAGATCTCAAGCATGCGCCGCAGAATGTCCCGGTTGGTGCCCGTGCGGCGCGACGCCAGCGCGGCCGACGCGAGGCAGAGATCGGCGCAGTCGAGATCGAGCCTGATGCACTGGACCAGATGTCGCACCTCGCTCTCGGACAGGCAGGCAACGGCGCAGCGCGTGCACGCCTGGGCGCAGTCGTGGCACTCGTCGATGCAGCGGCGCAGCGCCGGGTTGATGCCGCCCCTGGTCCGCGGACGGCTGAGGATGATCTGCGAGGTATGCATCCGGCCCTCCCTTCGATCTGCCAGCAACGCCTGGTGCGGCGGCCGGGTTACATGCGGCGTGGGAGGGGGAAGATCATTGCTGGGAGCGCGCCACTCCGATGGCGCTCTTCTTGTCGATCGCACATCCCATGAGCGCCATCGGAGTGGCGCGCTCCCAGCAATGACCCCTCCGCCCCGCCGGGAATAGGTTGAGGTTCGCGTCGACCCGCCCCATATTGGGACGTCATGTTGCTGATCCATCGTTCGCCGCGGGCGTCGCAGGCTGTCCGGACGGTTTCGCCGGGCGGCGAGCTGTTCGTGGCATCGGTGGTCATCTGCATGATCCTCGCCTCGTTCGGCGACGCCGTCGATCCGGCCCTGTTCGGCGAGGCCGGGCTGGAGTTCGCCGTGTTCGATCTCGGCGGCGAACTCTCCGTCCTGGCGATGCGTCACTGGCACCTGCTGCAGCTCCTGCTGGCCGGCGCCGCGGTCGCGGCGGGCATCGCCGTGCTCAGGGTCTCCGCCTCCCTCCTGACCAAGGCCTTGAACCCGGCGCCGCGCCGGGCCGTCGACAAGGTCCCGATAGAGCTCTGACGACACCCTGACTCCATCGCCGACCGGTCCCTCGCGACCGGCGGTTCGTCGTCATTCGTTCGTCGGAGATTTTCATGGAAGTCGACTTCCTGTCGGGCGCATTCCTGTCCGCCCTGCTCGCCATCGTCCTGATCGACCTCGTGCTGGCGGGCGACAACGCCCTGATCATCGGCCTGGTCGCCCGCAACCTGCCCAAGGACACCCAGCGCAAGGTCATCCTTTGGGGCACGTTCGGCGCCATCGCCGTGCGTGCCGTCATGGCCATCCTCGTGGTCTACATCCTCAACCTGCCGGGCTTCATGCTGGCCGGCGGCCTCGCGCTGGTGTGGATCGCCCGCAAGCTCCTGACCCCCGACCCCGAGCGCGACGCCAGCCACGCCGCCGCCGCCCCGGCGGCGACCTTTGCCGGCGCCGTGCGCACCGTCGTCATCGCCGACGCCGTCATGGGCATCGACAACGTGCTGGGCATCGGCGGCGCGGCCCACGGCAGCGTGCTGCTGATCGTGCTCGGCCTCGTCATCAGCGTGCCGATCATCGTGTGGGGCAGCCACCTGGTGATCCGCCTGGTCGACCGCTTCCCGTCGGTCATCCTGCTGGGCGGTGCCGTGCTCGCGTGGACCGCCTACACCATGATCGTGCGCGAGCCGCTCCTGGTGGCATGGTTCGAGGCGCATGCCGCCGCCAAGCCGCTGATCGCCATCCTGGTGTTCTCGATCTCGCTCGCCCCCTGGTACACCGAGCGGCTTTCCGAGACGTCGAAGCCGCTGGTCGCGCTGCTGCCCGGCATGCTGGCCTGGATGCTCGCGGTCGAGATGGCGGGCTCGTATTTCCAGGTGCAGATCGACTACCTGCTGACCTCTGAGACCGGCGGCTACGCCTTCGAGGCGATCCGCTGGCTGGGCTGGCTGCCGCTCGCCGCCCTGTACCTCTGGCTGCGCGAGCGGATCGTGCTCGGCGCCCGCCGGGCGGCGCGCGGCTAGGCCGCGCGTCCCGCCCCCTCGCCGCCCGCGGCACCGCTTGCGCCGCGGGCGGCCAGCGCTTACGACGAGCCCATGCGAAGAAAGCGACTGCCGGGCCTCGTCCTGGGACTTCTCCTGGCGACCCCGGCATCGGCCTGGGCCGACGACATGAAATACTGCGCCGACCTGACGGCGCTCTACCGCCGCTACCTCGGCAATTCCACCGAGGGCAAGATGTTCCCCGACGTGACGGTCGCCAACGCCATCAGCGATTGCGAAAAGGGCAACACCGCCGCCGGCATCCCGGTGCTGGAGAAGAAGCTGCGTGACGGGCGGTTCACGCTGCCGAAGCGGACGTGAGGGGCGCTTCGGAACCACTCCAGGTACGCTGCACGCAACGCCGCGTCTCGCCTCTTGGCCGCCTCAACTGACGGAATGTGGTCCTTATTCGGCTTCCGCATGATGGCGTAGTTCGCTTGGGAAGTTGATCAACCGAACCCATTCCAAGGGCATCTCGAACGATTCTTCGGATGGCGACTGATAGAGAGGGAAGTCCCAGGGTAGAACTTGTTTCGATGATGAGAAGTGACGAAGCGGAACGAGACGTTGAGCATGTACAGAATCTTCCGATCTGGAGATCGGCAATGGCCGCTTCCGGTTCGACGGTTCTCATGCGCGACATGAGATCGCCGAAACCCTCAATGTGCTGCAAATAGCATCTCCGCCAATTCTGCGAGTCTTGCACTTTAATGTCCCGCGGCGGCAACCCGGTTGCGATCGGAAATCAACCGGACAAAGCCTGTCCCGGTGACTGGGTGGAGTCTCGTTTTTACCCAGTCAGCGCCCAGGAAGTACTGAACGACAGCAATCAAGACAAACAGAGAGCGTTGCTCGAGCCACCGCAGTGACATTTACGGATGCAACGGGTTGCAAAGGCGGCCAATCTGCCGAAACCTCGGAGTTCCCATGGGGGCAGGATGTGGCGCGGCGACGCACGATTGCAGCGGAAGATGCGGATAGCGCTCGTCAGCCGTGAGTATCCGCCTGAAACGAACTGGGGCGGCATTGGCTCGTTCTACAGCAGCTTTGCGCTTGCCTTGGCAGGAGCGGGTCACGAGGTCGAAGTCTTCTGCCAATCGCTGACATCGACTGCGAGCATTGACGAACAAGGTATCCTGGTGCATCGGCTGCTCGTGCGGCACGACCTCACCGGACCGGAGATGGCCGGACACCGGGAAGGCGGAAACGCCGACCTGGGCGTGTTCGTCTATAGCCTCGCCGCCCGCATGCTCGAGGCGGTGCAGGCAAGACACTCGGCTAAGCCGTTCGACGTCATCGAGGGTCACGAGCATCTCGGCATCAACGCATTGATCAATGCCAGCCGGCCCGCCGGCGCCATGACGGTAACGCGCTACGAGGGAGCACATCACACGTTTGCGAAGCGGGGTGCCGCTGAGTGGCCGATGTCGGATTGGGTGCGAATCCTGGAAAAGCAGTCGATTCATGCCGCGCAACAGCGCATTGCGCCCTCATCTTCGATAGACGCAGCTGTTCAGGAGGATTTCGACGCGCCACCCGCAGATGCAATCATTCCGCATTTTCTGGACACTGAAAGGGACAGGGGCCACGCCACGCCGCGCCGCGAAGTGTTGCTGTTCGTGGGCCGGATGATGCTCGGGGTGAAGCGACCCGACCTGGCCGTACAGGCCTTCGTGCGCGTTGCGGCGGAGTTTCCTGCCTGGCGGCTCCATATCGTCGGTCCCGACCATTCCACCACACGCGGGATGACGACTTGGGAGCATTGTCGCAGCCTCATTCCCGATGGACTGCAGGATCGCGTGAGCTATTTCGGCCGGCTTGCGCCCAAGGAGGTCCAGAAGACCTATCGCGAAAGCAAGATCCTGGTCATGCCTTCTGCCTTCGAGCCGTTTGGCATGGTCGCCATCGAAGCCATGAGAGAAGGCTGCGTGCCGATCGTCGCAAGTGACACCGCGCCGGTTGACATCGTCGATGACAATGAACTGGTATTCGCCAACGGCAGTTGTGAGGCGCTGGTGGCGAGGTTGCGTCCACTGATGGCATCGGAAACGTTGCTTCGCCGTAAACGCCAAGCCTGCCTCAGCCGCTTCGACGCGACTTTTAGCGAGAGCGTGCTCCTCGAGCGCAATGAGCGGGCATTCCGTGCCGGTAGCGCCGCTCGTGCCGGGACGTCGCGGAGCTTCGGGCAGTTCCTGTCCTCGGCGGCGCAACGCCATCTGCCGCTGCTGCGGCCCAACCGCCCATGAGCCTGCCGCCGTGCCGGGTACAATGGCACCCGCGGCGAACCATTTTGCCTGAAGGCTCCATTGATCAACGACGTCGCTGTGCTTCTATGAGATTGGCATCCAGAACAATGCTAGAGGGTCGCGTAGTAGGGGGTGTCTCCGCTGCTCGGGATGGCGCGCTCGGCACGACCGAGTAAGCCTTGCAGAAGCGCGCCCTGGGTCTCACCGCCGCGTCGCCTGCAGTGAGACCGCGAGCGGCAGCCACGGCCTGTCCGGCCAGTGCCAGTCGCCGTCGCCCTTCCTCACCAGGATCTCGAACATGCGCCACGGCACCTGGGCGTGCTCGTGCAGCCAGTCGAGCGACAGGCCGGCGGCCAGCAACCCGTTCACGGTGTCCGACAGCGGATGCAGCCAATTGACGTTGGCGGCATTGGCGAGGCGGGCCGTCGGGTCGGCATAGTCGCGCTCGTCGACCGAGACGACCGGCTGGCGCGCGAAGTACGGCGCGAAATACCCGGGCCGTCCGTCGGGCAGGCGGGCGAGATCGTCGAACACGTAGGCCACCGGATGGGCGTCGGCGTAGTAGAGGCGGCCGCCCGGCTTCAGGAAGCCGGCGACGATCGCCGCCCAGCGCGCGATGTCGGGCAGCCAGCAGGTGGCGCCCCAGCTCGTGTAGACGAGGTCGAAGGCGGCGGGCCGGGCGATCGCGGCGGGCGCGTCGTAGAGGTCGGCCTCGACGAAGCTGGCGCGCCCGGCGAGGCCGAGCTCGGCGGCGAGCGATCGCGCCGCGGCGATCGCCGCGCCGGAGAAATCGAGGCCGGTGACGGTGGCGCCGCGCTGCGCGAGGCAGAGCGTGTCGGCGCCGAAATGACATTGCAGGTGCAGCACCTCGAGGCCGGCGACGCAGCCCAGCTCGGCCTCCTCGATCGGGTTCAGCACGCCGCGGCCGGCGCGCAAGGCGCCGAGATCGTAGCCGCCCGGTCCCGTGTGGATGCCGACGCGCTCGTCCCAGTTGGCACGGTTGATCGCGCGCCAGTCGCGCGCGTCGGCTGGCGTCACCGCACCACCAGGTCGCGGCCGGTCAGCCGACGATAGGCCTCGAGGTAGCGCTTGCTGGTGGCGTCGACCACCTCGGGCGGCAGCGGCGGCGGCGGCGCCTCGCCGTTCCAGCGCCCGGCATGGCGCTCGACGTCGAGCCAGTCGCGCAGCGGCTGCTTGTCGAAGCTGGGCTGCGGCCGGCCGGGCGCATAGCCGTCGGCCGGCCAGAAGCGCGAGCTGTCGGGCGTCAGCACCTCGTCAATCAGCAGGATGCCGCCCGACGCGGTGCACCCGAACTCGAACTTGGTGTCGGCGATGATGATGCCGCGTGGCGCGGCGATGTCGCGTCCCCGGCCGTAGACCAGGCGGGCCAGCCGCTCGAGCTCGGCGGTGATGTCGGCGCCCAGCACCTCGCGCATGCGGCCGATCGTGATGTTCTCGTCGTGCCCGCTCTCGGCCTTGGTGGCCGGGCTGAAGATCGGCGGATCGAGCCGGCCGCTCTCCTGCAGGCCGGCGGGCAGTTTCTCGCCGGCGAGCGTGCCGTGCTTGGCGTACTCGCGCCACGCCGAGCCGGTGATGTAGCCCCGGATCACGCATTCGACGGGGAACACGGTGCAGCGCCGGCACAGCATGGCGCGGCCGGCGATCTCGGCGCGATGTGGTCCGAGCGCCGGCACGGCGGCGGCGATGGCGTCGGCGTCGGCCGAGATCATGTGGTGCTGCACGGCGTCGCCTGGGGCGGACACTCCGCCTGGGGCGGACACTCCGCCCAGCTGGCCGAACCACCAGGCGCTGAGCTGGGTCAGCACCGCGCCCTTCATGGGGATCGGCTCGTCCATCACTACGTCGTAGGCGCTCACGCGGTCGGTCGCGACCAGGAGCAGCCGGTCGGCATCGACTTCGTAGACATCGCGCACCTTGCCGCGGGCGATCCGCTTCAGGGGCAGATCGCTCGACCTCATCGCCACGTTCGTTTCTCCGTCGCTTCGGCTACTTCTTCTCGTGGCGCATTTCCTCGAACACTTCCTTGGCGGTGAGCAGCGCCTCGCGCACCGAGGGCAGGCCGATATAGCCGGAAAGATGCAGCAGCGCCTCGGAGAGCTCGTCCTCGGTCCAGCCCTGGTTGCGCGCCATGCGCAGATGGATCGCGAGCTCCGGCCAGCGCGCCTGCGCGGTGTCGGAAATGACGCAGATCAGGGCGCGCGTCTTCAGGTCGAGACCGGGCCGCGACCACAGCAGGCCGAACACCGCCTCGCGCGAGTAGTCGCCGAACTTCTTCATCATCGGGTCGTCGTAGACCGTCTTGTTCATGTTGTCGGCGAACGCCGCGCCCATGAGCTGGCGGCGAATCTCGGTGCCCTTCTTGTAGTTCTCGCTCTCGGCCATCGTTTCCCTCCTCGGATTGCGGCGCAGCCTAGAGCGATTCCGGAGGAGAGGGAACCGGTTGCGGGAAGCGCACGGTCTTCCGGACCGCGGGCGTCCCGCCCGCCCATGAGGCTTTGCCGGGAGCGCGCCACTCCGATGGCGCTCTTCCTGTCGATCACACACTCGATGGGCGCCATCGAAGTGGTGCGCTCACGGCAATGAGCGGGCGGGACGCCCGCGGTCCGCATGAGGATGACCGACTGCGCACCGATCACGCGTCGAACGCCGTGAGCGATACCGCGCCGCTCGCCGGCGGCTGCAGCCCGCGCGCCAGGAAGTCGGCGAGGCGGGCGAAGATGCGGCCAGCCTCGGGGCAGCCGACATCCTGCACCACGGTCTCGGCGGCGACGTTCAGCAGCGCATTGGCGGCAAGGTCGCGGCACTCGGCCGGCAGATCGTCGACGGCGTCCGAGATCAGGCGCATGGCGCGCTGCAGATCGGCGAGGCGGTCGGGCCGGGCTGCGCTCATGGTCAGTTGAGCCTCCCCGCGGCGGCGCCGGGCAGCGGCGCAAGCCGCAAGCCTGCGCTCGCCAGCGCCACGGCGAACGCCTTCAGGCGCACCGCGGCGACGCGCGACGCCGTCGGCGCCATCATGACGTCGAGCGAGGCCAGCAGCGGCTGGTCGTAGTCGGCCTGCGCGAGCCCGCACAGGGCGACGAGCGTCGCCTCGTCGAGACTGACCGACGAGCAGGTCGGCTGATGGATCTCCATCGCCCGCCGCGCGCCGAACAGGAACGCGTCCATGGCGATGGCAAAATCGGGCAGCACCTCGAGCAGGCCGGCGAGCTTGAAGCCGCGATGCAGGATCGATCCTTCGCACGGCAGGCAGCGCTCCTGCTGCCACTGCCGCACCAGCACGAAGCGATCGCCGATCGGCATCGCGCAGGCGCAGCCGGGTCGGCCGCAGCCCGCGCGCAGGTCGGACTGAAACGGCGCATGCCGTTGTTCCGCTGAACTTTCCATGGCCTCACCCGAAGTTGGAGACGGTTGACAGATCGGCAGTATTGTGCGATTGCGAGTCATTCGCAATTCAAAAGTAAAAGGAGCTGCGAAGGCCATGAGCCAGCCACCGCGCCAGGCACGGCCAGACGGAAATGGGGGAGAGACGATTTCCGATCTGCCGGTCCAGGTCGTCGACAGCACCGCTCTGATGTGCGGCAACCGCGAGCTGCTTATCCGGCACGGCGCCGACATCTACCGATTGAGGGTCACCGCTTCCAACAAGCTGATCCTCACGAAGTAAAGCGTACCCGAGGGACCATCCCTCCTCGGTCAAACTGCCCAGCCAGCCGGTCCCTCCGACCCGCAGCCAGCCAGGCGCCCTTTTTTCATCTTGGGGGACCCTGGCATGAAAGCCCAATCACTGATCGCGATATTGCTCGCCACCACCGCACTCGGTGGCATCGCCGCCCTTCCCTTGCGCGCGCAGACACCGCCGCCGCCCGCGCAGATTCCCGGTCCAACGGCACCCGGCCCGCAGCCGGCCACCGCCACCACCACCACCACCACGCAAGCGCCGACGACCCAGGCGCCCACGACCGAGCCGACGCAGCTCGATGCCGTGACGACGGCCGCGACGCGCACGCGGCGGCCGCTGCTCGACGTGCCGGCCACGGTGTCGGTGACGACGTCGGAGGACATCGAGCGCGAGAACATGCAGGACATCCGCGACCTGACGCGCAACGAGCCGGGCGTGACGGTCGGCAACAATCCCAATCGCGCCGGCTTCCAGAACTTCCTCATTCGCGGCATCGGCGGCAATCGCGTGCTGCTGATGATCGACGGCATGCGCCAGCCCGACTTCCCCGACAGCAACCAGGGCGCCGGCACCTACACGCGCGAGCAGCCCGACCTCGAAGACATCAAGCGTGTCGAGATCATCCGCGGCCCTGCCTCGGCGCTTTACGGCTCGGACGCGCTGGGCGGCGTGGTCGCCTACATCACCAAGGATCCGCGCGACTACCTGCGCGACGGAAAAGACGTCTACGCCTCGGTCAAGGGCGCCTACAGCAGCTCCAACCAGCAGCTCGCCGAGACCTTCACCGGCGCGGTGCGCACCGGCGAGCTGGAGTTCATGGGGATCTACACGCGGCGCGACGGCCATGAGTTCTATCCGGCGCAGACCACCCTCACACCCAATCCGACGAGCTGGTGGAGCAACGACTTCCTGGCCAAGCTGGTGTTGCGGCCGACCGAGGTCGACACGATCCGCATCACCGGCGCGTTCACCCAGGGCCAGCAGAGCACGCAGATACTGTCCGGCGTCGGCAACTTCCCCTCGCTGTTCGCCCGCATCTACGACGAATGGGGCCAGGACTATACCCAGACCTATCGCATCGCCGCGCAGTGGCAGCACAACGCGCCGATCGGCTTCATCGATCGAATCGACTTCCTGGCCTATTTCAACTCGGTCAACACGCAGGCCGACACCTACCAGCTGCGCGGCGCCGCCGGCGGGCCGATCCCGACCAACGCCCGGACGTCGCGGTTCTACTACAACCAGAACGTCGCCGGCGCCGAGCTGCAGCTCGGCACCGACGCCCTGATCGGCGACACGCGCAACGTCTTCACCTACGGGCTGAGCTTCGCCTACACCACGACCACCAGGCCGCGCGACCGCTTCCAGATCACCCTGGCGACCGGCGCGCGCACGCAGAATGTCGGCGGCGAGCTCTATCCCAACAAGAACTTCCCCGACACCCAGACGATCCAGGCCGGCGCCTACGTCCAGGACGAGATCACCGCACTCGGCGGCAGGCTGACGATCATTCCCGCGGTGCGCCTCGACTACTACCGGCTCGACCCGGTGCCCGACCGCTATTTCTGGAACTCGACCGGCGCCACGCTGAATGTCGTGCCGTCGTCCAGCACCTACGCCTCGGCCTCGCCCAAGCTCGGCGCGATCTATCGCTTCGACGACACCTACTCGGCCTACTTCCAGTACGCGACCGGCTTTCGCGCGCCGCCCTACGACAACGCCAATTTCGGCTTCACCAACACCGCCTCGTTCTACCAGATCCTGCCCAACGCCAACCTGAAGCCGGAGACGGTCAACAGCTTCGAGGTCGGCTATCGCGGCAACTACGCCAACGGCTCGAGCTGGCAGCTCACCGGCTTCTACAATCTCTACAACAACTTCCTCGAGACGGTGGTGGTTGGCATGAACGGACCGGTCACCCAGTTCCAGTACGTCAACCTGACCAACGTCACGATCTGGGGCGTCGAGGCGCGCGGCGAGTATCGCTTCACGCCAGACTGGGCAGTGCTGGGCTGGACCGCCTTCGCCCAGGGCACCGACCAGCGCACCGGCCTGCCGGTCGATTCGGTGGCGCCATGGGCGACGCAGGCGCGCATCCGCTACGGCTCGGTCGAGCGCGGCCTCAACGCCCAGCTGATCGGCACCATGGTGGCGCAGCACAACATGGTGAGCAGCCCGTTCTATTTTCAGACGCCGGCGTATTTCAATCTCGACGCGACGGTGGGCTACGTGCTGGGCGACCACTTCAAGGTCAATGCTGGCCTCTTCAACATCACCAACGCCAAGTACTGGAACTCGGCCGACGTGATCGGCCTCACCTACAACAACCCGCAGCTCGACCTCTACGCCCAGCCCGGGCGCTACGTCGGCGTCAACTTCACGGCACGATGGTAAGACTCAGTCGACCCGTCGGCGAGCGGCCGCGCCAGCCCGCGACGCGCCCCGCGCGCTCGTCGCTGGCCCTGTCGCTGGTGCTGCACGGATTGATCGGCCTGCCCCTTCTCGCTGCCGGCTCGACCGGCAGCGCCTCGACCGATCAGCCGGTGCTGATCGTCGAGCTGGCGATGGTCTCGACTGCGACCACCGCGGCCGGCGACGGCAATGAGCCGGCCTCCCGGCCGACGCCGCCGGCCGAGCCGACCGCGCAGGCGGCCCCCCGGCCCGACGTCGCCTTGCCGCCGCCGGAGGAGCCGCCGCCATTCGATGCATCGACGCTGATGATCGAGCGGCAGCCGACGATCATCGAGCGCGAGACAAAGAATCCGGAGCAGGAGACGAAGGCAATCGAGCGGGAGACAAAGCCCATCGAGCGGGAGACAAACATCGTCGAACATGGGACAAGGATCGATCTGACACCGCCCGAGGAGCCGCCGCCACTCGACACGGCAACCCTGAAGGTGGAGCGTGAGATCAGGATCGACCTGGCGCCGGCAGAGGAGCCACCGCCGCTCGACACGTCGACTCTCAAGCCTGTCGAGCCGCCCAAGTCTGCCGAGCCGTCCAGGCCGAAGCCGGCGCCCGCCCCTCCACCGAAGCCGGCGCCACCGGCGCAGGCCGCAAGGGCCGACACGCCGCGTCCCGCGAATCCCCCTCGTCCTCCCGGCAAACCCGCCGCGCCCGCGAGCGCTGCTTCCTCGAATTTCGGCTCGGCCAGCGATGTCCGGCAGGCGGCGGCGGGCTTTCTGCCTGCACCGGCCATCGTCTGGGAAGGCAAGCCGCGCTTTCGCCATCCGCCGACGCCCGCCGCCTATCCGCCGCGCGCCATCGAGCTCAACCAGCAGGGCGAGGCCCTGGTGCGGGTGCGCCTCGACATGACCGGCACCGCCGTCGAGATCGTCCTGCATCGAAGCAGCGGATACCATTCACTCGACCGCGCCGCCCTTGCGGCGGTCCGCACGTGGCATTTCCTGCCGGCCATGCGCGACGGCAGGCCCGTTCCCTCCTGGGTCGAGATCCCGGTCCGTTTCCATCTGCGTTGAAGGAGAAGTGCATGCAACCGTCCCTCACCCCCGGACTCGCGGAGCGATGGAGCCAGCTGCTGAGCGAGAAGCCGACGTTGCGCATCCGCGACGCCGCCGTGGCGCTCGGCGTCAGCGAGGCCGAGCTGGTGGCGCTGGGCGTCGGCCGGACGGCGCATCCGCTAACCAATGACTGGCGGACGCTGCTCAACGAGCTGCCGTCGGTCGGGCGGGTGATGTGCCTGACGCGCAACGAGCACTGCGTGCATGAACGCCACGGCCGCTTCGAGGACGTCCAGGTCGGCGGTCCGCACGGGCTGGTGCTCGGTCCGGACATCGATCTGCGTCTTTTCCTCGGCAATTGGCGTTACGGTTTTGCCGTGCGCGAGCCGCTGAAGCAGGGCGAGCGGCTCAGCCTGCAGTTCTTCGATCCGGCGGGCGACGCCGTGCACAAGATCTACGCCACCGGGGAGACCGACCGGCCGGCCTTCGAGGCGCTGATCGCGCGCCACCGCGCCGACGTCCCGGCGACCTTGGCCCTCGTGCCGCGTCCCGACGAGACCGTGGACCGATCCGACTCGGAGATCGACCTCGATGGCTTGCGCCGGGCCTGGCGGGCGATGAAGGACACGCACGAGTTCTTCGGCATGCTGGGTAAGTTCAAGATCGGACGCGTGCAGGCGCTGCGCCTGGTCGGCGAGGAATTCTCCCGCGAGCTGCCGGCGCGCTCGCTGCGCGATGCGCTCGAGGCGGCGAGTCGCGAAGCCGTGCCGATCATGATCTTCGTCGGCAACCGCGGCTGCATCCAGATCCACAGCGGCCCCATCGAGCGCCTGCTCGAGGTGCCGGGCTGGTTCAACATCGTCGATCCGGCGTTCAACCTGCATCTGCGCGACGAAGGCGTCGCCCGCGTGTTCTCGGTGCGCAAGCCGACCGACGACGGCATCGTCACCTCGATCGAGGCGTTCGACGCGCT
>NZ_JBFWZI010000190.1:0-13342 GCF_050185545.1 Reyranella sp. | reverse complement strand
GCGCGGATGGCGGCGCGGTTGACCTTGTCCTCGACGTGGCTCTCGAACTGCTGGAAGTTGGCCTCGAAGCGGCGGGCGACGTCGCGGGCGGCCGAGTCGTAGGCCTTCTTGTCCTTCCAGGTGTTCTTCGGATTGAGCACCTCGCCCGGCACGTCCGGGCAGGCGCTCGGCACCTGCATGCCGAAGTGGGGATCGGCGGCGCTGGCAATCGCGGCCAGCCGGCCGTCGAGCGCGGCACGCAGCATCGCCCGCGTGTGGCGGATCGACATGCGCTCGCCGACGCCGAACCCGCCGCCCGACCAGCCGGTGTTGACCAGCCAGCACTTGACGTGCTGGCGCGCCATCTTCTCGCCGAGCATCCCGGCGTAGACCGTCGGATGGCGCGGCATGAAGGGCGCCCCGAAGCAGGTCGAGAAGGTGGCTTGCGGCTCGGTCACGCCCTTCTCGGTGCCGGCGACGCGCGCCGTGTAGCCCGACAGGAAGTGGTACATTGCCTGCTCGGGACTGAGCTGCGAGATCGGCGGCAGCACGCCGAACGCGTCCGCCGTCAGCATGACGATGTTCTCCGGCGTGCCGCCGATGCCGGTCGGCGAGGCGTTGGGGATGAAGTCCAGCGGATAGCAGGCGCGCGTGTTCTCGGTGTGCCGGCCGTCGTCGAGATCGAGCCCGCCGGTCGCGGGATCCATCACCACGTTCTCCAGCACCGTGCCGAAGCGCTCGGTGGTGGCATAGATCTCCGGCTCGGCCGCGCGGCTGAGCTTGATCACCTTCGCGTAGCAGCCGCCCTCGAAATTGAACAGGCTCTGCTCACCCCAGCCGTGCTCGTCGTCGCCCAGCAGGGTGCGCGCGGGATCAGCCGACAACGTCGTCTTGCCGGTGCCCGACAGGCCGAAGAAGATCGCCACGTCGCCCTTCGGCCCGACATTGGCCGAGGCGTGCATCGGCAGGACGTTCCGGTCGGGCAGCAGGTAGTTCAGGATGGTGAACACCGATTTCTTGATCTCGCCGGCGTACCAGGTGCCGCAGATCGCCACCACGCGATCGGTGAAGTTGACCAGGATCGCGCAGTCGGACGCGGTGCCGTCGAGCCTGGGATCGGCCTGGAAGCCGGGCAGGTTCAGGATCGTGAAATCGGGCTGGAAGCCTTCGAGCTCGTCCGCGTTCGGCCGCAGGAACATGTTGCGGGCGAAGAGATTGTGCCACGCCGTCTCGGTGATGACGCGCACGCCGATGCGATGCGCCGGATCGGCGCCGGCCCAGCAATCGCGCACGAACAGGTCGCGGCGCTGGGCGTAGGCGGTCATGCGGTTGTAGAGCGCGCGATAGCGCTCGGGCGAGATCGGCTTGTTGGTCTTGCCCCAGTCGATGCGGTCGCGGCTCGCCGCATCCTCGACAAACACCTTGTCATTCGGCGAGCGGCCGGTGTGGATGCCGGTATGCACCACCAGGGCGCCGCCGTCGGCTACGCGTCCTTCGCCGCGCCTTACTGCCTCCTCGTAGAGGGCCGGCACCGGGAGGTTCCAATGGACCGCGCCGTGATTCTTCAATCCGAGCGATTCAATTCCGAACTTGGGGACGACGAAGCCCGTCTGTTTCACTGCGCTTCTCCTGGCTGTAGGGCGCAAGGGCTATGCGACACTCGGGACGCTACGGGCAAGAGGCTGGTTTCGCACCCGCGAATGGCATGCCGCGCCGCGAAAATCGCGTGGATAATCTGTGATTGCTCATACGGACCGCGGGCGTCCCACCAGCTCATGAGAAGAGCGGGCGGGACGCCCGCGGTCCATGAGAGCCATGCCCCCTCCGGCCCTACGGGCCACCTCCCCCGATGACGCCCCCCGATGACGGGGGAGGAACATAGATCATTTCGCCCGGGCCCGCCTCACGAGGTCGACCAGGACACCGCGCGCCTGCGCGGGGGCGGTGAGAGGCGCGTCGAAGGGCAGGCGGGCGATCTCGCCGCCGTATCGCAGGTCGATACCCTCTGCGTCGATTCCGGTCATGCGCCAGCCATCGCCGGCGCGGCCGAGCAGCTTCCTGGCATAGAGCTGCACGGCGTCGGCATGGTCCTCGTTCATGTGCGCCACGATGCCTGGCTCGGCCGCGTCGAGACCGTCGGCCGCTGCCTCGCCCAGCAGCTCGGCGGCGGAAAGCCAGCGGATCTTGCCGAAGCCCGCGACCAGGTGGGCGCGCTCGACGGTCACCCGATAGAATGCGAAATCCCTGAAGCCGGCGTACATTCCGGCATCGGGATGGCGCGCCAGGAAGCGGCGGCGCAACCTGTCGTCGCTGGCCCGTCCGGCCCGGCCGACCAGGGTGACGCGCGGCCCTGTGAGCGGCTGGTCGAGCCCGTGCGTGCCATCGAACAGCAGCGAAACGCGCCCATCGCCCGCGATCGCCTTGCTGTGCTCGGCGAGATCGCTCAACAGCAGGATGGGCGACAGGTC
The DNA here is from genome assembly GCF_050185545.1 of Reyranella sp. GTDB lineage: Bacteria > Pseudomonadota > Alphaproteobacteria > Reyranellales > Reyranellaceae > Reyranella. The sequence goes on along the minus strand of NZ_JBFWZI010000190.1, from coordinate 10,895 downwards.
GTGATCGACCGCCACCAGGACCAGGGAGGCATAGGGCCAGCCCGTGCCTTCGCCGCTCCCGTCTGCCGGCAAGAGGCTGGCCAAGGCAGCCCGGTCCAGCCCGCGCACCAGGTCGCGGGCGGCACGTGCCAGGTCATCCGACACGGCTACACATCATTCGTCATGATTTCTGGTCAAAAACGCCTTATTTCGTCCATAGGGGTGGCAGATTGGGGCAGCGGCGGCAACGCCCCGGTTTGTGCTACGATTATGTCACCGTCCGACCCGTCAGGAGAAGCAAAGCCGTGCGCAAGAACATCGCCCTCGTCGACGACGACCGCAACATCCTGACCTCCGTGTCGATGCTCCTGGAAACCGAGGGGTTCCAGGTGAAGACATACAATGACGGGGCTTCGGCGTTGGAGGGCCTGAACCAGGCGCCGCCCGATCTCGCCATCTTCGACATCAAGATGCCGCGCATGGACGGCATGGAGCTCTTGAACCGCATCCGCAAGACCCAGCAGTTCCCAGTGATCTTCCTCACCTCCAAGGACGAGGAGATCGACGAGGTGCTCGGCCTGCGCATGGGCGCCGACGACTTCATCCGCAAGCCGTTCTCCCAGCGCCTGCTGCTCGAGCGCATCCGCGCCGTGCTGCGCCGCGCCGATTCGGGGACGGCCAAGGGCGAAGGCCAGGTCGAGCGCATCGTGCGCGGCGAGCTGGTGCTCGATCCGAGCCGCCACCAGTGCACCTGGAAGGGCAAGGAGGTGCACCTCACGGTCACCGAGTTCCTGCTGCTGAAGTCGCTGGCCGAACGGCCGGGACACGTCAAGAATCGCGACCAGCTGATGGACGCGGCCTACGGCGAGACGATCTACGTCGACGACCGCACCATCGACAGCCACATCAAGCGGGTGCGCCGCAAGTTCCGCGAGGTCGACGGCGAGTTCGAGCAGATCGAAACGCTCTATGGCATCGGATACCGATACCGCGACGCCTGAGCCCGCCCGGCGCTGGTCCGGTTTGCAGGGCGCCATCGCGCGCGTCGCGGCCGCCTTCGGCCGCCGCGACGCGGCGCCGACGCGCCCGACCGAGACGCCGTCGCTGCTGCGCCGCCGGCGCAGCGCGACGCGCCGATACTCGCCCCTCACCCGCCGCATCCTGCTGCTCAACATCGTGCCGGTGGCGCTGCTCACCCTCGGCGCGGTCTATCTCAGCGATTACGAGGAGGAGCTGATCGACGCCGAGCTCGCCTCGCTCGCCGTGCAGGGCGAGATGGTGGCCGCCGGCATCGCCGAGATCGCCGTGGCGGGCGGCGAAACCACGGTCAATCGCCTCGACGCCGAGGCAGCGCGCCAGCTGCTCGCCCGCATGGTCCATCCGACCGGCGTGCGCGCCCGGCTGTTCAGCGAGACCGGCGAGCTCCTGGGCGACTCGGCGGTGTTGACCGAGGCCGGCCGCATCCATGTCGTGCCGTTGCCGCCGCTCGAATCGCCGTCCGTCACGCATGGCGATTTCGGCGAGCGGGTGAGCGACTGGGTCGCCCGCCAGCTCTCGCGCGCAGACCGTTTTCCCCAGTATGTCGACCGCGCCTTGCCGACGGTGCGCGACTTCCCCGAGGGCCAGAGCGCGCTGCGCGGCTTCAACGCCTCGGCGGTGCGCGTGTCGGGCGACGGCCGGCTGATCCTGAGTGCCGCCGTGCCGGTGCAGCGCTACAAGCAGGTGCTGGGCGCCCTGCTGCTGATGCGCGACAACCGCGCCATCGCCGCGTCGCTGCGCGAGGTGCGCTACGACATGATGGTGATCGCGGCGGCCGCGCTCGGCATCACCGTGCTGCTGTCGCTCTATCTCGCCGGCACGATCACCCAGCCCATCGTGCGCCTGGCGCGTGCCGCCGACGAGGTGCGGCTGGCGCGCGAAAGCCGGCCGGAAATTCCCGACCTCGGCAAGCGTGGCGACGAGATCGGCGATCTCAACGACGCGCTGCGCTCGATGACCGAGGCCCTGTGGCAGCGCCTCAACACCATCGAGAGCTTCGCCGCCGACGTCGCGCACGAGCTCAAGAACCCGCTGACCTCGCTGCGCTCGGCAATCGAGATGGCGTCGCGCCCGACGCTCTCACCCGACCAGCGCGACAAGCTGATGGCCATCGTGATGGACGACATCAACCGGCTGAACCGGCTGATCTCCGACATCTCCGACGCCTCGCGGCTCGATGCCGAGCTGATGCGCGGCGACGTGAAGTCGCTCGATCTCAACCTGCTGCTGGCCGACATGGCGCGCCACTACGCCGCCACGGCGCTGCAGAAGGCGGGCGTCGAGCTCGAGTTCCGCCTCGCCGCCAACCCGCCGTTCCTGGCGCACGGCCATGACGGGCGCTACGGCCAGGTGTTCCGCAACGTCATCGACAATGCCTTGTCTTTCAGCCCTGCGGGCTCGCGCATCGTGGTCGAGCTGTCGCGCGCGCCGCGCAACGGGCCGTTCATCGTCACCATCGACGACGAAGGGCCGGGCATTCCCGAGGACAACCTCGAATCGATCTTCGAGCGCTTCTACTCGGAGCGGCCGACCGAGCATTTCGGCCAGCATTCCGGCCTCGGCCTGTCGATCTGCCGGCAGATCATGGAGACCTACGGCGGGTCGATCACGGCCTCCAACCGCCGGGCGCCGGCCGATGGCGCCGAGCCCGGCCGCATCCTGGGCGCGCGCTTCACCATCCAGGTGCCGGCAGCCGACTCGCGCGCGTGAGCCGGCGGATCCCAGTGGCCGGCTCATGCGGACCGCGGGCGCGGAAACGGCGCGGTTTACCGCGCCGGACCCGCTCATGAGAAGAGCGGGCGAGACGCCCGCGGTCCGGAAGAGTCATTCCCCGACCGCACACGCAACCTGCGTTGCCCTGCGCCACGGCCGGACCTGGCGCGCCGTGCTGCTGCGCGGCCCTTCGGGGGCCGGCAAGTCGGACCTGGCGCTGCGCCTGATCGAGGTCGGCGCACGCCTCGTCGCCGACGACCGGACCACGCTGAAGCGCACCGGCGGCGCGATCATGGCGAGCGTGCCGGCCGCGATCGCGGGCCTGATCGAGGTGCGCGGGTTGGGCATCCGCCGCCTCGCCCGCAGCCAGCTGCTGGCGCGCGCGCCGGTCGTCCTGCTGGTCGACCTGGTAGCACCCGCTGCGATCGAGCGCCTGCCCGAGCCTGCCCACGAGGCCCTGCTCGGCGTCGACCTGCCGCTCCTCAAGCTCGCGCCCTTCGAAGCCTCGGCGTGCGCAAAGTTGCGCCTTGCAGTCGCCATGAGGGTATAGTTTATCGCCCACCCCACGTAGTGGGGAGGTGCCCCGTCATACGGGGCGGAGGGGTCATGACTCTTCTGGACCGCGGGCGTCCCGCCCGCTCATGATCATGTTCGGGCGGGTCGCCCGCGGGCCGGATGTCGCAAGACCCCTCCGTCGCCGTAAGACGGCGACACCTCCCCAGCGAAGCTGGGGAAGAAAAGCCAACATGACCGCCTCGTCCGTCGTCCCCCTGTCCCAGCCGCGCAGCGCGCCGCGTCCGTTCGTCGTCGTCACCGGACTGTCCGGTGCGGGACGGATCACGGCGCTGCATGCACTGGGCGACATGGGCTATGTCGCAGTCGACAACGTGCCGCTGATGCTTCTGGGCGACGTGATGAACTCGACTGTGGGCAATCCTGGCGAGCGCGCCGTCCCCCTCGCCTTCGGCATCGACACGCGGACCTTCGGGTTCGACCCGCGCGCGCTGGTGCGGCGGGTCGATGAGCTGCGCCAGCGCGCCGACGTCGCGGTACGCCTGCTGTTCCTCGACTGCGACACCGAGATCCTGCAGCGCCGCTACACCGAATCGCGTCGCCCGCATCCGCTGGCGCCCGACCGGCCGCTGATCGACGCGATCAGCGAGGAGCGCAAGCAGATCGGCGGGGTGCGCGACGCGGCCGACCTCGTAATCGACACGTCGGCCCTGTCGCCGAACACCTTCAGGCAGCTGCTGGCAGGCCATTTCGCGCTCGGCGCCGTCGGCACGCGGCTGGCGGTGATGTCGTTTTCCTACCGGCGCGGACTGCCGCGCGAAGCCGACCTGGTGTTCGACGTGCGCTTCCTCAGGAACCCGCACTACGTGCCCGACCTCAAGCCGCTGACCGGCCGAAACCCGGCGGTCGCCGCCTTCGTCGCCGGCGATCCCGGCTACCGGCCCTTCGTCGACGGCGTGAAGGGCCTGATCGGGCCGCTGCTGCCGCGATTTGACGCAGAGGGCAAGAGCTATTTGACAATCGCCGTCGGCTGCACGGGTGGCCGGCACCGTTCCGTAACGGTCGCGGAGGAGCTTGCAGACTGGTTGCGCGGCGCGGGCCGCTCGGTCACTCTCTCCCACCGGGACGCCGATGCGGCCGGGGACGCGGGCGGCGCAGGGTAGAGCAAGACATGATCGGTATCGTATTGGTTACCCACGGCAATCTGGCGCGCGAATTCATTGCGGCGCTGGAGCATGTCGTCGGGCCGCAGCAAGGCATGGCAGCCGTGTGTATCGGCCCCGACGACGACATGGAGAAACGGCGCGCCGAGATCCTGGAGAACGTCCAGGCCTGCGAAAGCGGTAACGGCGTGATCGTGCTCACCGACATGTTCGGCGGCACGCCCTCCAATCTCGCCATCTCGATCATGGAGCGCGCCCGCATCGAGGTGCTGGCCGGCGTCAACCTGCCGATGCTGGTAAAGCTCGCCTCGGTGCGCGCCCGGCCGATCGCCGAGGCCGTGCGCATGGCGCAGGAAGCCGGCCGCAAATACATCACCGTCGCCTCGCGCATCCTTGCCAAGGAAGCTTCGTGAACGACGGCTCGCCGCGCACCACGGCAGACGCCGAGATCGGCATGGTCCGGCGCACCCTGCAGATCACCAACAAACGCGGCCTGCACGCCCGCGCCGCCGCCAAATTCGTGCGCACGGTCGGCCAGTTCGACTGCCAGGTCCGCGTATCATTCAAGGGCCAGGAGGTTTCCGGCCTGTCGATCATGGGCCTGATGATGCTGGCCGCCGGCCTCGGCAGCGCCATCGAGCTCGCCAGCTCGGGCCGCCAGGCGGTCGAGGTCATGGCCGCCCTGTCGACCTTGATCGAGGGCCGGTTCGGCGAGGATTGACCTCATTCTCTTGCGGACCGCGGGCGCGCTCGTAGGCGTCAGCTTTGCTGAAAGAGGGCCTCATTCGCTGGGAGCGCGCCACTCCGATGGCGCTCATGGGCTGTTGGATCGGCAAGGAACGCGCCATCAGAGTGGCGCGCTCCCAGCGAAAGAACTGCCCGCCACTCCGGACATGCCCTTCCCTTTTCACATTCGCCGGTGCTAATTCGCCTCAATGGAGGTGTGGCGATGAGCGTCGAGGGTGAGACGGCCGGAAGCGGTCTCGCGAAGGCGCATGGGGAACCGGCCAAGGCGACCGGATCGGAACAGGCTGCCGGGCAGGAATCGTCGCGCGGAAACGCGACACGGCTCGCGAGCAGCCTGCTGATGATCGGTTCGGTGCTGCTCACGCTGGGGGTTCTGGAGATCGGCTGTCGCTTGCTGCGCGGCGGGCCGCAGCTCCTGGTCCACTGGCCGAACTTCGCCGCCGTGCGGATGGGCATCAGCGACCAGGGCAGCGGTGCCTGTGCCTATGCCTACGACGCCACCCTCGGATGGGTCCTGCCGTCCAACTGCAAGGTGTCCTCCCTCAGCACCGACGCCCATGGCTTTCGCCGGACGCCCGACGGCGCCTTCACCGGCCGGCCGGCGGTGCTCGCCACCGGTTCGTCCTTCACCCAGGGCGAGGAAGTGGCCGACGACGAAGCCTGGCCGGCGCAACTGCAGTCGATGATCGGCCGCAAGGTGGTGAATGGCGGCGTCAGCGGCTACGCCTTCGACCAGGCGGTGCTCTACACCGAGAGGATCGTGCCCGAGGTCAAGCCGCGCCTCGTCGTTATCGGCTTCACACCCGACGATGTCCGGCGCAGCGAGCTGGCCGAAGCCTGGAGCCGGCAGAAGCCCTATTTCACCGTGGCCGACGGCCGGCTCGAGCTGCGCAACGTCCCGGTGCCGGGCCAGCTGCGCGCCTCGCTGCCGACGCTGGGGCGCCTGCTCGGCTGGTCGGCGCTGGCCGAGGACATCACGCAACGCCTCGGCATGCAGCGCGGCTGGTATTTCGACGAGGTCCAGGGCGCGCCGCCTGGCAGTGGCGAGGAGATTGCCTGCCTGCTGATGAAGAGGCTCGCCGGCCTCGGCGTGCCGACAATGCTGCTGTCGCAGTACAGCCGCGGCTACGCGATGGCCGACGCCGACGGCAAGGCCAGGGATCGACGCACTGTCGCCAAGGTGCTGGGCTGCGCCGCCGAGGCGGGCCTCATCGCCTTCGACCTCGCCGAGCCGCTGCAGGTCGCGATGGAGCGGCACGGTGTCGACGCGCTCTATCGCACAGACCACCATTCGGTCGAAGGCAACCGCGTGGTCGCACAGGCGATCAAGGACGAGCTGGTACGACAGCGACTGTTTCCGCAATGATGCGCTGATCGGATGACCAGCTCGGTGGCACGCGGCATCGACACGCTCTGCCGTACCGACCACCGTTCGGCGCAAGGCAACCGCGTGGATGACAGCGAGGTTCGCCGCTGGCCGGATGGGAGGCGCCGGCTCTTGCACCTTCAACCGGACCGTGCTGTGATCTCGCTTGTCGCTCCCGAGGGGCGGCCGTAAGCGTTTCACGTCAATCAACGCGATCATCCGACATCGACCTTTGCGGACCGATGCCGGAGAGTCGCGAGTATTGATGACGTGATGGCTTCCCTGCTTCTCCGCCTTTCACGATCGACCGCCCGACGACTGTCCTGCATGGGCCCGCGTGGCCGACCTCGTCGCTTGTCACGTAAAAGGACCCTGTCATGGACATCGACCGTCTGCTCGTCTTCGCCGCCGCCTACTTCGCCGTCGTCATCCTGCCAGGACCCGCGGTAACCGCCCTGCTCGCGCAAGTGCTGGCGCGCGGCCCCGGGGGAACGGTCAGCTTCATCGCCGGTATCGCCGTAGGCGCTGTGATCTGGCTGTCTGTCGCCGCCGCGGGCCTTGCGGCAATGGCAGCGGCCTTCGCCCCGGTGTTCGTCGTGATCCGCTATGCCGGCGCGACTTACCTGCTCTGGCTTGCCTGGAAGCTTTGGACGGCCCCGGTGCAGCGACTCGACGCGCCCAGCGCCACCAGCGGAGACAAGGGCCTGTTCCTCACAGGGCTCGCCATCAACCTCGGCAACCCCAAGGCGATCGTCTTCTTTCTCGCCCTGCTTCCTTCCGTCGTCGATCTCGGCCGGCTGACGCCGTTCGCCTTCGCCGAGCTCGCGGCCGTCGTCGTGACCATCGCGTGCGGCGTGTTCGGCGCGTACACGGTGCTGGCGATCCGGGCGCGCCGGCTGTTCACGTCGGTGCGCGCCATCCGCGTGGTCAATCGCAGCAGCGGTATCGCCGTGGCAGGCGCCGCAGCAGCCATCGCAACGCGTTGAGCGGCACGCGGCATAAAGCCCGGCGCATATCGGCATAAGTAGTTGCTTATATGTGCGTATCTCGGTGCCGGCCGCGTTGAGGGGCCGCAGGGCCGCTGTTATGACACGGCCCGCCTTCCCTCTTTCCGCACTGCCAGGAGCGCCACATGGCCCAGGATTACGTCGTCAAGGATATCGGGCTCGCCGATTGGGGCCGCAAGGAAATCGACATGGCCGAGACCGAGATGCCCGGCCTGATGGCGATCCGCAAGGAGTTCGGCCCCAAGAAGCCGCTCAAGGGCGCGCGCGTGGCGGGCTCGCTGCACATGACCATCCAGACGGCGGTGCTGATCGAGACCCTGAAGGCGCTCGGCGCCGACGTGCGCTGGGCGTCGTGCAACATCTACTCGACGCAGGATCATGCCGCCGCCGCAATCGCCAAGTCGGGCACGCCGGTGTTCGCGGTCAAGGGCGAGAGCCTCGAGGAGTACTGGGACTACACCCACAAGATCTTCGAATGGGGCGACGGCGGCGCGCCCAACATGATCCTCGACGACGGCGGCGACGCCACCCTGCTGGTCCATCTCGGCATGCGCGCCGAGAAGGATCCGTCGCTGGTCGCCAAGCCGACCAACGAGGAGGAAGAGGTCCTCTACAAGGCGATCGCGCGCACCAACAAGGAGAAGCCCGGCTGGTACGCCAAGCTCGGCGCGGCGATCCGCGGCGTCACCGAGGAGACGACGACCGGCGTGCACCGACTGTACCAGATGGAGAAGGAAGGCCGCCTGCTATGGCCGGCCATCAACGTCAACGACTCGGTCACCAAGTCGAAGTTCGACAATCTCTACGGCTGCCGCGAATCGCTGGTCGACGGCATCCGCCGCGGCACCGACGTGATGATGGCCGGCAAGGTCGCCATGGTCGCGGGCTTCGGCGACGTCGGCAAGGGCTCGGCCGCCTCGCTGCGCCAGGCCGGCTGCCGCGTCATGGTTTCCGAGGTCGATCCGATCTGCGCCCTGCAGGCGGCGATGGAGGGCTACGAGGTCGTCACGATGGAAGACGCCGCGCCGAAGGCCGACATCTTCGTCACCGCCACCGGCAATGTCGACGTGATCACGCTCGACCACATGAAGGCGATGAAACATCGCGCGGTGGTCTGCAACATCGGCCACTTCGACAGCGAGATCCAGATCGCGAGTCTCAGGAACTTCAAGTGGCACCACGTCAAGCCGCAGGTCGACGAGGTCGAGTTCCCGGACGGCAAGCGCATCATCGTGCTGTCGGAGGGCCGCCTGGTGAATCTCGGCAACGCCACCGGCCATCCGAGCTTCGTGATGTCGGCCTCGTTCTCCAACCAGACCCTGGCGCAGATCGAGATCTTCACCAACCCGGGCAAGTACGAGAAGAAGGTCTACACCCTGCCCAAGACGCTCGACGAGAAGGTGGCGGCGCTGCATCTCGAGAAGGTCGGCGCCCGGCTCACCAAGCTGCGCCCCGACCAGGCGAAGTACATCGGCGTGCCCGAGGCCGGCCCGTTCAAGGGCGAGCTCTACCGGTACTGAGCGAGGCGTGCTTCTTCTCCTCCCCGGCTCCGCCGGGGAGGTGTCGCCGTCATGCGGCGACGGAGGGGTCTTGGTCGCGGGCGTCTCGCCCGCCCATGCTCATGAGCGGGCGAGACGCCCGCGGTCCGCATGACTCATGGCCCCTCCGCCCCCTGCGGGGGCACCTCCCCAACGCAAGCGCTGGGGAGGAATGATGGCTTGCAGAATCACCTCCCCCCGTGAGACGGGGGAGGCGGATGACTTACTCCTTGTCCCTGCCCGACGAAGCTGCGACCGAGCGGCTGGGCGCAGCGCTGGCCGAGCGCCTGCGGCCCGGCGACGTGGTCGCGCTGCAGGGTGGACTGGGCGCCGGCAAGACGACGCTCGCACGCGCCGTGCTGCGCGCCGCTTCGGGCGATCCGGCGCTGGTCGTGCCCAGCCCCACCTTCACCCTGGTCGAGATCTACGACACGCCGCGGGGCGCCTACTGGCACTTCGATCTCTACCGCCTGGAAACGGCCGAGCAGGTCCTCGAGCTGGGCTGGGAAGAAGCGCGCGCCGACGGCGTGGCCCTGGTCGAATGGGCCGAACGGCTGGGCCCGCTGCTGCCGCCGGACAGGCTCGCCGTCAGCCTGGCGCCCGACGGCGCCGGCCGGCGCGCCGACATCGATGGAGGCGCACGCTTTGCCGGCCTGTGAGCGCGACGCGGCGCGCGACCGCGCGCGTGCGGCGTTCGCCCAGCGTGCCGGTTGGGGCGATGCCGGCGAGCGGCGACTGGCCGGCGACGCCTCGTTCCGCCGCTACTATCGGCTCAGCCGGCCGCGCCAGTCGGCGATCGTCATGGACATGCCGGCCGGCGAGGATGTGACACCGTTCGTGCGCATTGACCGGCATCTGCTCGGGCTCGGGCTCAGCGCGCCCGAAATCTACGCCGAGGATGCCGGCGCGGGCTTCCTGCTGATCGAGGATTTCGGCGACGATACCTTCACCCGCGTGCTCGCGGCCGGCGGCGACGAAGGCGAGCTGTATGGTCGCGCGACCGATGTGCTGGTCGCCTTGCATCGCGCCGGCGCGCGTGCCTTGCTGCCCGGCCTGCCGACCTATGCCGGCGAGGCCCTGATCGAGGCGACCATGCTGCTGCCCGAATGGTACGTGCCCGCCGCCACCGGCACGGTCCTGCCGGCCGACGAGGCCGAGCGCTATCGTGCGGCGTGGCGCGCCGCCCTCGCCAGCCTGCCGCCGGCTGACGACACGCTACTGCTGCGCGACTATCACCGCGCCAACCTGATGTGGCTGCCGGCGCGGCCCGGAGCCAAGGCGTGCGGCCTGCTCGATTTCCAGGACGCCCAGCGCGGCCATGCCGCCTACGACCTCGCCTCGCTGATCGAGGATGCGCGTCACGACGTGTCGCCTGCGGTGCACGCCGCCTGCCTGGACCGCTATCTCGGCGAGACCGGCCTCGCCGATCGCGCGGGCTTCCGGGCGGCATTCGCGCTGATGGCGGCGCAGCGCCACGCCCGCATCATCGGCCTGTTCGTCCGCCTGATGCAGCGCGACGGCAAGCGCGACTACCTGCCGTTCCTGCCGCGCGTCTGGCGGCAGCTGGAGCAGGCGCTGGCGCACGAGGCGTTGCAGCCGCTCAGGGCGTGGGTCGATCGCGTTGTGCCGCCCGGCTCGAGGCGCGTGGGAGCAGCATGATCAAGACAGCAATGATTCTGGCCGCCGGCCGCGGCGAGCGCATGCGGCCGCTCACCGACACGATACCCAAGCCGCTGATCCCGGTCGCCGGCAAGTCGATGCTCGAACGGTCGCTCGACAAGCTGGTCGAGGCTGGCGTCACCCGGATCGTGGTCAACGTCCATCATCTCGG
>NZ_JBFWZI010000189.1:0-13349 GCF_050185545.1 Reyranella sp. | reverse complement strand
GCCGGCACACTTCCGCGCGCCGGGCGACAATGCACCCTCACTCACCTTCACATCGTCCCCCAAAACGAGGCAATGTCCACTTGACCACGGGTAGGAAGTCCTCCCCAGCGAAGACGCTGGGGAGGAGGTCAGCCCTTGAGCCGCGCCAGCTCCTGCTCGAGTTCCTTGATGCGTTGCGCCAGCTGATCGATTGCCGGGGCGATTTCGGCCTCCGTGTAGCGTGGCACGATGTGCTGGCGGCAGTTGATGTCCCAGGCTTCGAGGCGGAAGGCGATCGCGCGCTCCGGGCGGGCTCGGTAGGCCGGGTCGACCAGACGCTCCATCAGCTCGGGATCGCCTTCGACGACGCGCGCTCGGCCCCACAGCTTGACCCGCTGCTGCGTGGCGAAGTGGGGGATGAAGATGTGGGCGCGGTCGTTCTCCTTGAGATGGCCGAGCGAGATGTACTGGCGGTTGCCGGCGAAATCGGCGAAGGCCAGCGTGTGGGTGCCGATCGTCTTCAGGAACCCGGGCGGGCCGCCGCGATGCTGGACGTAGGGCCGGCCATCGGCACTGGCGGTTGCCAGAAAGAAGGTGTCGACGACAGCCAGGAACCGACGCAGATCGTCGGTGATCTCCGATTTCCACTCGCGCCCTTCGAACTGGGCGCGCGATCCGAGTCGCGCCTGCTCCGCCTTGACGGCGGGCGAGAACATCGCGTCCTCGGGATTGTCCATGGCGACTACTCCAACTTCTTGCCGAGCTGGCCGGCGACCTCCTGGATGAACTGCCAGGCGACGCGGCCCGAGCGCGCGCCGCGCGTCACCGACCATTCGATGGCCTGCTTGCGCAAGGTATCCGGCGGGACATCGAGCCGGTAATGGCAGGCATAGCCTTCGATCATGGCGAAGAACGTGTCCTGGTCGGCGTTGTGAAAGCCGAGCCAGAGGCCGAAGCGGTCGCTCAGCGACACCTTCTCCTCGACCGCTTCCGACGGGTTGATCGCCGTCGACCGCTCGTTCTCGATCATGTCGCGCGGCATCAGGTGGCGGCGATTGGAGGTCGCATAGAACACGACGTTCTCGGGCCGGCCCTCGATGCCGCCTTCCAGTACCGCCTTCAGGGACTTGTAGGCGGCGTCCTGGCCATCGAACGACAGGTCGTCGCAGAACACCACGAAGCGCCGCGACGAGTTGCGGATCATCGACAGCAGCACGGGCAGGGACGGGATGTCCTCGCGATGGATCTCGACCAGGGCGAGGGGGCCTGGCGGGCCGCCCATCTCGCGATTCACGTGGGCATGGACCGACTTGACGATCGAGCTCTTGCCGGCGCCGCGCGAGCCCCAGAGCAGGGCGTTGTTGGCCGGCAGGCCCTTGGCGAAGCGCCTGGTGTTCTCGACCAGGGTCTCCTTCTGGCGATCGATGCCCTTCAGCAGGTCGAGGTTCACCCGGTTCACCCTGGCCACTGCTTCGAGGCTGTGCCCGGCCGCGTGCCAGACATAGGCCTCGGCTGCCGCGAGGTCGGCACCGGGCGGGGTGGGCGGGGCCAGCCGGTCGAGGGCTTCGACTATGCGTGAAAGAGTGGCCTTAAGCTCTTGATCCATCGGATTGCGTCACGAAAAAAGGGCCAGACCATATCGTCCCGGCACTTGCGTTGCAAAGCGGGGTAGGGTCGCTATAGTCCGCGCGCTTTTACGAAACGGCGTCTTGGCCGCCCAGCAGCCAAGAGCGCCAAAACCGGGCGATTTGGCCGCCCAGCAGCCAAAAGCGCCAAGGGGCCGGAAAGAATCGGGAGCGGAGAATGTTCATATCCCAGGCATGGGCGCAAGGAACGGGTGGCGGCGGCGGCGATTTCCTCGTCCAGCTGTTTCCGCTGATCCTGATCTTCGTCGTCTTCTATTTCCTGCTCATTCGCCCCCAACAGGCCAAGATGAAGGCCCAGCGCGAGATGCTGGCCGGCGTCAAGCGCGGCGACCGGGTCGTGACCGGGGGCGGCATTATCGGCCTGGTCACCAAGGTGATCTCGGACAACGAGTTGCAGGTCGAGCTGGCCGAAGGCGTGCGGGTCCGCATCGTCAAGCAGACCATCACGGACATCGTGACGCGCGGCGAATCGGTGCGCGGCGCCAAGGATTCCGAGGACGACGAGAAGCCCATGCTGCCGCCTCCCGCGCCAGCGGCCGAGCGCAAGAGCCTGCTGGGCAGCCTGTTCGGCGGCAAGAAGTAGCCGCAATGGCCGGATAGAAGACCGGAATGCTCAACCTTCCCCGCTGGCAAACCATCGCCGTCATCATTTTCACGGCACTGGGGGCGTTGTTCGCCTTGCCCAACGTCCTGCCGGCGGCGGTGCTCGATCACCTGCCGGGCTGGTACCAGCAGAGCCGCATCAATCTCGGCCTCGATCTGCGGGGCGGCGCACACTTCCAGCTCGAAGCCGACCTGCGCGCCGTGCTCAACGAGCGGCTCACCAACCTGTCCGATTCGGTGCGCGCGGAGATGCGCAAGCAGCAGGTCGGCATCAAGGACGTGACGGTCGAGGCGAGCCGCGCGGTGGTCGTCACCCTGCGCGACGAGGCGCAGCGGGCCAAGGCCCTCGAGGCGATCCGCGCCGTCGATCCGTCGCTTGCCGTGTCGGGCAGCGGCGACACCATCCGTCTCGCCTATTCCGACCAGGAGCTCTTCAGGAAGAAGAAGGAGGTCATCGATCAGTCGATCGAGATCCTGCGCCGCCGCGTCGACGAGACCGGCACGATAGAGCCCACCATCGTGCGCCAGGGCGACGACCGCATCCTGCTGCAGATGCCCGGCATCAAGGACACGACCGACCTCAAGCGCAAGATCAACCAGACTGCCAAGCTCACCTTCCACCTGGTCAACGAGGACGTGGCGCAGACCGGCGCCAACATTCCCACGAGCTTGCCGCCCACGACCTACCTGGTGCCGACCCGCGAGGGCATGCAGGAGCTGCGGCGCTCCAACCCCAAGGCGTGGGAGGAGATCCAGGCGGCCAACCCGCGGCTGTCACCGGAGCAGATCTGCCGGCGCTACCAGCCGCAGTGCCTGCCGGTGCTCAAGCGCGTGGTCGTGGGCGGCGAGGATCTCGACGACGCCAAGGCCACCTTCGAGCAGCAGCAGGGCGGCCGGCCGATCATCAGCTTCACGTTCAACACGGCCGGCGGACGGGCGTTCTGCAACGCCACGCGGCAGAACATCGGCAAGCGGCTGGCGATCCAGCTCGACAACGAGATCATCAGCGCCCCTGTCGTGCAAAGCGCGATCTGCGGCGGCAGCGGCATCATCACCGGCACCTTCACCACGCAGCAGACCCAGGAGCAGGCCCTGCTGCTGCGCTCAGGCGCCCTGCCGGCGACACTGAGCATCATCGAGGAGCGTACGGTGGGCGCCGATCTCGGCGCCGACGCCATCCAGGCCGGCACCACGGCGGCGCTGGTCGGCACCACCCTGGTCATCCTGCTGATGCTGGTGGTCTACGGACCGATCTTCGGCGGCTTCGCCAGCATCGCCATGCTGGTCAACATGCTGCTGGTATTCGCCGGCATGTCGATCCTCGGCGCCTCGCTGACGCTCCCCGGGATCGCGGGCCTGGTGCTCACCGTAGGCATGTCGGTCGATTCCAACGTGCTGATCTACGAGCGCGTGCGCGAGGAGAAGGCGAACGGCCGATCGGCGTTCAGCGCGCTGGCCACGGGGTACGAACGGGCGCTGACGGCGATCATCGACTCCAATCTGACGGCGCTGATCGCCGGCGTGCTTCTATTCGGCTTTGGGTCGGGCCCGATCCGCGGCTTCGCCACTTCCCTGACACTCGGCCTGCTCACCCACTTGTTCACCGCCACGATCTTCACCCGCATGCTGCTGGCGACCTGGGTGCGCGTTCGGCGGCCGACCGAATTGCCGATCTGAGGCACCGCCATGTTGTGGAGACCGCACCACCTCATTCGCGCCCGTACGAGCTTCGACTTTCTGGGCAAGCGCCGGCTGGCGCTCATTGCCTCGACCGTGATCAACGTGCTGTCGCTGGTCGGTGTTTTCGTATTCGGCCTCAATTTTGGTATCGATTTCGAAGGCGGCATCGCCGTCCAGGTGCGCGCCAAGCAGGGCGCGGTCCAGCTCGAGGAACTGCGTTCCACGGTCGGTGCGCTGCACGTCGGCGAGGTCTCTCTGCAGGAGTTCGGCGATGCCAGCACGGCGCTGATCCGCGTCCAGCGTCAGGAGGGCGGCACCCAGTGCGTCGCCAATGCCGACGCCGTCCTGAAGCGGCGTGCGGGCAACGGCTGGTCGATCAAGCCCGGAGCCGCCGGCACAGGCGATGTCGAGTTCACGGCGCCGAGCGCGCTGGATGCCGTCGGGTGGCGCGACGCGGTGAGTCGCGTCGGCCTTACGGTCCAGGAACGTCAGCTGCCGCGTGGCTCGGTCAACACGGCCAAGGTCGAGATGTCGCCCGACCAGCGGGCCGAATGGTGCCAACAGGTGGCGATCAAGCTGGTCGAGGACGCGATCGGCGACAAGTACGAGCTGCGCGGCACCGAGTCGGTCGGCCCCAAGATCGGCGACGAGCTGATGCGCAGCGGCATCCTCGCCATCGTGGCCACGCTCGCAGCGATTGCGATCTACGTCTGGCTCCGCTTCGAATGGCAGTTCGGGGTGGGCGCCCTGGTGGCGCTGCTGCACGACGTGATCTCCACCGTTGGCCTGTTCGTCGTCCTGCAACTCGATTTCAGCCTGACGGCCCTCGCGGCGCTGATGACCATCGCCGGCTACTCGATCAACGATACCGTAGTCATCTTCGATCGCGTTCGCGAGAACATGCGTCGCTACAAGAAAATGGGGCTGATCGAGCTGCTTAACTTCAGCATCAACGAGACGCTGGCCCGCACGCTGATGACCTCGGGGACGATGTTCGTTGCGGTGTTGGCGCTTGTCCTGTTCGGCGGCCCGGTGCTCTACAGCTTCTCCATCGCCATGCTGTGGGGAGTCATCGTCGGCACCTACTCCTCGGTCTGGATTGCCGGCGCGACCTTGGTGTATCTCAATCTGCGGCCCGAACAGCTGAGCCGGAGCGACGAAAAGGCCGAGAAGGCCAGGGCGTGAGCGGCGCGTCGGCGGGCCCGCCCGACGACAAGACCCTGCCGACGCCGGACCCGGCGCGGGTCCAGCTCATACGCAGCTATGGTCCCGGCCACTTCGTGATCGGCGAGCGCGACTGGCGCACGCCCGTGCTGGTGACGCCGGCAACCACCGTCGAATGGAGTGTGTCGCGGGCCGAGGACCTCTCGCTCGCCTCCCTGGCGCCGCTTCGCCAACTGCAGCCGCCGCCGGAGCTGCTGGTGCTGGGCTGCGGCGCCCGCGCCATCTTCGTGCCGCCCGCGCTGCGCGTCGAGCTCAAGGAGGCAGGGCTGGCTCTCGAAGTGGTGGATACCGGGTCTGCCTGCCGCATCTACAACGTCCTGCTGGCCGAGGGCCGCCGCGTGGCAGCTGCGCTGGTGCCGCTGTAGGTCGTCGCTGGGACCGCGCCACTCCAGTGGCGCTCTTTCTTGATCACGCACCCCAAGAGCGCCTCTGGAGTGGCGCGTTTCCTGCTGTTGTTTTTTCCGGCCCGCGGGCGTCTCGCCCGCTCAAGATCATGAGCGGGCGAGACGCCCGCGGTCCGGAAGAACACCATGACTTGCAGCAATCCCGCTACAATGTCTGCATGATGCCTCTCGACCTCTATCTCGCCTATGTCCTGGCTTGTGTCGTGCTGATCGTCATTCCGGGACCGAACGTCGCCCTGATCGTCGCCAACAGCGTGGCCCACGGCGCCCGCTTCGGCCTGCTCACGGTGGCCGGCACCAGCAGTGCCGTCGTGATCCATCTCGCGCTCACCGTGGCGGGAGCCACTGTCGTGCTGAGCTTCCTTGCCGCCAGCTTCGACTGGCTGCGCTGGATCGGCGTCGCCTATCTGGTGTGGCTCGGCATCGCCGCCTGGCGCGCCCCGGCGACCGATCTCAGCCAGGTCGGCCCGCAGGCGCGCTCGGCCCGGGTGATCTTCCTGCGCGGTTTCCTGGTCGGGCTCACCAATCCCAAGACGCTGCTGTTCTACGGCGCGTTCCTGCCGCAGTTCGTCGTGCCCGGCCCCATGGCGTCGGACCAGCTGCTGCTGCTGGCCGCAACGTTTCTGGTGGTGGCGGTCGTCCTCGACGGCGTGTGGGCGTTGCTTGCCGACCGTTTGCGTGCGCTGCTGGTCGCCCACGTGCGGCTGCGCAACCGACTGACCGGCGGCCTGCTGATCGGCGCGGGTGTCGGATTGGCGCTCGCGCGACGTCCGTGACCGAGGCTGGCCAAGAAAAACGGGGCCCTTCCGGGCCCCGTTCGACATTCTGCGGTATGTCGCGTTCACACCGGCGCGTTCTGCTGCGCCACCATGCAGTAGAGCATGCCGATCGAGAACATGGTGTTGAACCGGCTCGCATACAGCGCCGGCTTGGCGGCTGCAGCTTTCTGCTCGGCGGTCGCCTCGACCAGGCCGAGGATCTTCTGCTGGTTGGGCCAGATGATGAACCAGACGTTGAACGCCATGATGAGTCCCATCCACATGCCTACGCCGATCATCACGACGCCCTTCTGCAGGGTCAGCGCGCTCACGATGTAGCCCTGCATCCATGCCAGCAGCAGGCCGGTGATCACCGTCGCGAGGGCGGCGTAGCGGAAGTAGAAGAGCACGTTGGGGGCGATGTACTTGGTGATGGCGACGCGGCTTTCGACAGGCTGGATGGTCGGCATGGTCGGCACCTGCACGAAGTTCAGGTACCAGAGGAGGCCGATCCACAGCACGCCGCTGAGGACGTGCAGCCAGCGCATGACGAACGTCGCCCAATTGTGGTCGATCTTGGTCATCTGTCCGGTGAGCAGCCCGACGACAATGACGATCACGATCAACAGGACGACGCCGGCAGTTACGGTGCGTCCGGGCGAGGTGAATATTGCACCCATCTTGGCGTTTCCCCTTTTATGTTCTTGAAGGGACTAGCGAATCCCCGAATGCGAAATTGTAGTCCCACGGGGTCCTGCGTTCAACTGTCGCAGTCGGGCGGTTATCCCCGATGACGGATGCCTACCGCGCCCCCGACGCCGCGCACCGCTACGTGCTCGAGACGGTGCGCGCCGCCGACCGGGAGCGCTTCCTCGGCGCCCTGTTCGCACCGGAGCCGGCGCGCTCCGACCTGCTGGCGCTGCTGGCTTTCGATCACGAGCTGGCGCGTACCCGGACGGTCACGCGCGAGCCGATGCTGGCGCGCATCCGGTTGCAATGGTGGCGCGAAGCGGTGGCCGAGGCGGCGGCCGCCGGAACACCACGGGCGCAGCCGATCGTCGAGTCGCTCAGCGAAACAGTGCGCCGTCACCGACTGGTCCCTGAAAGGCTCGAGGCCCTGATCGACGCCCGCGAGGAGGAGATCGACGGCGCCCTCGACGTCGTGCGTACCGGCCATGCGCTGACCGACCTCGAGCTTGCGGTGCTGGGTGTCGACGACGCCGCGACGCGGCAGGCGGCGCGGGCGATCGGCGCCGCCTGGCTGATGGGCGAGGGACCGGAGCGTGCGGCGCTGCTCGCCGAAGCCCGCGCTTTGAGGGATGAGATCGACAAGGCGGCGCTGCCAGTCCTGCTTCCGGCGTTGTCGCTCGATCGCGGCATGGCACCCTGGCGCAAGCCACTCGCCTACTGGTGGGCCGCCAGATCGGGTCGCTACTGACGCGGCGTGCTCGCTCGCCCTGCCAAAGGAGACAGGCTAAGAGGGAGGGCCGACGACATAGCGGAACGAGCGAGGAGGGCGCGTGGCACGGGCAAAGGCCAATGGCATCGAGATCGAGTACGAGACATTCGGCAACCGGGCGGATCCGGCGATGCTGCTCATCATGGGCCTCGGCGCCCAACTCACCCTGTGGCCCAGATCGTTCTGCGAGGGACTGGCCAGCAAGGGCTTTTTTGTCGTCCGCTACGACAATCGCGATTGCGGCCTGTCGACCGATTTCGCCGCCTGGGGACCCGCGAACATTCCCGAGGCGTTGCGCGATGCCATGGGCGGCAAGAAGGTCACCGCGCCCTACCTGGTGAGCGACATGGCGGCGGACGGGACCGGGCTGCTCGATGCACTGGGCATCGACCGCGCCCACATCGTCGGCGGCTCGATGGGCGGCA
Source organism: Reyranella sp. (assembly GCF_050185545.1). Lineage (GTDB taxonomy): Bacteria > Pseudomonadota > Alphaproteobacteria > Reyranellales > Reyranellaceae > Reyranella. The sequence goes on along the minus strand of NZ_JBFWZI010000189.1, from coordinate 5,171 downwards.
TGATCGCCCAGACGATCGCCGGTGTCGCGCCACAGCGGACTCGCACGCTGGTATCGATCTTCTCGACCAGCGGCCGGCCGGGCCTGCCGCTCGGCAAGCCCGAGGCGCTGGCCATGCTGACGGCGCTGCCGGCCGGACCGGCGCGCGAGCAGCTGATCGCCCACGGCATGAAGGTGCGCGCGGCCATCGGCAGCCCCGGCTACCCGGCCGCCGAGGACGCGCTGCGGGCGCTCGTCGCCCTCAACATAGACCGGCGCTGGTATCCCGAGGGTGCGGGCCGCCAGTACCTTGCGATCATCGCCTCGGGCAACCGGGTCGAGCTCCTGAAGACCGTGCGGGCGCCGACGCTGGTGCTGCATGGCGAGGATGATCCGCTGTTGCCGGTCGAGTGCGGCCGCGACGTGGCGCGGCTCGTGCCGGGAGCCCAGATCCAGACCTATCCGGGCTGGGGCCATGACATGCCGGATGCGCTGATGCCGACCCTGGTCGAGCGCATCGCGACATTCTGCAAGCAGGCGAAGGCCTGAGCGCCCCGGCGCAAAGTCTGCAAGCAAGTGAAGGGTTGAACGCACGAGCGTAGAGTTTGCGGGCAAGCGATGGCCTGAGCACTCCCGCGCAAGGTCTGCAAGCAGGCGAAGGGCTGGGCTTCGGCGAGAAGCAAGGTGAGGAAGCGGACATGAAATTCGGCATCTTCTACGAGCATCAGCTGCCGCGTCCCTGGGGGCCGCAAAGCGAGTATCAGCTGCTGCAGGATTCACTGATCCAGATCGAGCTGGCCGATGCGCTGGGCTACGACTATGCCTGGGAAGTCGAGCATCACTTTCTCGAGGAGTATTCCCACTCCTCGGCGCCCGAGGTGTTTCTCGGCGCGGCCAGCCAGCGCACCAGGCGGATCCGTCTCGGCCACGGCGTGGTCCAGCTCACGACCAACCAGCCGCATCGCGTGGCCGAGCGCGTCGCCACCCTCGACCTGCTGTCGGGTGGCCGCGTCGATCTCGGCATGGGGGAGGCGGCAGGGCCGGCCGAGCTGCATCCCTTCAACATCCGCGTGCGCGACAAGCGCGACCGCTGGGAAGAGGCGGTGAAGGCCATCATCCCGATGTTCACCCGCGACAGCTGGGAGTTCCACGGCCAATACTACGACTTCCCGGCACGCAACGTGATCCCCAAGCCGTTCCAGAAGCCGCATCCGCCGCTGTGGGTCGCCTGCTCCAACATTCAGACCATCGGCAAGGCCGGCGAATGGGGCATGGGGGCACTGGGCTTCACCTTCGTCACGCCGGAGGCGGCGCGCGCCTGGGTGCACAAGTACTACAACAACCTGCTGAACAACCCGCAGAAGCTCGCCGACTATCCGAGCAATCCTAACGTCGCCATGGTGTCGGGCTTCATGTGCGCGCCGACCGACGCGGAGGCCGAGGCCAAGGCGGCCGGCTGGACCTTCTTCATCTTCGCGCTGTCGTACTACGGCCGCAAAGGTGTCGATGCGCCGGGCACCTCCAACCTTTGGGAGGAATACCAGAGCTGGAAGGGCGGGCCCGAGGAGCGCAAGGCGCTCGAGTCGGGCCTGATCGGCTCGCCGGAGACCATCCGCCGCAAACTGCGCCAGTTCCAGCAGAGCCGCGTCGACCAGGTCATCCTCCTGAACCAGGCCGGCAAGACCAGCCACAAGGACATCTGCGAATCGCTTGAGCTGTTTGCCCGCGAGGTGATGCCGGAATTCCACGCCGCCGAAGCCGAGCACGCCGCCTGGAAGCAGAAGGTGCTGGCGCGCGAGATCGTGCTCGAGGATCTCGATGTCGGGAAGTACGACATCTACAGCCATCAGAACGAGCACATCGTCCGCCTCACGCCCGAGCAGCTGAAGCAGAAGATGGCCGAGAAGGAAGCGCGGCGGGCGTGATCGTGTTCGAAGGGCACGGGACGGGTCGGTGATTGTGAGCGTCTTCCGGACCGCGGGCGTCTCGCCCGCTCATGGGTTCGGGCGAGCGGGAGACCGGTGGTCCGGAACCGCGCGCATCTCGCTCTTCCTTGGGCATGGGCATGAGCATGAGCGGGCGGGACGCCCGCGGTCCTTGTGAGGAACGTACCCGTCCTGATCGCGGGCGGCGGGCCGGTCGGCATGACGCTCGCGCGTACGCTGGCCTCGTTTGGCGTGCGCTGTCTGCTGGTCGAGCGCAATGCCTCGACCACCCGGCATCCCAAGATGGACATCACCAACGTCCGCTCGATGGAGCTGTTCCGCCGGCTCGGGCTGGTCGATCAGCTGCGCGCCGTCGGCGTGGCCGAGGGCAACAATTTCGACGTCTCGTGGATCACCTCACTGGCCCGCGAGGCAGGCGGCCGCGAGCTCCACCGCTTCCGCTATCCCAGCGTGATCGAGAAGAGGGCCGGGATCCGGCAGAACAACGACGGCACTCAGCCGCGCGAGCCGGCCATGCGCGTGAGCCAGGTCGTGATCGAGCCGGTGCTGCGCCAGGCGATCGTCGACGACCCGCTGGTCGATGCGCGCTGGGGCGTGGCGTTCGAGGATCTTGCGCAGGACGGAACGGGCGTGACCGTGACCTTGCGCACCATGGAGACCGGCGCCATCGAGACCGTGCGCTGCGATTTCCTCGCCGGCTGTGATGGCGGCTCGAGCATGGTGCGCGAGCGGCTCAGCATCTGCCTCGAGGGCAAGGCCGCCGTGGCGCATCGCTACATGATCCATTTCCGCTCCGAGGCGCGCGACCTCCTGCAGGCCTTCGGCATCGCCTGGCACTACCAGACCGACAAGGGCACGCTGATCGCCCAGGATGACGACGACACCTGGACCTTGCAATGCCGGCCGCCGTCCGGCTTCGATCCGGCCACGATCGATCCCGACGCCATGTTGGACGCCTGGGCCGGTCGTCCGTTCGCGCGCGACATCCTGGTCGCCAACGATTGGTTCCCGCACTTGTTGCTGGCCGAGCGCTATCAGGGCGGGCGCGTCTTCCTGGCGGGCGATGCCGCGCACCAATACATCCCGACCGGCGGCTACGGCATGAACACCGGGATCGCCGATGCGGTCGATCTCGGCTGGAAACTCGCGGCGACGCTCAAGGGTTTCGCGCGGCCCGGGCTGCTGGCATCCTACGAGAGCGAGCGCTGGCCGGTGGGCCTGCGCAATCGCCGTGCCTCCGAGCGCCACACCGACGTCAGGATCGAGATCGCCAACCTTTATCAGACGGTGAGCGACCCCGACGCGCTGGCGCGTGGCATCGCCACGCTCGGCAATGCCGAGAACGAGAGCTGGGGCATCGAGCTCGGCTACCGCTACGACGGCGTCGAGGGCGATCCCGTGCTCTATCGGCCGACGACGGCGCCCGGCGCACGCCTGCCCAGCGTCTTCCTGCATGACGGCAGCGCGCTCTACGACCGGCTGGGCCCGTGGTTCACCCTGCTGCGATTTGGCGACGCCGATCCGTCGCCGCTGATCGACGCCGCGCCGGCGCCGCTCGAGACGGTCATAGTCGACGATCCGTCGATCGCGCCGATCTACGAGGCCAGGCTGGTGCTGGTGCGGCCCGACACCCACGTCGCCTGGCGCGGCAACGCCTGTCGCGATGGCGCCGCCGTCTGGGCGCAGGTTCTCGACGGCCGACCGGGCGCGCCAACGAGGGAGCACGCATGACGCTCAGCGTCGCCATCATCGGAGGCGGCATCGGCGGTCTGTCGGCCGCGCTCGCCCTGCTGCGCGAAGGCTTCGACGTGCAGGTTTACGAGCAGGCCGCCAGGTTCGGCGAGATCGGCGCCGGCATCCAGATCAGCCCGAACGCCTCGCGCCTGCTCTATCGTTACGGGCTGGCGGAGGCGATGCATCGCTACGGCGTGCGGCCGCGCGCGGTGCACCAGAAGCGCTGGGACGACGCCCGCACGCTGCAGCGTGCCCCTCTGGGTCCCGAGGTCGAGGCCCGGTTTGGCGCACCGTACTTTCATTTTCATCGCGGCGACCTCGCGGCCCTGCTGGCCGGGGCGATGCCGACCGAGCGAACCCATGCCGGCCATCGTCTCGTCGACGTGGACGAGAGAGGCGAGCGGATAGTCGCCCGCTTCGACAACGGAGCCTCAGCCGAGGCCGACCTGCTGATCGGCGCCGACGGCATTCACAGCCGCGTCCGCCATCTGGTGTTCGGCCCCGAGAAGCCACGCTTCACCGGCTGCGTGGCGTGGCGCGGCCTGGTGCCGGCCGAGCGGATCGCCCATCTCGAAATCGAGGTAGCGTCGCACAATTGGATGGGACCGGGCGCCCATTGCGTGCACTACTGGGTCTCGGCAGGGCGGTTCATGAACGTGGTCTGCGTCGTCGAGCACGGCGCGTGGACGAGCGAATCGTGGACCGACAAGGGGCGCGTCGAGGACGTGCTGGCGCTGTACGAGGGCTGGCATCCCACCGTACGCGGCCTGATCTCGGCCTTCCCCGAGACCTTCATCTGGGCCCTGCACGATCGGCTGCCGCTGCCGCGCTGGTCGCAGGGGCGGGTCACCCTGCTGGGCGATGCCTGTCACCCGATGCTGCCCATGATGGCGCAGGGCGCCGCCCAGGCGATCGAGGACGGCGCGGCGCTGGCGGCGCTCCTGAAGGCGATGCCGGACGACGTGCCGGCGGCGTTGCGGCGCTACGAGGACGTGCGCAAGCCGCGCGCCACTCGGCTGCAGGAGGCGAGTGCGGCCAACCGCGTGCGCTTCCATTTGCCCGACGGGCCGGACCAGCAGAAGCGCGACCACGCCATGGCCACCTCGGGCGACCGATCGTTCGACAACATCGCCTGGCTCTACCAACACGACGCTGCGGAGGCGCAACCATGATCGAGGTCAACGGGATGGCGCACGTCATCCTGACGGTGAGCGACTGGGAGAAATCGCGGAAATTCTACGCCGAGCTGATGCCCTTCCTCGGCATGAAGAAGGTCTATGACGGCAACAACTTCCTCTATCACGTGGGCGGCCGCACGGCGATCGGCATCCAGCGCTGTTCCGAGCCGTATGCGAACGAGCGCTTCGTGCAGAACCGTATCGGCCTGCATCACCTCTGCCTGCGCGCTCGCTCGCGCGAGGACGTCGACAAGGTTGCGGAGAAGCTCGAGGCCATGGGCGCCTTCATCGACCGCGGTCCGGTCGAGGGCGGCTGGGCGCCGGGCTACTACTAC
>NZ_JBFWZI010000188.1:0-13378 GCF_050185545.1 Reyranella sp. | reverse complement strand
TCGGGATAGGCGCCGAGGCCGGCCTGGACGTTGTCGCGCATGTGCTCGGGCTTGCCGGTGCCGGGGATGACGCAGGTGACGGCCGGGTTGGCGAGCACGAACTTCAGCAGCAGCTGGGCCCAGCTCGTGCAGTCGATCTCGCCCGCCCAGGCGGGCAGCTTGCGGCCCAGAAGCTTGCGCAGCAGGCCGCCGCCGCCGAACGGCTGGTTGACGATCACGGCGATGCCGCGCTCGGCGGCGAGCGGCAGCAGGCGGCGTTCGACCGCGCGGTCGTCGAGCGCATAGTTGAGCTGCACGAAATCCCACGGCTCGGCGCGCAGCACCTTCTCGAGCTCGCCATGCGCCGATTCGGTGTAGTGGGTGACGCCGAGGTAGCGCACCCGGCCCTCCTGCTTCCAGGCGCGCAAGGTCGGCAGATGGGTGCGCCAGTCGAGCAGGTTGTGAACCTGCATCAGGTCGATGCGGTCGGTCTTGAGCAGCGTCATCGATTTGTGCATCTGGGCGATGCCGGCGTCGCGCCCTGAGGTCCACACCTTGGTGGCGATGAAGGCCTTGCGGCGCGTGCCCGCCGCTGCCAGCAGGTCGCCGACCACGCCTTCGGCCGCGCCGTACATCGGCGAGCTGTCGATCACCGAGCCGCCCGCCTCGAAGAGGATCCGCAGGACCTCGGCGAGCGGCGCCCGTTCCTCGGGCTTGCGGCCGACGTCGAAGGTCCGCCAGGTGCCGCAACCGACCACGGGCAGCGCCCCGCCCGAGGAGGGGATCTTGCGCACTTGCATGCTTCGGACCTTTGGCTGCTGGGCCAAGCCTCGCGCGCCGGGCAGCGCGACGCCGGCGAGGCCGAGAAGGGCGGAGCGACGAGATGTCATGACCCTGCGAGTGGTATCCCGAAGGTGCGGCCAGAAGATCGAGACTCGGGCCGAGGTTCGGACGGAGACCCCGGCTGGGCCTCGGACTGGACCTCGACGGCCCTGCCATTCAGCGTTACGCGCGGCGCCTCGGCAAGTCCCGAGATCGTGATCGTTTTGGCGAGGCCGGCCGGATCCTGTCCCGTCTTCAGCGCATGGGTGAGGTCGCACGCCTTCTCCCAGGGCCGGTATTCCAGACGCAGCAGGCCGACCTTGCCGTCCGCCGTGAAGCGCGCGCCGTCGCGCGTCGACAGCGTGAAGGATTGCGGATCGGGCAGGGGATTGTAGGCGATCACCGCGCCGCTCAGGGGATCTGCCAGCAGGTAGGATTTGCCGCCGGCGTCGCCCGTCAGCACGGCGCCGTTCTTTTCCAGCCGTCCGGTCGTTCCCTGCTGCGACCAGGTCGTGTCGCGCTCCAGCCCGGCCGGCAGATAGGGCCACGCGCCGTTCAGGCGGCGCCAGGGAATGGCCTTCTCCTGCAGGCCCGGCCTGATCGGGAAATGATCGTCCGCGGGTTCGGGGAAGTCGGTGGTGAAGCCCGCCTCCATCAGGTCGCCGCCGCTGCGGTAGGAAATCTCGAGCAGACGCTTGTCCTCGTGCCACTGCGTCTCGAGCGTGGCCGCGTTCATGTGCTGCACGAACGCCTCGAAGCTCCCATGCTGCTCGGCATCGCCCATCTCGAGCACGAAGCCGCCGAACGTGCGCTGGGTGATGGCGTCGAGATCGAGGCTGCGCACGGCGACCGGCCGGGCGCGCCGCAGGTTGAACAGCGAGATCGTGAGCGCCGGTGCCACCTGGGCGTCGTTCGGCTCGGCCTTGCCGGCGACGCCGGGGGCGATCTCGATCTCGGCGTCGCGGCCGAGATCGCTCGCCGGCAGCGGCAGCAGCGCGAACCAGGCAACGCCGTCGCGCACGAAGATGCGCTGGCCGGCCGGCAAGCGCTGCGGGAACGTCGCGAGTCGCTGCGCGCCGGCATGGATCTCCCACGAGCGGCGCTCGGCGAAGTTCCACAGCCCGATGACGGTGGCGAGCCTCGATACCGACTCGCCCTCTTGTCCCCTGGCCAGTCCCTTGAGAAAGCGCGGCCGCCAGGTGTGCGGCTTGGCGAACACGATGGCGCGGTTGCGGCTCTGGTAGACCAGGGTCAGGCCGGCCGTCGCCACGCTTCCGCCCTGCGTCGCCGTGAGATCGGGCCCAGTGGCAGGGTTCGCGTCGGCGAGGTAGCGCGCCGTCAGCGTACCGAGATCCTCCATCCGTGTCGCCGTGCGGGGTTCGCGCACCCATTGGCCTACGAGCGGCACGGCGCCGTTGCGGATGTCGGTGCTGGCGAGCCCGTGCCAGCGGCCGAGCCAGGCGCGCCGCCACAGCGGCGGATTGAAGGTCTTGCGCACGGTCTCGGCCGCGGTCTCCTCGAACGGCACCGGCTTGTCGTCGACCAGCCCGCTGACCCAGTCGGGCAGCCAGCGCGACGGGAGGCTCTGCACGGCCACGCGTCCGGCCGGGAAGTCGTAGCCCCAGATCGGCATGCCGGCCGCCGTCGCCGTCGACGGCCGGTCGAGATGATTGACCACGCCCGCCTTCGACAGCGTGTGCAGCGCGCCGTAGATGCCGTCCTGCTCGACCAGCACGCCACTCATGCGCGCGCGGCCCGACGAGGAGACGCAGCGCCGCAGCCGCGGATGGTACGTGCTGACCAGCAGCTCCATGGTGCGATCGACCAGGATGCGGCCCATCAGGCGGTCGATCGGCTGCGGCGCGTGGTCGGCGATCATCTTCTGGGCGCTGAGCGAGATCGACAAATAGTAGTGGTCGAGCATCTCCTGGGCGCTGCCGTCGACGAATCCCCAGTAGCGCAGGGGAAGCGCCTCGAGCCCGTGCCGCCCGTCGGCGATCGCCAGGTCCGACCCGATCATGTGGCCGCCGAGCAGCGCGCCCATCGCCGCGGTGTGATTGAAGTTCTGCGTGCTGACGTAAAAATTGAAGCCGTCGCGGAAGAACGAGGCGCGGCCGCGCCAATCGTGGCGGCGACCGTAGTCCTCCATCGCCTCCTTGCCCGAAGGATGGAAGAAGTCCTTCGTCGGCAGGTCGGGCTGCAGCCAGGCGCGCCAGTATTCCTTGAGGTGATCCTGCACCGGCGCCGGCAGCAGCTCGCGGAACATGAACCAGGCCAGGAGATCGTCGGCGACACTCCAGCCCTGCCAGTAGCGCGGCGGCGTCGCCAGCACCTCCCTGATCTGCGCCGCATGGGCCGCGGGATCGAGCCATGGGCTTGCCCGATCGCCGCCGACACGCAGCAGCTCGCGGATGCGCGCGGCCTGCCAGTGGCTGCGCTCCCGCAGTCCCGTCGACAGGATCTTGCGCGCCCGCGCCGCAACCGCAGCCGTCGTCGGCATCGTCGCCGTCGGCCGCGAGCCGTCTGGCGTCGCCATCAGCCACTTGGGGTCGATCCGCGTCGGCAGGCGGACGGCCACGACGCCGCGTCCGCTGATCGACCGGCAGGTCAGGACCAGGCGCGGGCTCGCGAAGGTGAGGCCGTGCCCGCCGGTCGGCATCGCCCATTCATAGGCGTTGCCGGGCTGGCGATAGCGCGAATCGTAGGTCTCGAGCTTGCGCAGCAGGAAGCCGTTCTGCTCCAGCGCCAGCAGGCGCACGCCGGCCTGCTTCGCCAGCACGTCGCTCGCCAGCAGGCGCGTGATGTCGATCCTTGCCTCGCGCGCCTTGTGGGACAGCTCGACGGTTTGCATCAGCTCGGCATGGCGATCCTGCATCGGATCGGCGGCACCGAAGCGTGTCCAGAAGCAGCGGCCGGCGACGCTGGCATTGAAGGTCGGCCCGTGCGTTGCATCGGCGACCCAGGGCCGGCGCAGCGGCCACACCTGGAGGTGCCAGGTCGGCGGATCGTCGGTCCACAGCCTGCGGCCGAGACCGGGACGACAGAGGTAGCCCTCCGGCACGATTTCGTAACCTTCGTATGCCAGCATGAGTTCCGCCCTGGTGAGGACGCGGCCCTCGCGCAGCAGCAGGGCGATCTGGTCGGCGGCGCCGGGAAAGCGCAGCAGGACGGAGCGATGCACCGCGTCGACCGTGCGGCCACCGACGATCGGCGTGTCCCATGTCCGGCCGTCGATCTGCCGGCCGTCGATCGTCGCCGTCTCGGCGACGGTGAGCGCGATCTGCTCGTCCTCGCGCGACTGCGCGGCGACGCCACTCGTGCCGATGCCCGGGACGAAGGCGCTCGTCGCCAGCGCGCCTCCGCCGCGCAAAAGATGTGAGCGAGTGATGCAACGCCGGGTCATCGTCCGTCATTCTTTCGCGAGCTTGCGGCGAAAGAAAGTGCGGCAGAAAAGTCTCCGCCATATTGATGCCGTACGCGCGGTATCTGCTCTCGCCTGGATGAGAAACGGCAAGGCCGTCCGTTGCCGCCGCAACGGATCGACACCACCTCCCGTGTAGCCCAAGGAGGAGCTGACATGCTCGAACCATTCGTCGTCGAAGTCTGGGGCAAGCCCGCCGGCATCGTCATCAAGGAAGGCGACTCCTTCCGCTTCCATGCGGTCGCCCATCCGTTCTTCGAGATCGATGGCACGGAATACAATACGCCCGGCCACGCGCGCCTGGCCGCCGCCCGACTCGGCAACGACGATCATGGTGCCGCGCCCGGCGCCTCCTTCGGCAAGGCGCGCCACTGAGCCAGCAGCCTGCCCCTGGGATCCTCGAACTGGTCGGCCAGGAGCGTTGACGCCGCGATCCGCTCGACGCGGAAATTGCGCAGGTCGCGGCGCAGCTCGCACCACGCGCCGACCAGCGTGACATCGACATAGTAGGCCATGGCGAGCGGCCAGATGGTGCGCCGCGTGCGCCGCGCCTTCTCGTCGCGGTAGGTGATGCGCATCTTGCGCCGGTCGCGGATCGCCGCGCGCAGCTCGGCCGAATCGACGCCCCTGGGCGTCGCGGTATCGCCGCTTGAGACGTAGAACGGCGCGTCGACGTGGCCGCGCAGGCTCTCCGGCAGGATCGTCGTCACCTTCTCGAGCACGCGGTCGGCGGCGTGCAGCAGGGTCCTGTCGCGCAGCCGCTTGACCAGCCGGGCGCCGACCGCGATCGCCTCGATCTCGTCGATGGTGAACATCAGTGGCGGCAGGTCGAAGCCCTTGCGCAGCACGTAGCCGATGCCCGCCGCGCCCTCGATCGGCACGCGCCGCGCCTGCAGGGTCGCCACGTCGCGATAGACCGTGCGCACCGTGACCTCGAGTTCCCCGGCGATCGCCGCCGCCGTGACCGGCTTGCGCGCGCTGCGCAGGATCTGGATGACATCGAACAACCGATCGGCGCGTCGCATGGCATTGGCTCCGGATTCATTGCTGGGAGCGGGCCACTCCGATGGCCTCATAGGATCTGTGGTCGACAAGAAGAGCGCCATCGGAGTGGCGCGCTCCCAGCCATGAGTCTTCCCCTCCTGACATAACCCTGTCAGGAGGGCCTGGCTAGGGTCGCCGCATGACGACCCTCGCCCTCGGTCACCCTGCCGACGACCGCCCCTGGCGCGGCATCGTGCTGGTCGTGCTGTCGGCCGTTGCCTTCAGCACGGCGGGTTTCTTCACGCGGCTGATCGAGGTCGATGTCTGGACCATGCTGTTCTGGCGCGGCCAGTTTGGCGCGGCCTTCATCGCCGCTTGGGTCGTCTGGCAGTACGGCGCCGATTCCCTCGCCGCCCTGCAACGAATCGGCTGGCTCGGGCTCGCCGCCGCCGGCTGCTCGACCGCGGCCACCATCTGCTTCATCCACGCGCTGCGCGAGACCGCGGTGGCCGACGTGCTGGTGATCAACGCCACCGCGCCCTTCATCACCGCCGGCCTCGCCTGGGCGTGGACCGGCGCGCGCGAGCGCTGGTCGACGCTGGTGGCGAGCGGCGTGGCGCTGGTCGGCGTCGCCGTCACCGTCATCCCGGCGATCGGCGCCGGCCGCCTCTGGGGTAATTTTCTGGCGCTGATCATGACCGTGCTGATTTCGGCCATGATGGTGCTGATCCGCCGCCAGCGCGCCGTCGACATGCTGCCGGCCTCCGCCCTGTCGGCCCTGCTGTGCGCCGTCGTGGTGTGGCCGTGGGCCGATCCGGCCGCTGCCTTCACCGCGACCGGCTGGACCTTCGTCAACCTCGCCTTCTTCGGCACCTGCCAGTTCGGGCTCGGCCTCTTGCTGCTGACGGTCGGCACGCGGCTCATATCGGCGACGCGCTCGGCCCTGATCGGTGCGCTCGAGACGCCGCTTGCACCGGCGCTGGTCTGGCTCGCCTTCGGCGAGGTGCCCGCCCCCGCCACCGCCATCGGCGGCGCCATCGTGCTCGCCGCCGTCGTCGGCGATGTGCTCATCATCAGGGAGGCCAAGGTCTGACCGCTCTGCGACAGGCCTATCCGGTTTCTTCTGCCGCGGCGGCGCGGCCGGCGTCTAAGATACCGGCAGCACTCGCAGACGGAGGAACCACGGTGATCAAGCGCACGCAGCGCATTCCCATGCGCGATCTTTCGACCATGCCGGCCGAGGAGCGCCAGAACGTCGAGAAGAACGCGATGAACGGCCAGATCTTCAACATCTTCAAGGTGCTGGCCCATCATCCGCAGCTGGTGAAGCGCTGGACGCCGTTCGCCGGCCACGTGCTCGGCAAGCAGACCCTGTCGTTTCGCGACCGCGAGCTCCTGATCCTGCGCATCGGCTGGCTGAACCAGGCCGAGTACGAGTTCGCGCAGCACGAACTGATTGCCAAACGCGGCGGCCTGGGCGGTGCCGCCGACGCCGCGCGTGCGCTCGGCGACGCCGACATCGCCCGCATCAAGGAAGGCCCCAAGGCGGCGGGCTGGAACGAGCACGAGCGCGCGCTGCTGCAGGCGGCCGACGATCTCCACGAAAACTCCGTCGTCTCCGACGCGACGTGGGCGACGCTCGCCAAGACCTGCTCGACCGAGCAGCTGATGGACGTCGTGTTCACGATCGGCCAGTACAACCTGGTGTCGTGGGCGCTCAACAGCTTCGGCGTGCCGCTCGACGATTTCCTGCCGGGCGCGAAGACGTCCTAACGATAGGGGCGAGGTTCGTAGTACGGGTTGTACGGACGCCAGCGCGGACGGTGGTCGTCGCGATAGGTTCGCCGTTCGATGGTGCGTTCGCAGTAGCCGTCCACGCAATAGCTGCTGTCGACGCGCTCGCGCACGACGCCGTTGTTTGAGGAGCTGTTCGAGCTCGTGTTCGACGGCTGGCTTCCTGCCTCCGCTGCACTTGCGGCCATCACCACGCACCCGGCCGACAGCATCGCGGACAGGGCGGCTCTGCGGACAGCCGTCGACATCGTCGCCTCAGTTGGACCGATCGCCGATCGCGATGACCGGCGCGTATCCCGACAACGGATTTGAATAGCCTGTCCCTCCGCGAGGAGGGTGTGACCTTCAGGTGGCCTAGTCTTCAGCGCGCCTGCCATGCTGCTCGAAGCCGTTACTTCGGTGGCATGCCGACACGGTTGGGCTCGCAGAACGCCTGGTAGCTCTGGGCGTTGCGGAACGCCTCGTCGGGCGTCATGCGCGCGTAGCTGCGGAATCCGTCCTCCAGGTGCACGCCATTCGGATGCGGAAACGGACTGGCGCGATGCTCGATGCTGTCGATATTGCGCTCGGAACCGCCGCAGTAGTGGGCCAGCTCATGGATGATGATGCTGGCCGCGAACACCTTGTTCGCGAATTCCGGCGTGATGTAGATGGCGTTCTTGTACTCGTTGAACTCGTCCTTCTCCGCCAGGCCGCGCTCCATGCCGCCCAGGGAGGTGTAGGCCGGCACGCCGGACTGCTTCGGATCCGGATGGTGCGGCGACCATTGGAAGAGCCGGAACGGCGTCCCCGGCCGGCCGGCGAAGAACAGGACCTGCTCCATCTTGCGATAGATTCCGATGATGCGATCGATATGCGCGGTGGGATTGGGCGACTTGTCGACCTTGAAGTTCCAGTTCGCCACCGCCGAGCTCGTTCCCAGGAACTTGATTGCTTCGAGGCGATGGATCGCGCTGCGCACCAGCGTGAGGCACTCCGGAATGGTGGCGAAGGCCTTCTGGATTTCCGGCTTCTCCGAGTCGGGCGCAGCTTTTGGCGCGGCGACGAGGTTCGACCTGGCCGATCCATCGGATTGCGCCGACGACGCCGAGGATGCTGGCTGCGCCGACAGGATCTCGTTGATCCGTCCGATCGTGCGCTGCTTCGGATCGACGCGTGAATCGGGCTGGATCCCGGGGAACTGCTTGCCTTGAAAGGTGCGGATGGCCCCGCGGGTCAGCGGGCCGCACAGGCCATCCACCGTCAGCTGCGGGTGCGCCCCGCCTTCCACCGCCGGCACCCGGTTGAGGGCCTTCTGAATCTCGACCACGTCGGCCGGGCGGTTGATCCCGTTCAGTCCCACCGAGGACTGAATGGACACCGTCCCGCCGCCGCCAGAGGGCGTGTACTCGAAGGACCGGCACACGTTCCAGTCGACGCAGGCATACCACTTGCTCATGAAGGCCCCCCCGCTGTGCCGCCGTGCAGACCGCCTCTCGAGCCAAGGCGCGGTCACGCATGACTCTTAGCCCCAGATGAACACGGATGCACACAGATGTTTGAGCTCGATGCCAGGGTCTTCGCCGCAGGCGGGACTCATGCATCCGTGTTCATCTGTGTTCATCTGCGGCCATGATCTTCAACGATGCAGGCACAATACCGGCCCCGGGGGCCGGAGGCGGGGCCTCGCACCATCGGGATCTCTCCCGTTCGTTGCCGGCAGGCGCGCTACGATCCTTCCTTTCCGCTCACGCCCGCCTCGGCGAAGGTCGCCATGCCGTCGTGGCAGGCGGCGGCGGCCTTGAGCAGCGGTACCGCCAGCGCGGCACCGGTGGCTTCGCCCAGGCGCATGTCGAGGTCGAGCAGGGGGCGCTTGCCCAGCGCCGCCAGCAACCTCGCATGGCCGGGCTCGGCCGAACGGTGCGCCACGAGGCAATGGTCCAGGGAGCGGCGGTCGACGGCGTGCAGCACGGCGGCGGCCGCCGTGCAGGCATAGCCGTCGAGCAGCACCGGGATGCGGCCCATGCGGGCGGCCAGCACGGCGCCGGTGATGGCGGCCAGCTCCTCGCCGCCGACCGCGGCCAGCAGCACCAGCGGGTCGCGCGCCGCGATCGCCCTGGCATGAAACGCCAGCGCCTCGTCGATAACCGCGATCTTGCGCTCGAGCGCCGCTCCGGCGACGCCGGTGCCCGGCCCCGCCCAGTCGGCGCCACCGCCGCCGAACAATGCCGCGGCGAGCGTCGCTGCCGCGGTGGTGTTGCCGATCCCCATCTCGCCCAGGCACAGCACGTCGATGCCCGGCTCGGCCGCCATCATGCCGTACGCCATGGCGTTGGCGGCGCGCGCCTCGCTCATCGCGGCCCCGCGTGAAAAATCGTCGGTCGGGTGCGCGACGTCGAGCTCGTAGATGCGCAGGTCGGCGTCGATGCTCCTGGCCAGCTGGTTGATCGCCGCCCCGCCCGAGACGAAGTTCTTCACCATCTGCGCCGTCACCTCGGCCGGGTAGGCCGAGACGCCACGCTGGGCGATGCCGTGGGTGCCGGCGAACACGGCGATGCGCGGCCGTTCGACCCTGGGCCGGCTGCGGCCCTGCCACGTGGCCAGCCATTCGGCGATCTCCTCGAGGCGGCCCAGCGAGCCCGGCGGCTTGGTGAGCTCGGCTTGGCGGCGCACCACCTCGGTGGCGGCATCGAGGTCGGGGCCCGGCAGGTCGCGCAGGATGCGGCGCATTTCGTCGAAGGAGGCGGCCATCAAATCGGCGTCCGGGCGTTCATTGCGGGCGCGGACCATCCTATATTCAGGGGACCATGACCAGCCCCGATCAGCCCCCCAACGAGGCGCCTTACGAGCGGGTCTCCGGCCGGCCCTCGGGCTTCGACGACTGGCTGCAGGCCTTCAAGGAACAGGTCTCGTTCTTCACCGGCGTCCGGCTCGCCGTCGGCCTGCCGCGCTGGCCCCTCGCCGACGTCCTGCCGGTGCTGCCGGTGGTCGGCGCCTGCATCGGCCTGGCGGTCGGCCTGCTGTTCGCCATCGTGCGCGGCCTCTCGGGGCCGGGCTGGCTCGCCGCCGTCCTGGCGGTCGGCGCCGCCGTGCTGATCACGCGCGCGCTGCACGAGGACGGCCTCGCCGACACCGCCGACGGGCTGGGGCCGCACGGGCTCGACGCCGCGCGGCGGCTCGAGATCATGCGCGACAGCCGCAACGGCACGTTCGGCGTCCTGGCGCTGGCGCTCACCGTGCTGCTCAAGGTCGCCTGCCTCGCCAAGTTCGGCAGTTCGACCGGGCTCGTGGTGCTGATCGCCGCGCACGCCGTGTCGCGCGCCGCCATCGCCATCCCGCTGCTGGCCTTCTCCCCGGTACGCAGCGACGGGCTCGGCGCCAAAACCGGCAAGCCCGGCGACAACGACGTCTGGCTGGCGGTCGGCATCGGCGTGGCGCTGGCCTTCCTGCTGCTGCTCGGCAAGGGCATCCTGGTCGCCCTGTTCGCGCCACTGCTCGCCGTCGCCGCCGCCTGGGTCGCCGCGCTCTGGGTCGCCGAGCGCATCGGCGGCTACACCGGCGACACCTTGGGCGCCGTCCAGCAGACCGCCGAGATCGTCTTCCTGGTCATCGCCGCGCTGCTGATCGCGAGATGACTCATCGCTGGGAGCGCGCCACTCCGATGGCGCTCTTCTTGTCGGCAACACATCCCATGAGCGCCATCGGAGTGGCGCGCTCCCAGCGATGACACTCCCCAGGCTGCGCCTGGGGAGGAGGAATATGGTAGGGAAGAGCCGCACGACACGAGGAGCACGCACGAACATGGCGACAGGCGCCAGGATAACGGGATCGGTGACGCGGTGGTGGTGGGTGCGGCATGCGCCGGTGCCCAACCCGGAGGCGCGCTGCTACGGCCAAAGCGACAAGGATTGCGACGTCAGCAACCGCGCATTGTTCCAGCACCAGGCGAAGCTGCTGCCGCGCGGCGCCGTCTGGTACTCGTCGAACCTCCTGCGCGCGCGCAAGACCGCCGAACATCTCGCCGAGGCCGGCGCCGACATGGGCAAGCTCCAGATCGAGCCCGATCTCGCCGAGCAGCATTTCGGCGACTGGCAGGGCCTCACCTATGTCGAGATCGCCGAGAAGCACGGCAACAACCACCTGTTCTGGCTCGGGCCGCCCGAGCACCGGCCGCCGGGCGGCGAGAGCTTCGTCGATTTGCGCGAGCGCACGGTGCGCAGCATCGATCGCCTGACCGAGCGGCATCGCGGCCGCGACATCGTGGCGACGGCGCACGGCGGCACCATCCGTGCCGCGCTGGCGCACGCCTTCGATCTCCATCCCGAGGCGGCGGTGCGCTTCGAGATCGACAATGTCTCGCTCACCCTGATCGAGCATTTCGAGCAGGCCGATCCGGCGCACGCCTGGCGCGTCGCCTTCGTGAACTACATGCCGCGCGACCTCGTCGTGGCCAAGGCGGCGGCGCTGGCATAGGACATGAAGGGCATGAACGGAACGGCATGAACGGGATGAAGGGCATCAAGATCCGGACCGCGGGCGTCTCGCCCGCTCGTGGAGCGGCTCGGCTCGGGCGCGGTCTGCCGCGCCCCTGCCGAACGCGCCTGCATCAATCTCATGAGCGGGCGGGACGCCCGCGGTCCGGAAGAACATGAAGACGCGCGAGGAGCTGGCGGCCGAGCAGACGGCGTTCTGGAACGGGCCGGGCGGGCAGGGCTGGCTCGCCGCCTATGCGCGCATCGAGCGCAGCATCGCGCCGTTCTCCGAGGCCGTGCTGGCCGCCGCCGCGGCCCAGCCGGGCGAGCGCGCGATCGATGTCGGCTGCGGCACCGGCGCCACCACCGCGGCACTGGCGCGCGCGGTCGGCCCGGCCGGCCACGTGCTGGGCGTCGACATCTCCCAGCCGTTGCTCGAGGCCGCGCGCGCCCAGCTTCTCGCCAACGCGACCTTCGCGCTGGGCGACGCCGCGGTGCAGCCGTTCGACGCGCTGTCGGTCGATCTCTTGTTCTCGCGCTTCGGCGTCATGTTCTTCGCCGACCCGGTGACGGCGTTCCGCAACCTGCGCAGCGCGCTCAAGCCCACCGGCCGGCTGGTCTTCCTGTGCTGGCGCACGCCACAGGAGAATCCCTGGGGCCTGGTGCCGTTCCGCGCCGCCCAGCCCTTCCTGCCGCCGATCCCGCGCCCCGGCCCGGAGGATCCCGGCCAGTATTCGTTCGGCGATCGCAGCCGCGTCGAGCGCATCCTGGGCGAGGCGGGTTTCGGCACCCCGTCGTTCGAGGCGGTCGACCGGCCGATCTTCATGGGCGCCAGCGTCGCCGAGGTGGTCGAGGGCAGCGGCCGCTTCGGCCCGCTCGCCCGCGCCTTCGCCGAGGCCACGCCGGCGGCGCGCGAGCAGGCGCAGGCGGCCATCGCCAGGGCGCTCGAGCCGCACGCCGGCGCCGACGGCGTGCGGCTGCCCGGCGCCTGCTGGCTGGTCCGCGCCGCGGCGCAGCCGGGATGATCGCATCCTTGGAGTTGGCGGTCATGGCTGGGAGCGCGCCACTCCGATGGCGCTCTTCTCGTCGATCACGGATCCCATGAGCGCCATCGGAGTGGCGCGCTCCCGGCCCTGTGCATGGCGCAAATCGCGACCTTTCCGCTGCCGCCGGTGACCCTCGTGCTGGGCGGCGCCCGCTCGGGCAAGAGCACCCATGCCGAGCGGCTCGCCACCGGCACGCTGCACGGCGCCGCGCCGCGGCCTGCCGTCTACATCGCCACCGCCGAGGCAGGCGACACCGAGATGGCGACCCGCATCCTGGCCCATCGAATGCGCCGCGGCGGCCACTGGACGACGATCGAGGAGTCGCTCCGGCTCGACGAGGCGCTGCACGCCGCGCAGGCGCATGGGCAGCCGGTGCTGGTCGACTGCCTGACCCTGTGGCTCTCCAACCTGATGCTGGCCGGCGCCGACCTCGACGAGGAGACCGACACGCTGGTGCAGGTGATCGACGACTGCACCATGCCGGTGATCTTCGTCAGCAACGAGGTCGGCCTCGGCATCGTCCCCGATACCACCCTCGGCCGCGCCTTCCGCGACGCCCAGGGCCGCCTCAACATGCGCATCGCCAACCGCGCCGACCGCGTCATCCTGATGGCCGCCGGCCTGCCACTCGTGATGAAGGACCGGCCCGCACGTCCTCCTCCCCTGTAGTCGGCTAGGGCGTCTACACGTCTTCCCGTCCTCCCCCGTAGTCGGGGTGTAGTGGGGGGAGGTGCCCCGTAGGCGTTAAATTTGGTGGGAGACGCGCCTCATTCGCTGGGAGCGCGCCACACCGCAGGCGCGCAAGGGAGCCGTGAACGAAAAAGTATTCGCCAGCCGAGTGGCGCGCTCCCAGCGAACCACACGGCGCTCGCGGCGCATCA
>NZ_JBFWZI010000187.1:0-13526 GCF_050185545.1 Reyranella sp. | reverse complement strand
CCCCCTCATGCCTTTCCGGACTGCAATCGTCCTGTCTGCTTGGACTTATGAGCGGGCGGGACGCCCGCGGTCCGGAAGACAATGATTTGCCGCTGGCGTCCGCCCGCGAAATTCATGCGGACCGCGGGCGTCCCGCCCCCTCATGCCCTTCCGGACTGCAATCGTCCTGTCTGCTTGGACTTATGAGCGGGCGGGACGCCCGCGGTCCGGAAGACAACGATCTGCTGCTGGCGTATTCTACAAGGGATGGGACGCCTCCTCGCCCTGGTCGTCGTCCTCCTCGCCACCTTCACGGCGTCGGCGCAGGAGTGGGGCCGGGTCACCGCGCCCACGCCCGGTCCGCCGCGATCGATCGGCTTCTACACGGCGGGCTGCCTGCAGGGTGCGCAGGCCCTGCCGCTCGACGGGCCGGGCTACGAGGCGATCCGCGTCAGCCGCAATCGCTACTGGGGGCAGCCAGTCACCATCGACTACATCACGACGCTGTCGGAGAAGGTGCGGGCTGCGGGCCAGGCACCGCTCTACATCGGCGACATCGGCCAGCCGCGCGGTGGTCCGGCGCCGTCGGGTCATGCCAGCCATCAGACCGGGCTCGACGCCGACATCTGGTTCGAACGACAGCCCGGGCCGCGGCTCGCGCCGGCAGAGCGCGAGAAGCCGCGCCTGCGCTCCCTGGTGCGGGCGGACGATGGCGGCATCGACGACAGCGTGTTCACGCAGCAGCATGTCACCCTGCTGCAGCTGGCCGCCGGGATGCCGCAGCTCGACCGCATCTTCGTGAACAAGTGGATCAAGCAGCGGCTCTGCCAGACCGTCACCGGCAGTCGCGCCTGGCTGCGCAAGCTGGTCGTCTGGGTCGGCCACGACGAGCATTTCCATGTCCGGCTCTACTGCCCGCCGGGCAACCCGCAATGCCAGCCGCAGGCCGGCTACTACGAGGACGATGGCTGCGGCGAGCAGCTCGACCTCTGGTTCACCCGGCCGCCAGTGACGCTGCCTCCGCCGGGCACGCCGCAGCAGCCGTACCGACCCAAGCTGCCCGCCGCCTGCGCGGCCCTGCTGAAGGCTCCCTAGCCCGGATTTCTCAGAGGTACCACTTTGAGAAAATCGGGCTGGCGGCCTCAGACATTGATATCGACGGTCACCGGCACGTGGTCGCTGAGGCCGGCGCCGCACCAGGCCTCGAAAGTACCGATGCTGAAGTGGCGCACCTTCGCGACCCATGGGGTCGGCAGGAAGACGTAGTCGATGTGATAGGTCGGCCCGTCCCTGGTGCGGTCGCGCCAGTACAGGGTCGGCTCGCTCTCGGCACCATGCGCCTCGCCGCGCAGCGCGTGATAGGCGCTGGTCAGCCCGAACCGTTCCTCGAGAAGCCTGACCTGGGTCGCGTGGTTGTTGCGCCAGCCCGGCTTGTCCCAGATGACGTTGTTGTTGAAGTCTCCGGCGATCACCGCCGGTCGCTCGCCGAGGAAGGACCGGTAGCGCGTCATGGCGCGGCGCAGCGGCCCCAGCTGATGCTTGCGCGGCGTGCCGGCACTCGCGTTCTGTGCCCATACCGCCAGGAGATTGCACGCAGCCGGGCCGTCGACATGCACCGGCGCGATATAGCGCAGCGACGGATGGTAGGACTCGGCAAGCCGCACCGCGTAGCCGTTGAAGGCGAACACCGCGAGGCCCTTGTGCGGATTGCGGCCGACCCAGACCGGCTCGCCCTGCATCCAGGACGATCTGGAACGCTCGCGCAGGCGCTGTGGTTCGGCGCATTCACCGATGATGGCGATATCGGGTGCCAGGCCGAGAAGCGTGTCGACCTTGCGGTCGAGTGCCATGTTGCAGTTCCAGGCAACGATTCTCATGCGCCGGAGTTTAGCGCGACGTTCGGCCGTTGCTTGCGAAAACGAGGTAACGCTGACCCCAGCTCACCGGAGTTCGTTGAATTCTGCGATCCGTCTCCTGCCCGATTACGGCGATCCGTGCGCCTCTGCCGTCCGCTACTCCCCCTGCCCCAGCAGGGTGCCGGCGCGCCGCGACAGGCGGAAGAACCACTGGAAGACCTGGAAGCCGACGACGAGGTAGACCACGGAAAGCCCGAAGGCGAAGCCCAGCAGATCCCAATGCACGATCTGCTCGGCCATGATGGCGCGCATGCCCTCGAAGACGTAGGCGGTCGGCAGGGCGTGTGCGATCACCTGCAGCCACTGCGGCAGGATGGAGATCGGGTAGTAGACGCCGCTCACCGGCATCAGGATGAACACCGCCGCCCAGGCGAAGCTCTCGGCGCTCTGGCCGACCCGCATCACCAGCCCGGACATGGCGAGCCCGATCGACCAGGAGAACATCTGCAGGATGGCGAAGAAGGCGATCAGCGGCAGGCCGAGCGAGTAGATCGAGTAGCCGAAGAACGCCCAGGCCATCAGCGAGACCGGGACCAGTCCCAGCAGGGTGCGCAGCAGGGCTGCGACGATGATGCCGGTCGCCATCTCCCAGGAGCGGATCGGGCTCACGAACAGGTGGCCGAGATTACGCGACCAGATCTCCTCCAGGAAGGCGATCGACAGCGAGAGGTTGCCGCGCACCACGACCTCCCACAAGAGCAGGCCCGACAGCAGCACGCCCGCCGCCTGGGCCACGAACGAGGCCTGCGGCAGCAGGTACTGGGTCATGAAGCCCCACATCACCATCTGCACGGCCGGCCAGTAGATCGAATCGATCAGCCGCATCACCGAGCTGCGCCAGATGTGGATGTGGCGCATGACCAGGGCCCAGATCCGTTCGGCCGAGCCCATCACGACACGGTCTCCTTCTTGCCGAGCGAGTCGAGCCCGCGGCCGCGGCCGCGCGCCATGTCGAGGAACACCTCCTCCATGTCCTCGCGGCCGAACCTTTCGATCAGCTCGCGCGGGCTGCCGCGCTCGAACACGCGGCCGGCCTGCAGCAGGATGACGTCGTCGCACAGCCGCTCGACCTCGCCCATGTTGTGCGAGGCGAGCAGGATCGTGGCGCCAGTCTCGTGCTGATAGGTCTCGAGATAGCCACGCACCCAGTCGGCGGTGTCGGGGTCGAGCGAGGCCGTGGGCTCGTCGAGCAGCAGCACGTCCGGCTTGTTGATCAGCGCCTTGGCCAGCGCCACCCGGGTCTTCTGGCCGGCCGACAGCTTGCCCGCCTGGCGGTCGAGGAACGGCGCCACCTGCATGTGCTCGGCGATCTCGGCGATCCGCCGCGCCAAGTTCCGCACGCCGTAGAGCCGGCCGTAGAACAGCAGATTCTGGCGCACCGTGAGGCGGTGCGGCAGGTCGACATAGGGCGAGGAGAAATTCATGCGCGGCAGGGCGCCGTAGCGATGCCGGCGCACGTCGACGCCCAGCACGGTGATCTCGCCCGCCGTCGGCTCGAGCAGGCCGAGCAGCATGGCGATGGTCGTGGTCTTGCCCGCGCCATTGCCGCCCAGCAGCCCCACCACCGAGCCGCGCGAGGCCGAGAAGGTCAGCTCGTCGACCGCGACGATCTCGCCGTACTCCTTGCGCAGATGCCGGACATCGATGGAGAGGTTCGTGGACACGCTATTTCCATCCTCCTCCCCGGCTTTGCCGGGGAGGTGTCGCGTCATACGCGACGGAGGGGTCATGCTTCATTTTTGGACCGCGGGCGTCTCGCCCGCTCACGGCGCGGCTCGGCGAAGCCGAACGCGCCTCATCGAACTCATGAGCGGGCGAGACGCCCGCGGTCCAAGACCATGACCCCTCCGTCGCCGAAGACGGCGACACCTCCCCAGCTGCGCTGGGGAGGAAACACATTACAGCGCCTTGATCGCCGCTTCGATGCGGTCGAGGCCCTTGCTCAGACGGTCGGCGCCGGCGGCGAAGCAGAGGCGGACGTTGCCCTCGCCTCCCGGACCGAACGCCTCGCCGGGCGCCAGGCCGACCTTGTAGTCCTTGGCCAGCGACAGGCAGAACTTCATCGTGTCGCTCACACCCTCGATCGAGAAGAAGGCATAGAAGGCAGCCTCGGGCCGCGCGATGGTGACACGGGGCTGCGCCGAGAGGCGCTGGAACACCAGCTCGTTGCCGGCGCGGCAGCGCTCCAGCATCTCGGCGATGAAGGCGTCGCCCTTCTCGAGCGCGGCAATCGCGCCGCGTTGCAGGAAGTGCGGCACGCCCGACGTGTTGATCTGCACCAGCTTGGCGAACTGGTCCCCGAGGCTCGCCGGATGGGTGATCCAGCCGACCCGCCAGCCGGTCATCGCCCACGGCTTGGAAAACGAGTTGAGCACCAGCAGCGGATCGTCCGGCCGCGCCTGCTCGAGGAAGGACGGCGCCACCGGGCGGGTGTAGATCAGGCGGGCATAGACCTCGTCGGCCATGACCCACAAGCCGCGCCGGCGAGCGAAGTCGAGCACGGCGCGCTGCTCTTCCGAGGTCATCGTCCAGCCCGTCGGATTGCCCGGCGAGTTGACGAAGATCGCCCGTGTCCGTTCGTCGACGGTGTCGAACAGCTTGTCCAGGTCGAGCGTCCAGCGGCCGTCCGGCGCGCGATCGAGCGGGACGTAGCGCGGCTCCGCCCGCACCAATTTGGCGGCCGAGGTGATGTTCGGCCAGATCGGCGAGACGATCACGATGTTGTCACCGGGGTCGAGCAGGAGCTGGCAGCACAGCAGGATCGCCTGCATGCCGCCCGTGGTGACGGTGATGCGGTCGGCCGGACAATCGATGCCGTACAGCCGCTGCGTGTAGGCGGAGAGCGCCGCGCGCAGCTCCGGGATGCCGCGCTGCCAGGTGTAGAAGGTCTCGCCCGCCTCCAGCCCTTTCGCCGCCGCGTCGCGCACGAAGTCCGGCGTAACGAGGTCACCCTCGCCGAACCACAGCGGCACGATGTCGGGTTGACCGAACACCGACGACGCTACTTCCGAGATCGGTGTCTCGGAAAGGCCGGCGGCGATCGGCCCGCTCAGCGAGGCCGCGAGGCCCGGCGGCTGGAAACGCGTATGATCTTGCATGGAGTCGAGGTAGCGCATCGGCCAGACTTCCGCCAGTCGCCGGCCTGCCCGACAATTGTTCGGGGCAACCCGACATTTTTTGGTGGCCCGGGCCAGCCCGACGTGATGCCGGCCCCGTTGATTGCCAGCCAGGAGTCGTCCGATGAAACGCCTCTCTCTCGCCCTCCTCCTCGTCCCGGCGGGGACGGGTCTCGTTGCCGGCTGTGCCGCGCCGGCCAGGTCGCTCGACCAGATCCGGCCCGGCATGAGCCGCCAGGAGGTCCAGTCGATGATCGGCCAGCCTCAGACCATCGCCCATTCGCCCGGCAAGGAGTGCGCCTACTACACGCTGCTCAAGGATTTCTGGAGCCGCGTGCCGTGGTCGGTATCGGACCGCTACTACGTCTGCTACGATGACGGCCGGGTCGAGGCCTTCGGCAAGGTCGACGGCCCATCGCCGGATTGACGCGTCGCCGGAGTGACACGGAAGTCGCCGCACGATACCGTGCAGCTCGGGGAGCATGGATGGCTGTCGGCGACAAGGCAACGACACTGCAAGGCTGGCTGGCGGAGCGCTATCCCGGCACCTACGCAGACGGCAAGCGGCGCGACGAGCTGTGCTACCTGCAGTGCAAGCTCATCCTCAAACCCGACCGGATCACCACCGCGCGCGTCTTCAAGGAGTTCGCCCACCTGGTGCGGCGCGCCGCCGAGGCGACCGGCGTCGACTACCATGACGAGCCCAAATCGGGGCAGCGGCCCGAGGTCCGCGAGGTGCTGTTTCTCGATACCGGCGGGTTCCACCTCTACAACAACGGCTACATCGTCCGCCGCCGCATCGCCTACGAGGACGGCTTCCCGATCGGCGATCCGGAGATCGTCTTCAAGTTCCGCTCACCCGGGATGAAGGTGGCGCAGGAACTCGACGTCCGGCCGAGCATCGACGGCAAGTACAAGATCAAGTTCAAGCTCGAGGTCGTACCCCTGCGCGACCGCATCGACGGCATGCGCCGGCTGGTTTCGCACAATGTCGAGTTTGGATTGAGCCAGGCGCCGCAGGCCGAGCGCATCGTCATGGCCTCGCTCGGCCACATGTCGCTGCACGAGCTGGCGACGATCTTCCCGCCGCTGGCGGCCATCCCGTGCGAAGGCTCGGACGACGTGTCGCTGGTCAACCAGACCATCGTGGAGGAGCTGATGCAGGACATCTGCCTGCTCGATTTCGGCCACCGGACGGCGGCGACGGCCAATCTCTCCCTGTGGCGCTCACGCGGCGACCATCATTCCTTCGTCGGAGAATTCGCCTTCCAGCTGCGCTTCGACGGCCCGGACGGCATCGGTCACAAGCCGCTGCACGCCTGCGAGCGCTTCTTCCTCGAGCTGCAGCAGGTCTGTGCCGACTGGCTGGCGCTCACCACCACCAAGACCGGCGCGGTGTATCGCCTGAAAGGCAACCCGCCGCAGGCCCACGAATGAGCGACAGCACTCGCGCCCCCACTCCCTTCGCGCCGCCGGCCGTCTCGCTGGCCAGGCTGTTCTGGGTGTTCCTCGTGATGGGCGCCACCAGCCTGGGCGGCGGGGTCGTCGGCTACCTGCGGACCGGCCTGGTTGCGCGCAACCAGTGGCTCGACGACGTCACCTTCGTCGAGCTTCTCTCCATCAGCCAGACCCTGCCGGGGCTCAACGCCACCAACATGTCGATCCTGGTCGGCGACCGCCTGCGCGGCGGCTGGGGCGCCCTCGTCGCGACCCTGGGCATGTGCCTGCCCGGCGCCACTCTGATGATCGGCGCGGTCTACGCCTACGGGATCGGCGGCGACGATCCGTGGTCCAAGGCTTTCCTGCACGGCATCGCCGCCGGGGCGGTCGGCCTGGTCGTCGTGGTGATGGTCCAGCTCGGCGCCAAGGTTCTGAAGTCCCTGGTCGACTACGCGTTCGTGCTGGCGACGGCGACGGCCGTCGCGGGCTTCGGCGTGCAGGTTCCCTACGCCCTGATCGTGGCCGGCATCGTCGCCATCTGGTGGCACCGGCCGCGCGATCGGACCTTCAAGTGAAACAGCTCGGCGACATCGCGGGCGTGTTCGCCTTCCTATCGCTGCTGACGGTGGGCGGCGGCATGGCGGCCTTTCCCGAGCTCAAGACGCTCACCGTCGATGTCCATCACTGGGTGACCTTTCCCGAGCTGCTGCACTTCTACAGCCTCGGGCAGCTGGCGCCCGGCCCCAACATGATGATGGTGGCCTCGATCGGCACCGTGGTCGCCGGCCTGCCGGGCGCCGCCGTGGCCCTGGTCGCCTTCTTCCTGCCGACCGGCCTGCTCACCTGGGGTGTCGGCCGCCTTTGGACGCACATGCAGACCTGGCGCTGGCGTCCGGCGATCCAGACCGGGCTGGGCTCGGTATCGGTCGGACTGGTGCTGGCGGGCGCCATCATCATGGCGCGGGGCGCGGTGGTCGACGCCCTTCACGCGGCCATCGCCGCCGTGGTGTTCCTGCTGCTCCTGAAGACCACGATCAACCCGGCCTATCCGATCGTGGCCTCCGGCGTGGTCGGTGTCCTCGCCTACTGGCTGGACGGAATCGGCTAGCGCTCGGCTGTGTTCCACTTCGGATCCGATCCGCCGCCCTGCCCGGCACGACGCCCGGGGCACGCCGATCGCCACCACCCATCCGCCCGACAGTTGCCCGCCGTCGTTGTCCCGTCAGCTGCCGGTCCAATTCTTCACGGGGCCATCGCCGCCATGGTGTTCCTGCTGCTCGTGAAGACCGGGATCAACCCGCCCATCCGATCGTGGCCTCCCGGCCTGGTCGGCATCCTCGCCTTCCAGACAGGCGGGATCCCGGCTCATGGCGGCGCTGGCACCGTGTCTCCTTGCGTGATCGGCATCGTCGCCAACCGGACAGGCGGGATCGGCTAGCGCTCGGCGATGTTCTTCTTCGGATCCGATCCGCCGCCCGACTGGCACGACGCCCGGGGCACGCCGATCGCCACGACCCGGCCGTCGGCGCGGGCAAGGCAGCCCGCTTTCCAGTCGCCCGCAAAGGTGTCGCCGTCGAGCTTGAACACGCCACGGCCGTTGGGCACGTCGTCGGCATAGGCGCCGTCGTAGCGCACGCCTTCGTTCCAGACATACTGGCCCTCGCCAGTCCGCTTGCCGTTGCCGTAGGTTCCGACGAAGCGATCGATCGGCCGGCCGTGCTCGTACCACTGCGCCGTGCCCCGCCCCTCGGGAAGACCGGCCCGGCAAGCCCCCGACCACTCAGCCTTGTCCTCGGGCGCGGGATGCCAGTCCCACATGCGGCAGCCCGCCTCGGTGTCGAGCAGCCACGTGCCCGACTCGCACGGTTCGTTCCAGCTGATCTGAACGGAATCGGGCTCACCCGGTGGACAGTCCTGACGGACCGACGAGGAAGGTAGCACCTGGGCAAGTGCCATACCGCCTGCCAGCAGGAACGCCGAAGTCAGAGAGACGCCAAGAACACGCATCCATGTCCCCACTCCCCGCATGTGGCGATATGGGGTCAACGCGATATTAGCACAATTGGCCAAACCGATTTGGATATTAATAGGGGCCAGTTATGAAATTGAGTCGGGTATCTCGCGAGGTGTGTATCTTGCGCCACACTGAGCGCGTGGTGGCGAGTGTGGTAGGCTGATTAATGGCCATCCTGATCCTCGGTCTGGTGCTGTTCATCGGCATCCATACCCTCACCACCCTGCGCCCGACGCGGGCAGCGATCATCGGGCGTATCGGCGAAGGGCCCTACAAGGGCCTGTACTCGGTGGTGGCGCTGGCCGGCCTGCTGCTGATGATCTGGGGCTTCAGCCGCTACCGCGGCGCCGGCTACGTCCAAGTCTGGAACCCGCCTTGGGCGCTGTTTCATCCCATCTCCCTTGTCCTGCTGTGGTTTGCCCTCGTGGCCCTGGTCGCAGCCTATGCGCCACCGAGCCGGATCAAGTCGATCCTCCGCCATCCCATGCTGGTCGCCGTCAAGGCGTGGGCGCTGTCCCACCTGCTGGTCAACGGCGACCTCGGCTCGATGCTGCTGTTCGGCGGGCTGCTCGCCTGGGCGATCTACGACCGCGTCGCCGTGAAGCGCCGCGGCGATGCCGGCGCGCCCGCGGTCGCAGGTTTTGGCCGCAACGACGTCATCGTCGTGGCGATCGGCACGGTCGCCTACTTCGCCCTTCTGTGGGTGCACGGGTCGCTGATCGGCGTCGCGGCGGCGTAGATGTCGATTGCAGCACGGTTGATGCGGCGGGACAGATCGGCGCAGGCAGCTGACACAAAGCGGCCCCATTGGTGCTCAGGATCACGGGCGTCCGCAAAGGACGTTTGTACAAGGAGTACTCAAATGATGAATCGTCCCCTCCTCGCCTCCCTGCTGATCATTGCCTCGGCCGGCGCCGCCAGCGCCCAGGAAGCTTGGCCGCGCTCCCCCTATGGCGGAAACTCGACGCAGCGCCAGTCGGCGCAGAGCGACAACCTCGGCCCGCGCAGCGAGCCGACCGTCACGGTCGCCACGGCGGTCGCCCGCACGCAGATCGAGAAGAGCGGCTACACTGGCGTGCGGGGCGTCAGCCGCGCGGCCGACGGCACCTGGCACGCCGTGGCCCGCAACGGCCAGAATGCGCCGGTGTCGGTCGTGCTCGACAACCAGGGCAACGTGACCGAGGCGCGCTAGGCCGCTATCGACACGGACACGCACGATCGGGCCCGCCCCGTCCCTTGACGGGGCGGGCCTTCTTGTTGCCGCTATCCGCCGCCGGGCTGTAAAAACCTTGATTGGCCCGGCAACCGGAGTTGTCATGCGCACCGTCAAGGACGTGACCTATGGGCTGCTGCGGCAGCTCGGCCTGACAACCATCGTCGGCAATCCCGGATCGACCGAGGAGACCTTCCTCAAGAACTTCCCCAACGATTTCCGCTACGTGCTGGCGCTCCAGGAAGCGAGCGTGGTCGGCATCGCCGACGGACTGTCCCAGGGCCTGCGCAAGCCGGTGATCGTCAACATCCATACCGGGGCCGGGCTGGGCAATGCCATGGGCTGCCTCCTGACTGCCTACCAGAACAAGACGCCCCTGATCGTCACGGCCGGCCAGCAGACCCGAGACATGGTGCTGCTCGAGCCGCTGCTGACCAATGTCGACGCCATCGACTTGCCGCGTCCCTGGGTGAAATGGAGCTACGAGCCGGCGCGCGCCCAGGACGTGCCCGGCGCCTTCATGCGTGCCGTCGCCGCAGCACTGCAGCCGCCCGCCGGCCCTGTGTTCCTGTCGCTGCCGCTCGACGACTGGGACAAGGAAATGCCCGACTCGATGCTGGAAGGCACGGCACCGCGGACCGTTGCCACCCGCGTCGGTCCAGATCCCGAGCGCCTGGCGGCGTTCGCCCACCGCATCAACGCCAGCTTGCGCCCGGTCCTGGTTTACGGCTCCGACATCGCCCGCAGCCAAGCCTGGGAGGCGGGCATTGCGCTCGCCGAGCGTCTCGGAGCGCCGGTGTGGACCGCACCCTTCGCCGAACGCACGCCCTTCCCCGAGACCCACCCCCTGCATGCCGGCACCCTGCCGGCCGGCATCGGCCCGCTGGGCGAGAAGCTGGCGGGACACGATCTGGTCGTCGTCGTCGGCGCGCCGGTCTTTCGCTACTACCCGTTCGTTGCCGGCCGCTATCTGCCGGCCGGCATGGCCCTGCTGCACGTCACCGACGATCCGGGCCTGTCGGCCAAGGCGCCGGTCGGCGACAGCCTGCTGAGCGACAGCCGCCTGTTCCTGGAGGCGGCGCTGCCGCTGCTCCGGGCCCGCTCGCCGGCAGCAATTGCACCCTTGCGGCCGGCGCCGCTGTCGGCCGACCTCGGTACCCTGCCGCTGTCGGCAGCCGCGGGCATGACCGCCGTGCGGCGGGCCTGTCCCGCCGACTTCGTGCTGGTCGAGGAATCGCCCTCCAACGTGCCCGAGATGCAGGACATCTTCCGCATCGACCGGCCCGACAGCTTCTACACCTTCGCCTCGGGCGGCCTGGGCTGGGGCATGCCGGCCGCCGTCGGACTGGCCCTGGCGGAGCGCGACAGCGGCCGCAACCGGCCGGTCGTCGTGCTGATGGGCGACGGCTCGTTCCAGTACTCCGTGCAGAGCCTGTACAGCGCGGTCCGGCAGCAGGTTAAGGTGGTCTATGTCGTGTTCCAGAACCACGAGTACGCCATCCTGAAATCCTTCGCCGAGCTCGAGCGGACACCCCACGTGCCCGGCCTCGACTTACCCGGCATCGACATCGTCTCGCTGGCCAGGGGCTACGGCGCGCCCGCGGCGCTGGCGCCGACCGCGGACGAGGTCAGCGCTGCCGTCGGCGATGCCCTGAAGCGTCCCGGAGCCAGCGTGGTGGTGGTGCCGATCACGCGGCGTTTCCACTCCTTGCTCGGCTGACCCGAAAAGGCGACGGTTGCCGGCCAGGGGGAATGACATGACCGACGATGACTACACGCGGCGCAGCTATGGCGAGATCTCGGTCGGCACCGGCGAGAAGCCTGGCATCGTCGTGGTCGATTTCCAGCTCGGCTTTACCGATCCGCAGTACCCGCTGGGCGGGGCGCCCCTGGTCCTGCGGGCCGTCGAGAACACGGCCAGGCTCCTCGAGGTCGCCCGCCGGGTCGGTGTTCCGGTCGCGGTATGCAACACCGCCTACATGAACGAGCGTGAGATGCCGTACTGGAAGATCACGGCGGTCAAGCAGACTTTCCTGCACGACCATCCCAGCACGGCGCTCGACCCGCGCATCTACGAGCCGTCCTACGATCTCAAGGTGACCAAGAAAGGTCCGTCCATCTTCTTCGAGACCGGCGTCGCCAACTACTTCATGAAGGAGCGGGTCGACACCATGATCGTGACGGGCTGCAACACGTCGGGCTGCATCCGCGGCACGGCGCTCGACAGCTTCAGCCACCGCTTCCGCACCCTGGTGCCGGAGGATTGCGTCGGCGACATCGAGGAAGGCCCGCATCGCGACAACCTGCGCGACATCGGCCGGCGCTACGTCGATGTCACCGACCTGGCGTTCTGCGTCGACTACCTGGAGCGCTGGGGCGGGCGCAACAGCGCCCACCTTTGAGATAGTCGGGCTAGCCGCAAACGTCGACCCACTCCGCCCCGACCAGTTCGGCCAGGCGGGCGGGGCTGATGCGCAGCGCGCTGCTGATGGAGCCTGCCGCCGGATAGACGTCGTCGAAGGCCTTGAGCGAGATGTCGCAATAGATCGGCAATGGCCCGGCGAGGCCGAACGGACAGACACCACCCACCGGATGGCCCGTGATCGCCGTCACTTCGTCGGCGGTCAGCATGCGCGGCTTGCCACCGAGCACCGCCTTGGCCTTCTTGTTGTCCAGCCGGGCTTCGCCGCCGGTGACCAGCAGCATGTTGCGGTCCTTGATCCGCAGCGACAGGGTCTTGGCGATCTGAGCCGGCGCGACGCCCAGCCCCGCCGCCGCCAGCGCCACGGTGGCGGTGCTGCCGTCGAGCTCGACGATCGAGATGTCGGGGGCATGCAGGGCAAGGAAGGCGCGAACGGACTCGAGGCTCATGAACGCAGGTCTCGTAGGCTTGATGTCGACGGTCTGACTTCATAGCAATGCATGGGCTCGTGTCCACTGCAGGAGGTCTTCATGGTGCGCACGACAATCGGCAGTGCGGTGCTGCCAATTCTGTTCATCGGCGCGGCGTCGGCGCAGACGGCCACGCCGGTCAGCACCGTGCAGTACGCCTGCGCGCAAGGGCGAAGCCTGTCGGCCGAGTACTTCACCGGCCCCACCCGCACTGCCCCCAGTGGCGCACCGATTCCCGGCGGCCATGTCATCCTGACCCTGGCCGACGGCAAGAAGCTCACCTTGCCGCAAACGCTGTCGGGCTCGGGTATCCGCTATGCCAACGCCGACGGGTCGTTCGTCTTCTGGAGCAAGGGCGACACGGCCTTCGTCGAGGAAGGCGCCAACCGGACGGTTACCTATGCGGACTGCGTCGGCAGGAGGTAGGCGATCGGCCGTGCCGGGATTTAGAGCTGGAAGAACCAGAATCCGGCAAAGCCGCCCACGGTCAGGACCATGCCGAGATACTTGAAGAAGCGCGCCGAACGGGCCTCCAGCAGTCGCTGCCCGCGCAATGCCGCCCGCTCTGCCCGGGACATCTCGGCCCGCGTCTTGACCTGATGAGCGAGGAAGCCGGGCGACACGCCGGCGCCGACCGTACCGTCCTGCTCGAGATCGACACGCGTGCTGACGAACCAGATCATGAGGCCGATCACGCCGACGCCGAAGAAGCTCGTGTAGGCCACGATCATGAAGGCCACGACCGAGGCGAACAGCCAGCAGCCGAGAGCGATCGCATTGAGGATGGTTCGGCCGGACATCGCACGCAGTCTACAGCCGCCGGGGCGCATTTCTCCTCCCCAGCTTCGCTGCTACGGAGTGGACACATCTCTGAGTTCCCATCCAGTAGCGATTGCGAGGAAGTAGTCGAGGCCACGCTTAAAGGTAATCGGTCCCGGTGGTCTGGAGGAAGGGTA
>NZ_JBFWZI010000186.1:0-13611 GCF_050185545.1 Reyranella sp. | reverse complement strand
GGCGCCTATGAGCGCGCAGCTGGTGGCGGAGTAGTCTCCGCCAAGATGGCGCTCTTCTTGATGATAACACATCCCATGAGCGCCATCGGAGTGGCGCGCTCCCAGCGGGCGATCACGCCAGTCGGTAAAGGCCCTCTCCATCAACCTGCACGCGGCCGTCGACCAGCAGTTCGTCGAGGTGCTGCGCAATCGTGCGCCTTTCGGCGTCGTCGACCCAGAGCTCCTGGATGTGCGGCGGATAGAGCAGGCGTCGGGCCACCAGTTGCTCCGGCGTTTGCGGTGCGGCCGCGAGCCATCCCAGCAGGCGCTGCTCGCGCTCGTCTATCTTGCCCGCGAACGCCGCCAGGTCGTGCAGGAATCGATCACGGTCGGTGTAGACGCCACGGTGGTGCGAGGTCACCCACACCCGCGCCGGAATCTCCGGCAGGCGCTGCAGCGTGCGCCGGAAGTCGCCGAGGTTGGAGGTGGCGTCGCCATAGTAGGGGCCGAAGCCGGTGAGATCGATATCGCCGATGAAGGCCACGCCCTCGGGCTCGACCAGCAGAACGCAGTGGCCGGCGGTGTGGCCCGGCATGTGGATGGCGCTCACGCGCAAGCCGCCGCCCAGCTCCCATACCGCGCCGTCGCGGTAGGCGATCGCATCGGGGCGCGGCGCGTAGAAGAAGTCGCGCTGGAACCTGGCGAGCATCGCCGGCAGGCGCGCCTCGCTGCTGCCGTAGGAGGCGGCGAGCCCCGCCCAGCTCTGCGCCGCCGCCAGGTCGCGCTCGTGCACGTGAACGGCCGCCTTGGGCAGGCGGTGCAGGCCGGCCATGTGGTCCTCGTGCACGTGCCCCAACACGACCAGTTCGGTCGCATCGAACCCAGGGCCGATATGGTTGGCGACGATCGGCGTATCGAACGCAGCCAGCGTGTCGGTGCCCTCGACTATCACCTGGTTGCCGTCGGGATATTTGCCGTTCTTGTCGCCGAGGAAGACCGAGACGCGACCGAACTCGACACGCTGGGGAACAGGACGCTGCAGCAAATGACGGTACCGGGTTGGAAGCGGGAGTGCAGGCGGGCCTGCCGCTTCTAGCCAACCCGGCGCACCGGCTCAATGGTGGGCACAACTCAAATCCTCCCCGTCCTACGGGGGAAATGCCCCCGAAGGGGGCGGAGGGGAAGGCTGCAGACGAGATTCAAGAGATTCCGGCGTCGGACTCGGAGACATCTCGAGTGTGGCTTTCCCCCTCCGCCCCGTATGTGACGGGGCACCTCCCCGATTACGGGGGAGGGATCCGAGCCGCGCACCGGATGCCGTCAGGAGAGCCGGACGGCCGCCGACTCCAGCATGTCGGCGAGGAGGTCGGCCAGGCGTTCGTGGTCCCGCTCGCTGTCGATCTGGGCCGACACGAACAGGCCGTCGGCGGTCGCCATGGTGATGCGGGCCAGCATCTCGGGCAGGTCGCCCGAACGTCGTCCGGGACGGCGCAGCAGCGCCTGTCGCCAGAATTCGGCCATGCTGGCGATCACGCGCCGGCGGATCTGCTTGAACAGCCGGCGCGCCTGCAGCTCGCCCGGCTGGCGCTGCAGGGACAGCACCAGGCCGAGCCGCCAGAACTCGGGGCTCGAGGCGATGCTCGCGATCGCCGAGCGGATGCGCCGGGCCAGCTCGTCGCGGCGCGAGACGGTGCCGGCGGTCGCCGACCATCTCGGCAGGCTGGCCGCCCACTGCTCGAAGCTGTGATGGATCATCGCCGCGAACAACGCGTCCTTGTCGGCGAAGTGCCAGTAGACGGAGCTCGCCGGCAGGCCCGAGCGCTCGACCACCTTGGAGATCGACGTGCCCTGGTAGCCGAGCTCGTGCGCCAGCGCGAAGGTCGCCTCGAGGATGCGCAGCCGCGATTCGGCGCCGCGCCTTCTCGGTTGTCGCCCGGCGGCAGCCGCCTTGCCGCCCACGGCGCGCCGGCCGGCCTGCTTCCGTCGCTCGGTCATCGTCCCCTTGGTCATTTTGACCTTGCCGATCCATCCTGTAGTGATCATACCATTATGTATCGGTCACTACACAAAGCAAGCGACGCGGAGGAACGGCATGGGGGCGCGCACGGGATCGCAGTTTCTCGAGGGGCTGCGCAGGACGAAGCGGGAGATCTGGGTCGACGGCGAGAGGATAGACGACGTCACCGGCCATCCCAGGCTTCGCGGCGGCGCCGAGAGCCTGGCCGCGATGTTCGACCGCCAGCACGCCTATGCCGCCGAGTGCCTCTATACGGATCCGAAGAGCGGACAGCCGACCAACGTCAGCCACATGATGCCGCGCTCGCGGGACGAGCTGCGGCAGCGTCATGCCGGCCTGGTGCGGCTGTCGGAGGGCTCCATGGGCATCATGGGCCGCACGCCCGACTACATGAACATGAAGTTCGCCGCCTTCGCCTCGGCGCCCCGCGTCTGGGCCGGCGCCGACGGACGCAACGCGCGCGGCGCCGAGAATTTGGTGAGGTTCCAGCGCCACCTCGCCGAGGCCGACATCGCGCTCACCCATACGATCATCCAGCCGACCACCGACAAGCGCACCGACAGCCGGATCCTGGGCAACAAGGTCACCATCCGGAAGGTCGGCGAGACGGCCGACGGCATCATCGTCCGCGGGGCGCGCGTGCTCGCCACCCTGGCGCCCTATGCCGACGAGCAGACGGTGTATCCGGGAATGCCCATCCCATCCGGCGCGACCGACTATGCGCTGGCCTTCGCCATTCCCCTCGACACGCCGGGCCTCAAGTTCCTGTGTCGCGATTCGGCGTCGGCGCCCGGCGCGGACCCGTTCGACAAGCCACTGTCGTCACGCTTCGACGAGCAGGATGCCTTCTGCATCTTCGACGACGTGGTGGTGCCGTGGGACCGCGTGTTCATCGACGGCGATGTCGAGATCTACAACTCGATGCGGGACACCGGCTACGCCACCAGCATGGTCACCCAGTCGACCATCCGCGCCCTCACCAAGCTCGAGTTCGCCTATGGCCTCGCCACGCGCATGGCCGAGCTGATCGGCGACCATTCGCCGGCCACGACCGAGATGCTGGGCGAGATGGCCTGCTACGTGCGCATGACCGCGAACGCGGTCGAGCTGTCGCTGGAGCAGGCCCGCGAGCGGGCGGACGGCATATGGTTCCCCAACGGCGCGGCGCTCGAGCCGATGCGGGCGATGCTGCCCGTCTGGATGCCGCGGGTGGCGGAGATCATCACGCTGATCGGCAGCCACAACCTGCTGACGACGCCGAGCCGCGCCCAGCTCGACGATCCTGCGCTGCGGCCGCTGATCGACGAGATGCTGGGCGGCGCCGACGGCGTTCCCGCCGACGAGCGGGCGGCGGTGTTCCGCCTGGCCTGGGATTTCGTCGGCTCGACCCTCGCCGGCCGCGGCTTCCTCTACGAGCGCTTCTATCTGACCTCGGCGGCGCGCAACAAGCAGATGCTGCACACCCGCCTCTTCGATCGCAGCCGCCCGCGGGCCCTGCTCGACGACATGCTGTCGCGGGCGAGGCCAGACTTCGCCTAGATTGAACGCATCGCGTGCGCGAGGCCCTGGCGCCGCGAGCCGCTGCGGGTTCGTTTCTGCGCGACATCGAGCGGCCGGGCGTCGCGCTCTGGCGCCTTGGCCTTCCATGCCCTTAGAATGAATCGCGAGATTCGGTGCCAACCATCACGGGGCCGGCCATGAACACGATCGCGCGGCCCGGCGAGCAGACCCCCGAAACGAGGTTTGCCCGTGCGGGCGACGTCAGCATCGCCTACCAGGTGATGGGCGACGGGCCGCTCGGGCTGGTCATCGCGCCCGGCATGGTCTCGCACGTCGAGTTCTTCCACGAGTTGCCGGGCTACGCGCGGTTCATGCAACGCCTGGCGTCGTTCGCCCAGGTCGTCGTCTTCGACAAGCGCGGCCAGGGGCTGTCCGATCGCATCACCGGCGTGCCGTCCCTCGACGAGCGCATGGACGACCTCCGGGCGGTCATGGATGAGACAAGCCTGTCGAAGGCGGCCTTGCTCGGCAGCTCCGAAGGCGCGTCTATGTGTGCGCTGTTCGCCGCCACTTGGCCGGAAAGGGTTTCGCATCTCGTCCTGTACGGCGGGTTCGCCCGGTTCGCCAACAGCGCGGACTACTCGCTGATGCACGATGCCGAGGTGTTGGCGCAGATGGCGACGTTCTGGGGCACGGGACTTTCGATCAAGTCCTTCGCCCACAGCCACAACAAGAACCCGGACCTGCAACGCTTGTGGGCAAAGGGAGAACGCCTGATCGCGAGCCCCGGCACCTTCAAGGCGATGATCGAAACCAACCTTCGGATCGACATACGCGCCGTGCTGTCGCAGATTCGCGTGCCGACTCTGGTGCTGCATCGCAAGACCGACCGGGCCATTCCGGTCGCCAACGGCCGTTTCCTGGCCGAGCACATTCCCGGTGCCCGCTATATCGAGTACGACAGCGGCGACCATGCGATGTTCTCCGGCGCCGATCCAGAGCCGATGTGCGGCGACATCGAGGAGTTCCTGACGGGGCACCGCGACCTGCCGCAGGCAGAAGTCGAGCGCGTGCTCGCCACCGTGATGTTCACCGACATCGTCGACTCGACCCGGCGCCTGGCCGAGATGGGCGATACCGCCTGGCGACGTACCCTGGACGAGCACGACAGGGTGGCACGCCGGGCGGTCGAGCAGCATCGGGGACGTTTCGTGAAAAGCACCGGCGATGGCGTGCTGGCGACGTTCGATGGCCCGGCACGCGCCGTTCGTTGTGCCGCGGCGCTGACGGCCGGCGTCAGGCATCTGGGCATTGCCGTGCGCGCCGGCCTGCACACCGGCGAGATCGAGCTGCGCGACGAGGATGTCGGTGGGCTCGCCGTCCATGTCGCCGCCCGCGTAATGGCCGAGGCCGCGCCCGGCGAGGTGCTCGTCTCGCGCATCCTCACCGACCTTGTCGCAGGCTCGGCCCTGTCATTCGACCCGCGCGGCCCCCGCGCGCTCAAGGGGCTCGACGGGACCTGGGATCTCTACGCCGTGAAGCGAGGCTGACACCGACCTGCACAGTGCGGAGCCGATTAGACCGGCGCAGCCCATGCGATCACGCTCGCGCGCAGTCGATGCGATCGCCATCGCGACTGTCGACGCAGAGTTGACATCGATCAGCGCGGCGGGCGCTGCGCCTCCTCCCAGGCACGCGCGGCATCGATCAGCGCCTCGAACGCCGCGCCGCGCTGCAGCAGAGTCTCCTTGCTGTCGGCATCGATCTCCCTGTCGAGCATCGTGTCGTCGACCGGCATGTCGTTGTCGCGCACCGCCTTCATCAGCCGCTTGATCTCCGATGCGGCATGGACGGGCGTCTGCAACAGCACCAGGCGGCTCATGCGGCTGGGATTCGCCGGGACGTGGCAGTCGTTGCAATGGCCCTTGCGCATGGCGTTGGCCAATGCGTGGTATCGCGTCTCGAGATCCCGCAGATGCGGATTGCGATCGGAGAACAGGCCGCGGAACAGCGTCGGCGCCGGTTGTGTCGCGCCGGTCGCGTCGGTCCACATCCACTGCCCGTCGAATGGCGGCGGCCGGACCGGCTCGCTGCGCAACCCTGGACGCTGCCGCCCGTCGTTGGTGAACTGGCCCGCCACGATCTTGCCCGAGGTGGGCGAGATCCAGAGGATCACGGTGTTGGCCGCCTGGTAATCGTTCCACTTCCTGGCATCGTGCCAGAACGGATAGGGATACTGGCCGGGGTCGAGGGCATTGCGGAACAGGGCGCCGAGACGGGCCCGGTACAGGACTTCGCTGTCGTCGTGCTCGAGATGCCAGCTGCCGTCGAACATGAACAGGGGCGCATAGAGGCCGGCCCACACCTCAGGTGCGAGCTCGGTGAGCGTCGTGGCTTTCAGGCTCTCTCCCGGCCTCGGATGGGGGCGGCCCCACAGCAGGATCGTGTCGACGCTCCGCCGCACCAGCGAGTCGCGGAACAGCGCCTGACGGCAGGCATCGAATGCCTGTCGATCGCCGGGATCGGCGAGCGGACAGACCGTCGACAGTTCCGCCGCAAGCTGCCCGACCGTCGCCTCGATGCCCGGCCGGGCGTCGCCGGCGCCTTGCCGGGCAATCGCAGTCAGGGCGAATGCCAGGCAGCAGGCGAAGATGGCAGTGACGATTGCAGCGACTGTTGCAGCGAGTTTGGCGCGCGCGCCTCGGGACTTCGGCTCGTGCGGCACCATGACCTGGAACACGGCCGACGTCGCGGCCGAAGCGTCACCGGCCGAACCCGGCGGCCGGAAGAAGATGCCGGCGGCACGCTCTTGCGACGGTGAATTGGCAGCGACGCCAGCCTGCCAAGGGAACTCCGGTTGCATACCGACTCGCGTTGGGGCGACGTCGGCCCCGCGTCGCGCTCGGCGGCCTCGTCCGGGTCGCGATCTCGGTCGCTAATCGACGTCACGGGCCGGCTGCGCTTGTAGAAGAACGCGGCGTCGCCGTCGATGGCAAAGCTCACGGCAGTCGCCCGGGCCGGCGGCGACGCCCTACGCCGCGACCGGTGCGATGGCCTTGTCGACGAACTTCCTGGCGTCGAAATCCTCGGCGACCTTCATGTCGTTGCCGATCAGCTTCTCGACGTCGATCTTGGCGTATTCCATCACGCCCATGTCGCCCAGCGCCTTCTGCACCTTGGGTCCGAACAGGCCGATCTCCTTCAGGATCGGCACGATGCGGGTGAACAGCCGCGTGCGGAAGGCCTGCATGGCGCCCGATTCGTAGGCGTACTTGACGAGCTCGTCGACCGGCAGGCCGGAGCGCTCCCAGACCTCGGCCTGGTTGAAGCGGTCGCGCATGAAGTAGAGCGCCTCGACGGCGAACTCTTCGCGCTCGGCCCGCTCGTGATCAGACAGGTGCGGATAGTATTCGCGCAACGCCATGCGGCCGAACGTGACGTGGCGTGCCTCGTCCTGCATCACGTAGGCGTTGATCGAGGCGGCGAGGTTGTTCCTGGCGCTGTCGCGGATGCGCTGGAAGGCGGCCAGCGCCAGCCCCTCGATCATCACCTGCATGCCGAGATAGGTCATGTCCCAGCGCCGGTCGCCGAGCGTCTGCTCGAGCAGGTTCTTCAGCGAGGGAGTGATCGGGTAGGCAGCCTTGAACTTCTCGTGAATCAGCCGCTTGTAGGCCTCGACATGGCGCGCCTCGTCCATCACCTGGGTGGCGGCATAGAACTTGGCGTTCATGTCCGGCACGGTGCTGACGATCTTGGCGGTCGCGATCAGCGCACCCTGCTCGCCGTGCATGAACTGACAGATCGTGTGACACTGCAGGTTGAAGCGCAGCCAGCTCTTCTCCTTCTCCGTGAGCCGCGCCCATATCGGCGAGCCGTAGATCGGGATGGACTCGTCGGCCATGCCCATCGGGTTGTCCTCGAACAGCTCCTGCTTCCAGTCGATCCGGCTCGACGCGTCCCACTGCTGCTTCTTGCCCTTCTCGTAAAGGCCCAGGAGGTCGGCCGAACCGTCGTCGTATTCCCAGTTGAACAAAACCTCGGTCTGGCCGTCGAAGTGCCACTGGGTGATGTCGACAGGCAGCTGATAGAGCCTTTGGGTGGTCACGGATCCTCCTCGTCGGCGTCGTCCCGTTGCGCTTCAGCGAAAATTGACGCCTATGTCACTTTTGCGAAAAATTACCACAATTATTTTGTGGAGTCCTGCGCGCAACACTGGTCAATTGGACGCAGCCGGCATGGAGCAAAAAAAGCAATGCGGACAAGCACTTGACCGGCCGGGCCTTGATGGGAGGCGGACCTTCCTCCCCTCGACGATCAACGCCCTCGGCAGTCCTTCGGCCGTCAATAGGGCTCGTAGCTCTTCTCCTCGACGATCTCGGACGAGAGAAGCTCGTTGATCTGGCGCTTGATCGCCGCCCGCTGATCGTTCTGGCGATAGACCGAGCGAGCGAGGGCGACAAACCGGTCGTCGAACCGTCCCGCCGCCTCCATCCGCCGCAGCGCATCCTCGACGTCCCACAGCGTCTCGTTGACGGTGCGCAGAGTCGTCTTCTTCGCTTGGAGATCGGATGACACGACGAGATGCGGAGCGGCGATGCCCGTGAGCAATTCCAGCTCGTGCGCCACGTTGGCACGAGCTTGCTCGTCCTTGAGGCGCTCGACCTTGATTTCCAAGATGGTGATCTTGTCGATCACCTCGCCCCACGAGATCGGGACTTTGGGAGTTTCTATGGGCGGGCGCATCGAGCCGACGAGGCCCTTCAGCTCGGCCGCGATCTCGCGGAACACCGGGCCCCATTCGCCAGGCGAGTCCTGCCGGAACAGCCGCAGCGTCGGGTACCACGGGCTGTCGCGCCGCCCGAGCAGCCAGCGCCAGTCCGGCACCGCCTTCAGCGCCACCCAGGCCCTGACCCCCAGCGCGCCCGCCAGGTGCGCAATCGCGGTATCGGAGGTGACGACCAGGTCGCACAGCGTCAGGACCGCGGCGCTGTCGAGGAAGGCGTCAGGGCCGCAGTCGAAATCCTCCCCCAGAGTCTCGATTCGCAGGGCGTGCGGCAGGTCGTCCAGCTGGGCGGCGCCATCGCCCTTCTGCAGGCTGATCAGCCGGACGCCGGGCACCTGCGACAACCCCTCCAGCTCGGCCAGCGGGAAGGACCGCCCGCGATCGATCGCGCTCCTGTTGCCCTGCCAGCACACGCCGACGCGCAGGCCCGCGCCGGCGAGACGCCGGCGCCAGCGCTCGACCCGATCCGGCTCGGCGCGAAGATAGGGCACCTCCGCCGGGATCGTCGTCGCTCCCAGGACCAGCGGCAGGCTGATGAGCGGAAGCCTCAGCTCGTAGGGCGCCG
Source organism: Reyranella sp. (assembly GCF_050185545.1). Taxonomy (GTDB): domain Bacteria; phylum Pseudomonadota; class Alphaproteobacteria; order Reyranellales; family Reyranellaceae; genus Reyranella. Next base: position 4,767 of record NZ_JBFWZI010000186.1, on the reverse strand, counting down.
GCGGATCGGCCGGGTCGACGATCTCGATGTCCGCGCCGAGGCCGCGCATCAGGCCCATCAGCGGCCGCTGCGGCGCGAACAGGATCCGCCCAGCCTGCGCGCGCAGCAACGGGAGGTAGCGGCAAAATTGAATCGTGTCGCCCAGCCCCTGCTCCCAGTGAACGAGGACAGCCTTGCCCGCCAGAGACACGTCGGAGCGCCACAGGGGCACCGCCGGATCGCCGACCGACGGAAACTCGGGCTTGCGCCGCCGCTGCTCGTAGAGCGGCCAGCCGCGCGCGTAGTCGCCGCGAAGCAGCAGGAGCTGCGCCTTGTTCCAGCCCGCCTCCCGCTCGTCGGGTCGCAGCGCCAGGGCGCGTTCGTAGCCCGCCAAGGCCTCGTCGAAGCGCTGCAGTTCCTGCAGCGTCACGCCGCGATTGCTGTGGGCCTCGGCATAGTCGGGGGCGAGCGCGATCGCCGCGTCGTGGCTGGCGAGCGCTTCGTCCAGCCGATCGAGATGGCGCAGGACGACACCGCGATTGTCGTGCGCGGCGGCCAGCGTCGGCGCCAGCGCGATCGCGCGGTCGTAGCTCGCCAGCGCCTCGTCGAGGCGTTCCATCTGGCGCAGGGCGGCGCCGCGATTGACGTGCGCCGCGGCGAAGTCGGGCTGGATCGACAAGGCGCGATCGTAGTCGGCGAGCGCCTCCTTGAAGCGCGCGAGCGCCGCCAGGGTCACGCCGCGATTGCTCAGAAGCTCGGCGCGATCCGGCCGTGCGGCGACGGCGCGGTCGTGGCTCGCCAGCGATTCATCGAGGTGGCCGAGGTCGCGCAGGAGGTTGCCCCGGTTGCTGAACGATTCGCCGTCGTGCGGATCGAGCGCCACTGCCTGGTCGTAGCTTTGCAACGCCTCCTGCGGACGCTGCAGGTCGGCGAGCAGCATGCCGCGCAGGCGGTACAGGTCGGCGCGCCCGCCTTTCAGGGCCAGGACACGGTCCACGCTGCCCAGTGCCTCCGCCGGGCGGCCGAGCGCCTGCAAGGTCGTCGCCCGGCGCTTGAGCGCGTCGGCATGATCGGGCTTCAGCGCGATCACGCGATCGTAGCCTGCCAGGGCGTCGGCCGGCCGGCCGAGCTCGCCGAGAGCGTTGGCCCGGCCGAAATGGGCATCGGCGTAGCGCGCGTCGAGCGCGATCGCCGTGTCGAAGCATTCGAGTGCCTCGGCCGGCCGCGCCAGGCGGCGCAGCGTGCTGCCGAGATTGAACTGCGCGGCAGCCTCGTTCGGCCGCGCGCTGACAGCCGCACCGAGCAGCTCGGCGGCGCGCGCCAGGCGCCCGGTCTGGGCATGCAGGACGCCGAGCAGGTGCAGCGCATCGAAGTTGCCGGGCGTTGCCTGGAGTACCGCCTGGTAGAGCCGCTCCGCTGCCGGGAAGTCGCCCTTCTGATGGAGCGCAAAGGCCTTCTGCAAGGCAGCCGGGTCGGTGTCGGTCATACTGATCCCGCGGTTAGCCTGCACGGTCCGCGACCGAACCGCAACGAGTGTCCGCCGTCGCCGTTGCCCCTGCCGTGCCGCAGGAATTTCCAGGGATGGAGGTCGTCATGGCAGAGTTGGTGGTCGTCGGCTTCGACAATGTCCTCGACGCGGACCGGGTGCTGAACGAGCTCACCCGCCTGCAGAAGGAGTATCTCGTCGACCTCGAGGACGCCGTCGTCGCCATCCGCGACGCCGATGGCAAGGTGCGGATCAAGCAGAGCGTGAACCTGATCGGCGCGGGGGCCGCCACCGGCGGCCTGTGGGGCGGCATGATCGGATCGCTGTTCGGCCTGCTGCTGCTCAATCCGATCCTGGGCTTCGTCACCGGCGCGACGCTGGGTGCCGGCGCGGGCGCGCTCTCGGGCAAGCTGTCCGATTACGGCATCGACGACGATTTCATCCGCTCGGTGGGCCAGACCCTGCAACCCGGCACGTCGGCGCTGTTCGTGCTGGTGCGCAAGGTCCAGCCCGACAAGGTGCTGGCCGAGCTCGCCGGCTTCCGCGGCCGCGTCATCCGCTCCTCGCTCTCGCCCGAGCAGGAAAAGCGCCTGCAGGATGCGCTCGGCCGCTCCGGCGTTTCCCTGCCGGGATCGGCGCCGGCAGCGGCCGCCGCCCCGGCCGCCTGACACGCCGGCGCCCGAGACGTCGTCGGGCGCGTTCGCCCCTTCCTGCGCTCTGGCTCGCCGGCCGGCCGCGGCCTTAAGCTCGCGTTCGGACCACGCCCGCAGGAAGGAACTGCATGAGCCGCACCCTGTTCACCAACGCCCGAGTCCTGCTCGACGGCTTCGCCGGGCTGCAGCCGGGCTACAGCGTGCTGGTCGAGGACGGCCGCATCGCCGCCGTCTCGCGGGAGGCGATCACGGTAGACGATGCGCAGGTCGTCGACCTCGACGGGCGGACGCTGATGCCGGGCCTGATCGATGCCCATGCCCACATCACCGGGCTGTCGCTCACGCCGAAGAACATCGCCTATCCGCAGGCCGAGATCGCCATCGCCTCGGCCAACTACCTGCGCAACTGCCTGATGGACGGCTACACCACCATCCGCGAGGCCGGCGGCGCCGACCATGCCACGGCGCGCCTGCTCGCCGAGGGCCACATCGCAGGTCCGCGACTCTACTATTCCGGCAAGGCGCTGACCCAGACCGGCGGCGGCGCCGACTTCCGCACGCCCGACGAGGAGATCGATCCGTGCGGCCATGTCGGGCCGTTCTCCAACATGTCGGCGATCGCCGACGGCGTCGACGCCGTGCGCCGGGCGGCGCGCGAGGAGCTGCGCAAAGGCGCCACCCAGATCAAGCTGTTCGCCTCGGGCGGCGTGGTGTTCCCGGCCGAGGGCCACGCCACGCGCTACGAGTACTCCAACGAGGAGCTCCGGGCCGTGGTCGAGGAGGCCGAGGCGCGCGGCACCTACGTGATGGCGCATGTCTACACCGACGAGGGCGTGCGCCGCTGCCTCGCGGCCGGCGTGCGCTCGATCGAGCACGCCAACTTCGTGAGCGAGGAGACCGTCGCCATGATGGCCGGGCACGGCGCCTTCTACGTGCCGACCTTCATCTCCCTGGTGCAGCGCGTCGAGAGCGCCGGCGAGACGCACCTGCCCGCCGCCATCGTGCACAACCTCGAGAGCACGATTGCGCGCGGCAAGCAGGTCTATCGCTGGGCGAAGAAGCACGGTGTGCCGATCGGGCTGGGCACCGACCTGTGGGGGCCCGAGGCGCAGCAATCCCAGCTGCGCGAGCTGGAGCTGCGCCTGGAGCTCGACACGCCGGCCGAGATCCTGCGCTCGGCGACCGCGGTCAACGCCGAGCTGATGATGGAGAAGAGCCGGCTGGGCGCCATCGCCCCGGGCGCCCACGCCGACCTGCTGGTTGTCGACGGCGATCCGCTCGCCGATCTCCGACTGCTGCTCGAGCCGCAGAGGAACCTGAAGCTGATCATGAAGGGCGGTGCGATCTGCAAGGACGATATGGCGGCATAACCCCTCGCGACTCGCCGCCGAGAGCACTTCGTCATTTTCGTCAGCCAGAAAACGCATCCCTCAGCGGCTGGGACAATCTCATGCGACAGGAGCGCGCTGCGATGCCGTGAAAGCGTGGTCGCGGTCCCCGCCCCGATTTTCATAGGAGGCACCCAAAGGCCGCGTCTCGGGTCCCATTTTCACAAGCATTCCCTCACCAGGTCATGCGCAGGCCGGCGGTCAGCGCGTGCGTGCTGTCCTGGCCGGCGATGTTGCCCTCGTAGCGGAGATAGATCGACGACGCCTGGGCGACCTCCGTCGTCATCTGCAGGCCCACCACCGCGCCGTCGCGCGTCGGCGTGGCGCTGTACGTCGTGAACAGGAAGCTCGGCGCGCCGGCCAGCGACGCCGTCACCGGCCGCGTCACGTCGGCGTACTCGTGGCTCCACCCCAGCCGCAGCTGGGCGTACAGCCGGTCGCGCCAGCCGAAATCCATCGACCCGCCGAGCTGCACGCCGATCACCGAGCGCAGCGAGTTGGTGGTCTGCGCCGCGACGCTCAAGTTGAGCGACTGCGCACCGGTCTCGGTGAAGGCGTTCTGCGTGCCGGTGAAGCCCTGCAGGCGGGCGAACGGCGTGATGAAGGGCATCGCCGTGGCCCCCAGCGCCGCGCCGCCCAGCGTGAAGCGATAGCCGCCTTCGATCTGGCCGAAGAACTGGTTGGCTCCGGTGAGGCCCTGCGCCGTCCGCTGCTGCAGGTTGGGGATGGCGATGTTGCGCCACATCTGGTTGCTCGAGTAGGCGTAGCTCACCATGCCGTCGAGGTAGAGCGCGTCCTCGAAGAAGCTGCCGTAGAGGCCGACCTGGAAGGTGTCGGAGCTGCTCTGGCCGGAAAAGCCCGAGACCCATTGCCTGCCGGTCGTGTAGCCCACCGTGACGCCGGCCAGGAAGTTGGGGGTGAGCAGCCGGTCCAGACCGGCCGCGAAGCCGCCGACATTGTAGGTGGTCGATCCGGTGATGGCGCCGGTGCCGACCGTGCCGGTGCCGCCCAGCGCGCCGCCCCAGGCGCCCCACGTCGGCGGCGTGAAGGTCTGGCAGGCGACGACACAGGCCTCGGCCAGCGCCACCCGGCCAGCCCCTCCACGAATGGCGCGCGGGCCGACGCTGCCGCCGCCGACCTGCAGGGCGAAGTTGTTCATGAACAGCTGGGCGCCCTGCACCATCGAGTTGGAGAAGGCCGAATAGTTCTGGCCGCTGATCGAGGTCAGGAACGGCAGGACCTGCCCGCTGCTGGCGGTCGC
>NZ_JBFWZI010000185.1:7783-13615 GCF_050185545.1 Reyranella sp. | reverse complement strand
GCACCAGGGCGCCGAGCCCGGTCGGGTTGAGCGGCGAGAACAGGCTGAAGCTCGCGAACAGGATGCACAGCCAGAACACCAGAACGATCAGGAAGAGGAGCGGCATGCGGGCGGTCGATTGCTCGAACAGGATCAGGCGGGCCTGCAGGACCTGGTTGGCGGCCAGCAGCGCCTGCCGGTGGTACTGACGTTGGGACTCGTCCCCCGGGGCGAGGGTCTGTATGGCGTGAAAGGCGGTCCGTCCGATCCGCGAGGAGGTGAACGGCCCGTCCGCCGTCTTTGCCGGACCGTCCGTCCAGATGCGGTCGACCATGGTCGGCACCGCCTCGCGCATCAGTTGCCGGGCCGTCGTGGCCTCCGGCCCGTAAAGCTCCAGCATGTGGTCGAGCAGGGTGATGTTGGTCGCCATCTGCCGGATCTCGTCGCGCTGGGCGTCGTAGGTAGTCTTGGCCGAATTGATCAGGAGGCCCAGCACCAGGCCGGAAATCGTGGCAATCAGCGCGCAGCCCAGGCGGACGATGTCCTTGGCGTGCGTGTCGAGATGATGGTCGGGCAGCACCCGGCGCAACAGGGCGCCGGTGAGCGCGCCGCCGACCAGCAGGGCGCAAATGATCAGCGAAATTGCAAGGGCGCTCATCCGTTCCCCCCCGGCCCATCCGGCGCCGGCGCGAGAATAGCGGCGTCACAACGGCCTCGTCTTCCTCGGGCGCGTTGCCTCCAGGGCATTCGCACATGGAAAAGAATCCCGTCATCGCGAGAACGGCACGACTGCAAGAGGTCGGCCCAGCCGGCCTGGACGATCCCCACAAGCTGCTTGCGGTCGACTGCCCCGGCCCCGTATGGCGGCACCAATGGTGAGTGTGGCTCTCCGGCGCGTCGTCGACGGCAGCGCCGACCGGGCGATGTGAGAGGGAGGGCCTCACGCAAGATCCATGAATTTCCGATGTCGGAATATCATGGATCCCGTCTGAGGCCTTCCCCCTCCGCCCCGTAAGACGGGGCACCTCTCCCGACTACGGAGGAGGGATTGAGATGTGTCCACTCCCCTAGCGGACTTTCATAGGAGGCGCGGGCGCGGCGCGCTCCTTCGCCTCGTCCGGGCGCCGTTCAATGAGACGGTTCGGCGGCCGGCGTGGCGGGCTTGGGCGCCTTGCGTGCCCTGCGCCATTCCTCGAAGCGCTGCAGCACGACGAAGAACGACGGCACGAACAGCACGGCAAGGCAGGTCGAGGCGATCATGCCGCTGAACACCGCCATGCCGAGCGAGATGCGCGAGTTGGCGCCGGCGCCGCTCGCGGTCACCAGCGGCACGACGCCGAGGATGAAGGCGAACGAGGTCATCAGGATCGGCCGGAACCGGGTGCGCGCCGCCTCGACGGCCGCCTCGAGGATCGGCTTGCCGTGCAGGATGCGCGCCTCGCGCGCCACTTCGACGATCAGGATGGCGTTCTTGGCGCCGAGCGCGATCAGCAGCATCAGGCCGATCTGGGTGTAGAGGTTGTTGGCCATCCCCAGCCCTCCCAGGGCGGCGGCCGGCCCGATCAGCGCCAGCGGCACGGCCAGGATCACCGCCAGCGGCAGGATCCAGCTTTCGTACTGGCCGGCCAGGCAGAGATAGACCAGCAGGATCGCCAAGGCGAAGACGTACATGAGCTGGTTGCCGACGATGTTCTCCTGGTACGACATCGCCGTCCATTCGAAGCCCGTGCCGGGCGGCAGGGTTGCGTTGGCGATCTGGTCCATCAGCGAGATCGACTCGCCCGAGCTGAAGCCCGGCGCCGAGGCGCCGACCACCGCCGCCGACGGATAGAGGTTGTAGAGGCTTATCAGCGGCGAGCCGCTCGACTGGTGCAGGGTGGCGAGGGCGCCGATCGGCACCATCTGGCCTTCGGAATTCTTCACCTGCAGGCGCAGGATGTCCTCCCCCTTCAGGCGGTACTGCGAATCGGCCTGCTGGAACACCAGCAGGGTGAGGCCGAACTTGTTGAAGCGGTTGACGAAGGCCGAGCCGACATAGGCCGACAACGTGTCGAAGACCTCGCCGATCGAGACTTTCAGGGTCTGCGCCTTGACCCGGTCGACCTCGACGCGGATGTGCGGTGCGCCGGCGCGGAACGACGTGACGAGATTGGCGAGACCCGACTGGGTGCCGGCCTGCGCGACCAGGTTGTCGGTCGCGTTCTGCAGCTTGACGTAGTCGAACGAGCCGTCGCGCTGCTCGACCTGCATCTGGAAGCCGCCGGCATTGCCGACGCCCTGGATGGCCGGCGGCACCAGCGGAAAAGCGCGGCCGTCCTGCAGCACCTGGCTCTCCCGCGCGATCTTCTGGACGATCGAGCGCAGATCCTGGCCCGGCTGCTTGGCGCGCACGTTCCAGTCCTTGAAGATGATGTAGCAGACGCCGCCGTTGGCCAGCGCGTTGTTGCTGTCGAGGATGGACAGGCCCGAGATCGCTACCACATGGTCGACGCCCGGCGTCTTGCGGGCGATCTCCGCGACCTGCGACAGCGAGGCTTCGGTGCGCTCCAGCGAGGCGCCGTCGGGCAGCAGCAGGCCCATCAGCATGTAGCCCTGGTCCTCGTTGGGGATGAAGGCGGTCGGCAGGCGGGCGACGCCCCAGCCGCCGAGCCCCGCCATCGCGAACGCCAGCAGCACCATGATGCCGCTGCGCCTCACCATGCTGCCGATCAGCCAGCCATAGGCGTCTTCCAGCTTCCCGTAGACATGGTTGAAGGCGCGGTAGGCGACGTTGCGTCTCTCCGGCGGCACCGCCGGCCTCAGCCACATGGCGCACTGGGTGGGCTTCAGGGTCGCCGCATTGACGGCGCTGATGAAGGCGGTGGCGGCGATCACCAGGGCGAACTGGGCGAACATCTTGCCGGTCAGGCCGGGCACGAAGGCGGCCGGCAGGAACACCGACATCAGCACCAGGGTGATGCCGATCACCGGCCCGAACAGCTCGTCCATCGCCTTAATGGCGGCATCGTGAGGCGACAGGCCGCGCTCGATGTGGCGTGCCACGCCTTCGACGATGACGATGGCGTCGTCGACCACGATGCCGATCGCCAGCACGATGCCGAACATGGTCGTGGTGTTGAGGGTGAAGCCCATCGCCGCCATGGCGGCAAAGGCGCCGACGATGGTCACCGGAATGGTGGTGGCCGGCACCAGCATGGCGCGCCAGTCCTGCAGGAACACCATGATCACGATCAGCACCAGGATGCCGGCCTCGATCAGGGTGATGAACACTTCCTGGATGGAGATCTTGACGAAGTTGGTGGTGTCGAACGAGACATCGTACTGCAGGCCTTCGGGGAACTGCTTGGCGAGCTCGTCCATCTTGGCCTTGACGCGGTTGGCGACGTCGAGGGCGTTGGCATCGGGCAGCTGATAGACCGCGATGCCGGCGCCCGGCTTGCCGTTCATCTTGAAGACCTGGGCGTAGGTCTGGGCGCCGAGCTCGACCCGGCCGATGTCCTTGATGCGCACGATGCGGCCGCCATCGCCCTGGCCGCTCTTGACGATGATGTTCTCGAACTCCTCCGGCGAGGAGAGGCGGCCCTCGACGTCGATGGTGAGCTGGAAATCCTGGCCCTTGGGAGCGGGCGGCATGCCGACCTGGCCGGCGGTCACCGGCTGGCTCTGCTGCTTGATGACGTCGGCCACCGTGCCCGGCGTCAGGCCGAACGTGTAGAGCTTCTGCGGGTCGAGCCAGACGCGCATCGAATACTGGCCGACGCCCAGCACGTTCACGTTGCCGACGCCCGGGATGCGCGCCAGCTCGTTGACCAGGTTGATGCTGGCGTAGTTGCTGAGATAGAGGCTGTCGAACCGGTCGTTCGGCGACGTCAGGGCGAGGATCTGCAGGATCGCCGTCGACTTCTTCTCGACGATCACGCCCTGGGCCTGCGCCGACTCCGGCAGCGAGGCGAGCGCGGCGCTCACCTTGTTCTGTACCAGCACCTGGGCGAAATCGAGGTTGGTGCCGATGTCGAACGTCACCGTGAGCTGGTAGGTGCCGGCATCGGTGCTGTACGACTGCATGTAGATCATGCCTTCGACGCCGTTGACCTGCAGCTCGATCGGCAGGGCGACGTTGTCGACCACCGTCTTGGCGCTGGCGCCGGGATAGTTCGCCGTGACCTGCACGGTCGGCGGCACGATGTTGGGGTATTGCGAGACCGGCAGCGTCGCGAGCGCCACCGCGCCCAGCAGCACGATCACGATCGCCAGCACGTTGGCCAGGACCGGCCGGTTGATGAAGAATGCAGAGATCATCGAACGGGGGCCGGCCGGTTACTTGGTCGTGGTGATGTTGGCGCCCGCCGGCGGCGGCGGGATCGTCTCCTCCTTGGGCATCACCTTGCCGCCCGGCACGGCGCGCCCGTTGGTGGTCAGCACGACGCGGTCGTCGGCGGTGAGGCCGGTCTCGATGACGCGCAGGCCGCCGACCAGCAGCTGGCCGACCTTGACCCGGCGCTGGTGCACGACATTGTCCTTGTCGACGATCAGCACGTACTTGCCGGCCTGATCCTCGGCGACGATCCTGTTGGGCACCAGGAAGACCTTGGTGGCGTCGAGGCCGCGCGGCACGCGCACGCGCACGAAGAAGCCCGGCAACAGGTCGCGGTTGGGGTTCTTGAACAGGCCGCGCACCAGGATGGTGCCGGTGTTGGGATCGACCTCGGGCGAGACGTAATTGAGGAAGCCCGCGTGCGGATAGCCTTCCTCGGTCATCAGCCCGATGTCGAGCGGCACCTTGCTGAGATCCTCGATGGTCAGGCGCTTCCTGAGGTTCGCGCGGATTTCCAGGACGTCCTGCTCGCTCATGTTGAACTCGACGTAGATCGGGTCGAGCTGGACGATGGTGGCGAGCTTGGTGGCCGTGGTGTCGCCGACCAGCTGGCCGACCGAGACGAGATGCTTGGTCACCACGCCATTGAACGGCGCCATCACCGTGGTGTAGCCGAGGTTGGTCTGCTGGATGGTGAGGTTGCCCTCGGCATTCTCGACATTGGCGCGGTCGGAATCGCGCTTGGCCTTGGCCTTGTCGAAGGTCGTCTGCGCCGACACGTTTTGGCGCAGCAGCGTCTCCTGGCGGACGTACTCGGCCTGCGACTGGACGAGCTCGGCCTGGGCCACCTCGAGCTGCGCCTCTGCCTCCTTGACGTTGGCCTTGTACATCGTCTGTTCGATCTCGAAGAGCACGTCGTTCTGCTTCACCAGGGCGCCGTCGACGTACTTGATGGCGGTGAGGAAGCCCTTGACACGGGCCACCAGGTCGACGGTGGCGAACGACACCGTGTTGCCGGTCAGCTCCTCGTAGGGCGTCACCTCCTGCTGCAGCGGCTTGGCAACGCTGATCTCGGGCGGCGGCGGCGGCTGGAACTTGTTCTCGGGCTTGCAGCCGCCCACGACGGCCAGGACGCCGACCAGCAAAGGCAGCAGGATCAGGCGGCGATTCGACATGGTTCCGATAACGCTCCCCGCAGTGCTCGCGCAAGCGTTAGCGCATCCCAACCCGGATTGCCACCGCGCACGTCGTCTTGCACGCGCTCTTGATTCTCCTCCCCAGCGAAGCTGGGGAGGTGTCGCCGTCTTACGGCGACCTGCCTTCGCCGAAGCGGCTTCGCTTCGGCGAAGGCAGGTCCGCGAAGACGCGAACACCCAGCGAAGACGCTGGGGAGGAATATGGCGTCACCGCGCCTCCGCCTGCCGCATTGCCCGCCAGATGCGGTCCGGCGTCGCCGGACCGTCGAAGCCCGCGACGCCAAGCGGCGCCAGGGCGTCGAGGATGGCATTGGCGATGGCCGGGAAGGCGGCGATCGCGCC
>NZ_JBFWZI010000185.1:2172-7683 GCF_050185545.1 Reyranella sp. | reverse complement strand
CCTCCGCCTGCCGCATTGCCCGCCAGATGCGGTCCGGCGTCGCCGGACCGTCGAAGCCCGCGACGCCAAGCGGCGCCAGGGCGTCGAGGATGGCATTGGCGATGGCCGGGAAGGCGGCGATCGCGCCGGCCTCGCCGCAACCCTTCACGCCCAGCGGATTGGTCGTGCACGGCGTGCCGTTGAAGCCGAGATCGAACGACGGCAGGTCGTCGGCGCGCGGCAGGGCGTAGTCCATGAACGATCCCGCCACCATCTGGCCCGACCCCGGGTCGTAGACGGCGTGCTCGAGCAGCGCCTGGCCCGCCCCCTGGGCCATCGCGCCGTGCGCCTGGCCGGTGGCGATCATGGGATTGACCAGGACGCCGTAATCGTCGACCGCGGTGTAGCGCGCCAGGGTGACCCGGCCGGTCTCGCGGTCGATCTCGACCTCGACGACATGGGCGCCGTTGGGAAAGGTCAGGTGCTCGCGCGTCCAGGCATGGTAGGTGTCGAGCGGCTCGCCCCTGGCGCGGCCGAGCGCCGCCACCTCCATCAGGCCGATGGCGCGGTCGGTGCCGGAGACCACGAAGCGGCCGTCGGTGAAGTGGATGTCGGCCTCGGCCGCCTCGAGGGTGTCAGCGGCGAGCGCCGTGCCCTTGGCGATGATCTGGTCCGACGCGCGCCACATCGCCGTCCCGCCCATGTAGGTGGCGCGCGAGCTGCCGTGGCCGCCGCCGGCCACGATCAGGTCGGTATCGCCCTGGCGGAGCCGGATGCGCTCGTTGGGCACGCCCAGGCGATGGGCGAGGATCTGCGGGAAGGTCGTCTCGTGCCCCTGGCCGATGTGCTGCGTGCCGGTGATCAGCGAGATCGTGCCGTCGGCCTCGAAGCGCACGTCGACATTCTCGTCGGGCGGGCCGCCGGTGCCCTTGATGTGATAGGCGAAGCCCAGGCCGCGCAGCCTGCCGGCGCTCTCGCTCTCCCGGCGTCGTGCGGCAAAGCCTGCCAGGTCGGCGCGCGTCAGCGCCTGGTCGAAGGTCTGCGGGAAGGCCCCGCTGTCGACCTGGAAGCCGAAGCTGTTGGTCATCGGCATGGCGTCGGCCGGCACCATGTTGCGGCGGCGCAGCTCGGCCCGGTCGAAGCCGAAGCGCAGGGCCGCGGCGTCGATCAGCCGTTCCAGGATGTTCACCGTCTCGGCGAAGCCCGGCCCGCGCGTCACGCCGATCGGCGCGGTGTTGCTCAGCACTGCCACGACATGCAGCGCGATCGACGGGATGCGATACACCGTGCCCTGCAGATGGACGTACTGGTAGGTCTGCACGCCGCCGCCGGCGCCCGCCATGTAGGCGCCCAGATTGGCGACGCTCGAGACCTCGAGCGCCAGGAAACGGCCGTCGCGGTCGAGTGCCAGGGCAGCCTCGGCCACGACGTCGCGCGCGGCATGGTCGGACAGGAACACCTCGCTGCGGCTGGCGATCCATTTGACCGGCCGGCCGATGCGGCGCGCCGCCCACAGGATCAGCGCGTGCTCGGCGTACGCGAAGTTCTTGGCGCCGAAGCCGCCGCCCACGTCCGGCGCGATGAAGCGCACCCGGGCGGGCTCGACGCCCAGCGCGCGCGCCACGTGGTTGCGGTTGATGTGGATGTTCTGGCTCGAGACATGCAGCGTGTAGCGCCCGTCTGCCGGATCGAACCGGCCGACGCAGCCGCGCGGCTCCATCGGGTTGATGGTGATGCGATGGTTGTCGAGCTCGAGCCGCACGACGTGGTCGGCGCGGGCAAATGCAGCTGCCACGCCGGCGCTGTCGCCGGTGTGCCAGTCGAGGCAGACATTGCCCGGCACCTCGTCGGCGATGACCGGCGCGCCGGCGGCCCGTGCCGCCGCGCCCGTGGTCACGGCGTCGAGCGCTTCGTAGTCGATCTCGATCAGCTCGGTGGCGTCGAGCGCCTGGGCCTGGGTCTCGGCCACGACCAGGGCCACCGGCTCGCCGGCGAAGCGCACCTTCGTTCCGGCGAGCAGGGGCTGCGGCGCGAAGGCGAACGGCTCGCCGGTCTGGACGTTGGCCTCGGCATAGGGCCGCAATGGCCCGAGCTTGTCGTGCCCGGCATCGATTGCGGTCAGCACCGCGAGCACGCCGGGCGCGCGCCGGGCCGCCTCGACGTGGACGCCATGGATCCAGGCATGGGCGTGCGGCGAGCGCAGCACCACGGCGTGGGCGAGCCCCTCGAAGCGCAGATCGTCGAGATAGCTGCCGGCGCCTCTGACCAGGCGGGCATCCTCGCGCCGGCGCGGCGAATCGCCGATCGTTGATCTCCGCGAGTCGGCGCTGGTCGAAAGGGTCATGTCCTGAGCGTCTCCGCGTTCCTCGCCTGTCGCTTCTCGTCCCACCAGTCGCCAACCTGCAGTCGCCAGTAGACGAGCTGCGTGGCGAGCCGGCCGACGACGCCGCCGGCCCAGCGCGTGCCGTAGGGCGCGAACAGCTTCCAGCGGTCGTCCTCGCCGGTGATGCCGGCGGCGACAGCATCGGCGCCGGCGGCGGTCTGGGCAACCCCGTGGCCACCGAACGCCGAGCAGACCCACAGGCCGGGCTGGATCTCGCCGACCTGCGGCATCATGTGCGGCGCGTAGCCCATGATGCCGGGCCAGGCATATTCGATCGCGACCTCGCCGAGCTGCGGATAGACCGACAGAATGTCGCCGCGCATCGTGGCGCGCAGATTGGCAGGCTCGCGCGTGTCGGTGGTGATGCGGCCGCCCCACAGCAGACGGTCGCCGTCGACGATGCGATAGTAGTCGCCGGCGCGGCGCGTGTCGGAGATCGCGCCGGTCCAGCGCACCGCGTCGGCGAGCTTCTTGCCGAGCTTCGCCGTCACTGCGACGTAGGTCGCCACTGGCAGGATGGCGCGGGCGAGCCGCGGCTGGACCCGGCCGAGATCGGCATTGCCCGCCATCACGACATGGTGGGCGGCGATCTCGCCGCCCTTGGTGCGCACGCACCAGGCGGTGCCCTGGCGCTCCAGGCGCACGGCTTCGCTCATCTCGTGCACGTGGCCGGCGCGGCGCTCGATGTCGCGCGCCAGTGCGAGCGCGAGGTTGAGCGGATGAACCTGGAAGGAGTGCGGATCGTGAATCGCCTGGTGGTAACGCTCGGTGCTGAGCAGCGCGCGCACGCGCGCGGTGTCCCACGGCTCGAAGCCGGCGTCGAGCTTGGCCGCCAGCGCGCGGATGCGGTCGGGAAAATCGGCCCCCTGGTCGGTGCGCGCCACGGTGAGCTTGGCTTCGCCCATCAGCAGGTCGGGCCGGGCGAAGGACTGGATCGCTTCGCGCACGATCGCCACGCCGCGCCTGGACTGGGCATAGAGCCTGCGCGCGTGCGTCACGCCGAGCCGATCGACCAGCGCCGCGGTGCGGGCGGCGTAGCCCGGGCTGACGAAGCCGCCGTTGCGGCCGGAGGCGCCCCAGCCGATGCGCCGGCGCTCGACCAGCACAACGCGCTGGCCGCGCATCGCCAGCAGCCGCGCCGTGTGCAGGCCAGCGAAGCCGCCGCCCACCACCGCGACATCGGCCTGGACAAGACCGCTCAGCGGCAGCCGCTCCGGGCTCGCGTCCCGGGTAGCGGCGTACCAGCTCGCCGGATAATCGTTGTCAGTCATGCTCATGATCTTGTGGACCGCGGGCGTCTCGCCCGCTCGAGAGAAGAGCGGGCGAGACGCCCGCGGTCCTCGAGAAGACGAGTCAACACCCCACCGCCTCGCCGTCGCTGCGCGGGTCGGCGCCGCCCGAGCGCATGCCGGTGACCGGGTCGATGGTGATGCCGTGGGCGTGGCCGGCGAGCTCGTTCCAGTCGCCCCAACGGTCGAGCGTGTGGCCGCGCCGCTCGAGCTCGTCGAGGGTGGCGCGGGGGAAGCGTGCTTCGAGATGCAGCATGTCGCGCGGCTGGCCGATCGCGAAGCGGCCCGACAGGAAGCGCGGCATCTCGACCGCCTGCTGGATATCGAGACCGTGATCGATCATGGCCAGATAGGTCTGCAGGTGGATCTGCGGCTGGCCGTCGGCGCCCATGCAGCCCAGCACGCTCCACAGCTTGCCATTGCGGAAGCCGAGCGACGCAATGAGCGTGTGCAGGGGTGTCTTGCCCGGCTCGACCCGGTTGGGATGGCCGGGATCGAGCGTGAAATAGGCGGCGCGATTCTGCAGCACCACGCCGGTGCGGCCGGCGACGACGGCGGCGCCGAAGCCGCCATAGAGCGAATGGATCAGGGAGGCGGCATTGCCGTCCCGATCGACCGCGGCGATGTAGACGGTATCGCCGGCCAGGGTGCCCTCGGAGGGAAGGCGGTCCCACGGGATGGCGCGTGCCGGATCCATCAGAGGGCGTCGCGCGTCGGCGTGCGCCCTGGAGACCAGGCGATCCATCGGCACGTCGGCAAAGCGCGGGTCGGCGAGATGGCGGTCGCGGTCGTGATAGGCGAGCTGCTTGGCCTGCACCATGAGATGCACGGCGTCGGCGCCGAGGAACGGCTTGCGATGCAGCTCGAACGGCTCGAGCAGGTGCATCATCTGCAGCACGGCGAAGCCCTGGGTGGGGGCCGGCGTCTCGAAGATCGTGACGTCGCGATAGCTCCCCTTGAGCGGCTCGCCCCAGCGCGCGACCTGCGCACCAAGATCGTCGGCGGTGAAGAAGCCATCGTTGGCCTGCGACCAGCGCACCAGCTCGCGCGCCACGTCGCCCGCATAGAAGCCGTACCAGCCGTCGCTGGCGATTGCCTGCAGGGTGCGCGCGAGATCGGGATTGGCGAGCATCTTGCCGCCGCCGAGGAAAATCGCTGCCGCCTCCGGGCTCTTCGCCAGTTCCTCGCGCACCGCCTCGCACCAATGGGCAAGCCGCGCCGACATCGGAAAGCCGTCGCGCGCATAGCCGATGGCCGTGTCGAGGCAGCGCGCCAGGGGCAGCCGGCCATAGGCGGCATGCGCCATCGTCCAGCTCGCTACCGAGCCTGGTACGGTGAGCGTGCCGACCAACGGCCCGCGATAGGGCACCTCGGCGAGACCGCGTCGGGCGAAGGCATCGAGCGAGGCGCGCGATGTTGCGCGGCCGCCGCCGTCGATGTAGCGCACTGCGCCGGTCGCGGCGTCGTGGATCAGCCAGAAGGCATCGCCGCCGATGCCGGTCATGTGTGGATAGACCACCGACAGCGTGGCGCTGGCGGCAATTGCTGCGTCCACGGCGGAGCCGCCGCGTCTCAGCAGATCGGCGCCTGCGCGAGAGGCGAGCGCATGGGGCGACGTCACCATGCCGTGCGGCGACTGGGCGGCCGGACGGCCAGCGTTGAATTCGATCATGTCAGGTCGATGACTAGCAGATTCGACGGGCGCATGGGACCGACTCGATTGGCTGGGGGCGCGCCACCAGCAAGAAACAAGGTCTTAGCCGGGAGCGCGCCACACCGTGGCGCTCATGCTCTTCCTTGGACCGCGGGCGTCTCGCCCCCACAAGTATAGAAAAAATAGCGGGCGATAACCCCCCCGTC
>NZ_JBFWZI010000185.1:0-2162 GCF_050185545.1 Reyranella sp. | reverse complement strand
TCTCGCCCGCTCATGATTTGAATCATGAGCGGGCGAGACGCCCGCGGTCCGCATGAGCGCCACTGGAGTGGCGCTCCCCGGCCATGAGTTTCATCCATGAAGGTCGGCCAGCAGACCGGTGGTGAATTCCAGTGGCGCGTCGTCTGTGTGATCAACCAAAGACCGCGCCACTTTGGTGGAGTTTACTCCGCCACCAGTGGCGCGCCCCCAGCGAGGCATCTTCGTCCGTGGATTCACCCCATGCGCATCGCCCGCCGTGATCATTACCTCCCGCGAGTTGACATTGCCGCGGGTCCTTCCTAATTCTTAACCGCCAAGTTAAGTAACATCCGCGAGCATCATGCTGAAGATCCTCGGAATCGCCGTGCTGGTTGTCGTGGTCGCGATCGCCGGCGTGCTGATCTACGCCTCGACCAGGCCCGACAGCTTTCGCGTCGAGCGCTCGGTGAGCATCAATGCGCCGGCCGACGGGGTCTATCCGCTGATCGCCGATTTCAGGCGATGGGCCGAGTGGTCGCCCTACGAGAAGAAGGACCCGGCGATGAAGCGCACGTTCGGCAGCATCACCGCCGGCAAGGGCGCGACCTACGCCTGGGACGGCGACAAGAATGTCGGGCAGGGCAGCATGGAGATCCTCGAAGCGTCGCAGCCGTCGAAGGTGGTCATCAAGCTCGATTTCCAGAAGCCATTCGAGGCGCACAACACGGCCGAGTTCACTTTGAAGCCCAAGGGCGACGGGACGGAGGTCACCTGGGCAATCCACGGCCCCAGCCCGCTGATCAGCAAGGTGGTGAGCCTGTTCATGAACATGGACACCATGATCGGCAAGGACTTCGAAGCAGGCCTCGCCAATCTCAAGGCGCTTGCCGAGAAGAAATAGTCGAACACGGAGGGAGTCATGAGCAAGCGGCGTGATGTCCGCGCGAGCCTGCTGTCGCCACGCGTGCTGGCAGCCTTCCTGGCGCTGGTCCTCGTCCCGGCGATCGGCCACGGCCAGTCGGCGTCGTCCGGCCTGCCGCCGGGCGTCTATCCGGCCGAGCAGGACTACAAGCTGGCCCTCGCGGGCACCTATGCGCTCGACCCGGATCATGCCGCAATCATCGCCCGCGTCTCGCACCTCGGCTACTCCTGGAGCATCTTCCGGTTCGATCGGCTGGACGCCACGCTGAAGTGGGATCCCGCCAATCCCAACGGCGCGGCGCTGTCGGCCAAGGTCGAGACCGCGTCGATCACCTCCAACGTCAAGGGCTTCGGCGAACAGCTGGCCGGCGACGATTTCCTGAAGTCGAAGGCCTTTCCCCAGGCGACGTTCGTATCGACCGCCTTCCGGCAGACCGGGCCGCGCGCCGGCAAGGTCGACGGCACCCTGACCCTGCTGGGCCACAGCAGGCCGGTTACCTTCGATGTCGAGCTGGTCGGCGCCGGCAAGGGCCTGACCGGTCAGCCGCGCATCGGCGCAACCGCCCGCGCCGGCATCAATCCTGTCGAGTTCGGCCTGATGCCGCTGCTCGGCCCGTCGATCGATATCGTGGCCGATGTCGAGTTCGTGAGGACGCCATGAACGGCCCAGCGCACGCCCCGAACGTCATCGTGAGGCCGGTCGCCGGCGAGCTCGTCGTCACGCGCGACATCGCGGCGCCGCGGACGCGCGTCTTCGCCGCGTGGACCGACGAGCGGCTGGCGGCGCGCTGGTGGGCGCCGCGCGACTTCACTCCGCTTTCCTGCACCATCGACCTGCGTCCCGGCGGCACCTGGCATCGCCGCATGCGCGCGCCCGACGGGACCGTGATCGTCAAGCACGGGGTCTATCGCGAGATCGTCGCGCCGGAGCGCCTGGTTTTCACCTATATGACCGAGGATGCCGGCGGCGCGATCGATCGCGAGACCCTGGTGACGGTGACCTTCGACGGCCTCGGGGAGCGGACGCGCCTCACCCTGAGGCATACCGCCTTCGCTTCCGACGCGGCCCGCCTCGACCACCAGGTTGGTTGGACCGGCTGCCTCGACAGATGCGCAGCGTTCTTCGAGGCGCGCTGGGACGCGGCATGAGCCTCGGCGGATCGGCGCGAGCCGGGACATGCGTGGCGCCGTGATGACGCGTCGCACGCATCTCTTCACGGCGCCGCGACGTTATGGCGTCAGCAGTTGCCGGAGACGTTATG
>NZ_JBFWZI010000184.1:11013-13662 GCF_050185545.1 Reyranella sp. | reverse complement strand
CCGGCGACCGGCATCATCTTCCGCGAGACTCCGGGCACCTACGACTACGAATGGCATCCCGCGCCGCGCCGGCAGTACATCATCAATCTCGACGGCGCCGTCAGCATCCAGGCGAGCGACGGCGAGACGCGCATCATCGGCGCCGGCGAGGTGCTGCTGGTCGAGGATGTCACCGGCAAGGGTCATTTCTCGAAGGCGGTCGAAGGCAAGATGCGCCATTCTATCTTCGTCCCCATCGAGTAGAGGTTGCCATGAACGTCCAGACCGCGATCGATCCGATCAATGACCTCGTCGAGCAGGCCAAGCGCGTCCTCCCGGGCGGCAGCTTCGGCAACATGCCGGCCGAGGTGATCCTGCGCGAGGGCAAGGCGGGGCGGATCTGGGACGAGGCTGGCCGCGAGTATGTCGACTTCCTCCTGGGCTCCGGACCGATGTTCATCGGCCATGCGCATCCCGAAGTGACGGCGGCGGTGCAGGCCCAGGTGCCGCTCGGCACGACCTATTTCGGCAACAACCGCCATGGCATCGCGCTCGCCGAGGCGATCTGCGATGCCGTGCCGTGCGCCGACCAGGTGCGCTTCGTCTGCTCGGGCACCGAGGCTGATCTCTACGCCATGCGGGCGGCGCGCGCCTTCAGAAAGCGCGACAAGATCCTGAAGTTCGAGGGCGGCTATCACGGCATGAGCGACTACGCGCTGATGTCGCTGGCGCCCAAGCGGCCGGGCAATTTTCCGCGGCCGACGCCCGACTCGGCCGGCATCCCGAAGTCGGTGCAGGACGAGATGCTGGTCGCGGCGTTCAACGACATCGACATGGTCGAAAGCCTGATCGAGGAGCAGAAGGACGAGCTGGCGGGCGTCATCGTCGAGCCGTTCCAGCGCCTGATCCCGCCCAGGCCCGGTTTCCTCCAGGCCCTGCGTGCGGTGACCGCCAAGCATGACATTCCGCTGATCTTCGACGAGGTCGTGACCGGCTTCCGCTTCGCCTATGGCGGCGCGCAGGAATACTACGGCGTCACGCCCGATCTCTGCAGCCTGGGCAAGATCGTGGGTGGCGGCTTCGCCCTGGCCGCGATCGCCGGCCGGGCCGACATCATGAAGCATTTCGACCGGCTGGCGATGACCGACGAGGACTACATCTTCCAGGTCGGCACGCTCTCGGGCAACCCGGTGGCCGCAGT
Source organism: Reyranella sp. (assembly GCF_050185545.1). GTDB lineage: Bacteria > Pseudomonadota > Alphaproteobacteria > Reyranellales > Reyranellaceae > Reyranella. The sequence continues at coordinate 12,482 of NZ_JBFWZI010000184.1, read as the reverse complement.
CGCCGGGCTGGCGACCCTCGAGGTGCTGAAGCGGCCGGGCACCTACGAGCAGGTGTTCGCCACCGGGCGCGAGCTGATGACGGCGCTGTCCGAGCTCTTGAAGAAGGCTGGTGTCAAGGCGCAGGTGATCGGCGAGCCGCCGCTGTTCGACGTCGTCTTCACCGACCAGCCGATCAAGGACTACCGCGACACGCTGAAGGGCGACGCCGCGATCGCCAAGCGATTCAATCAGCTCCTGCGTTCCCGCGGGATCATGAAGGGGGAGAGCAAGTACTATGTCAGCCTGGCCCATACCCGCGCCGACATCGATCACACGATCGGCGCCTGGAGCGATGCGCTGAAGGAGCTGACGGCTGGAACGACCTGACAAGCCGGAGCCGCCTGACAGGGCGGCTAGTGGCCTGTTCGTCAGCAGCCGCGGCCATCTCGGTGACGGCAAGGGCGGCGTCCAGCTTTGCACGCGCGAATTCATCGAGGTCATCGAGGCGGCCGGCGTCTCGCTGACCAGGCTGCCGTTCGACGGCGACCGCTCGTGGTCGGCGCGCTTCCTGCGGCTGATCGATTCGTCGCCTTTCGTGCGGCCGTATGGACGCGGCCTGGCCGACGACATCATTCGTGCGGCGCGGCAGAAGCCGGTCGACTACATCTTCCTCAATCAGGAGTTTCTCGCGCCCGTGGCGCCGCTGATCCGGTCGCAATTGCCGGCTGGCTGCCGGATCGTCATCCTCTCGCACGGTGCGGAGATCACCGACCTGCTGCACTCTGTCCGCTTGCGCCATCGCCTGCCGCTCAGCCGGCGCCTCCTGCCGACGCCCGCCCTGCTGCTGGGCCGCGTGCTGGCGAGCGAGCAGCAACTGCGCGAGGAGATCGACGCGGTGTGCACGATCGCACCGTTCGACGCCGATCTGGAGCGATGGTTCGGGGCCAGGCGCGTGGCGTGGGTCCCGCGCCTCATCAAGCCCGATCCGCTCGACTGGCGGCCGGCCGGCGACCGCCTGGGCTTCGTCGGCACACTCGATCACGGCCCCAACCTCGAGGGGCTGGTGCAGACCCTGGATGCTCTTGCCCGCACGCCCGGGCCGCCCGTGCGCGTGCGTGTCGTCGGTGGCCCGCCGGTGCTCGGGCGGTGGCTGGCGGGCAACTACGGCGCCGTCGACTATCTCGGCACGCTCGACGATGCAGCCCTCGCGGCCGAGGCGGCGACCTGGAACGTCTTCCTTCATCCGATCTTCTGCCTGCCGCGCGGCTGCAGCACCAAGCTCGCGACCGGCATTGCCTGGCAGATCCCCATCGTCACCACGGCCGAAGGCCGGCGCGGCTATCTGTGGAACGACGGCACGATGCCGGAAGCGAGCGACGCCGACGATCTCGTGCGGCTCTGCCGGACCCTGCTGGATCCCGTGCTGGCCCATAAGGCGCGGGGCGACATCGCCCGTATCGCCGCCAGCTCTCCCTCGCTCGCGCGCGTG
>NZ_JBFWZI010000184.1:0-10913 GCF_050185545.1 Reyranella sp. | reverse complement strand
CCTCCCCAACGGAGCTGGGGAGGAACGCGAAGCTTACGGCCCCTCCATCCCCTTCTTCTTCAGGATCGGCAGGTTGGCCGGGTCGGCGAAGGCGCGCAGCAGTTCGGCGGCGGCCGCCGGCTCGCGCGAGGTGGACGAAATTCCGCCCGAGTACATCGTGTAATGCTGGACATGGAGCGGCAGCGGGCCGACCAGCACCGCGCCGGGCACGACCAGGATCTCGCTTGTCTGCTGCATGTCGATCGTGGCCTCGCCGTTCACCACCTTCTCGGCAACCAGGCCGCCGCGCACCAGCACGCTCTTGGGCTTGAGCTGCTCGGCGATGCCCAGCGTCTCGAACAGCCTGGCGAGGTAGATGCCGCTCGAGCCGCCAGACGCGGGATCGATGTAGGCGACGGCGCGCGCCGCGAGCAGGCTCTGTTTCCAGGCATCGACGGTCGAGATGTCGGGCAGCGGCGCGCCCTGCTTGACGGCGACGCCGATGCCGGAGCGGACCAGCGGCTTGCCGCTGCTCTGGACGACCTTGTTGCCGAGGAACTGGGCCATGCCGGAGGGCGGCATGACGATGACGTCGAAATATTCTCCGGCCGCAATGCGTTTGGCGAGACCGCCTGCCGTGTCGTTCTCGATCTTCACCTTGTGGCCGGTCTTCTTCTCGAACTCGGGCACCAGCTCGAGCGCCACCGGCTTGAAGGCGCCGGCCGTCAGCAGCTTCAGGTCGGCGGCAGACGCCGGTCCAAGACCAATCAGGCAAAGGCCAAGGCAAAGGGAGATCGGGATACGCACGGTGGCTCGCTCCTAGGCGGGTTTCCCCATGATGTAGGGCTTCAGTGCCGCATACATGAAGGCGTGCGTCGGCGTCGCGACGCCGTGCCTTCTGCCGAGCTCGACGACCTTGCCGGACAGCCAGGGCAGCTCGATGCGATTGCCGCGCAGCAGGTCGACGGCCATCGAAGGAATGAGGTCGGGCGGCGCGACGCGATTGAAATCGAGCGTCCGCTCCACCGCGTCGGCGGGCAGGGGTACGCCGGCGGCGCGGCCGACGGCGGCCACCTCCTCGTAGGCGGTGGTGAACCAGGGAGCGATGTCCGGATCGTCGCGCAGCCTGCCGATCGGCAGGCGCGCCAATGCCATGATGCCGGAATTGGAGGCGAGCAGGATGAACTTCATCCAGAGCTCGCTCAGAATCGACAGGCTCAGCACGACGTCGATACCGGCCGCGCGCGCCAAGGCTGCGAAGGCCTCGGCACGCGGGCTCGCGCGGCCGTCGAGCTCGCCGAAGGCGATGCGCATCACCGTGCCGGTCTGGCGGATCACGCCCGGCTCGGCGATGGTCGCGCTGATATTGGCGACGCCGCCCATCACCGCCTGCTTGCCGACAATGGGCGCCAGGCGGTCGGAGGCATCGACGCCGTTCTGCAGCGGAATCACCGCCGTGTCCGGTCCGATCATCGGCCTGATCGCCTCGCCGGCGCTCTCGACGTCCCACAGCTTGACGCAGAACAGCACGACATCGACCGGGCCCACGGTGCGCGGGTCGTCGGTCGCCCGGGTCGGCAGCAGATGGGTGTCGCCGCGCGGACTCTCGACCCGCAGGCCCTTTCCCCGCATTGCCGCCAGATGCGCGCCACGGGCGATGAAGGTGACATCGGCGCCGGCTTTCGCAAGGGTTGCGCCGTAGCCGCCGCCGACTCCTCCCGCGCCCACTACCGCGATACGCATGTCACGCTTCCCAACACGATCCGGCCGCTCTCGCAGGCGATTGCGTCGCCGTCCGCCTGCCCGATGCGCAGCGCATGATCGGCCGGCAGCGCATGGCGTTCGTTGCCCAGTCGAATGACGGCGCCGCCATCGGGGCAATAGGCAACGTGCAAACCGGATCGCAGTCGCCGATCCTCGCTCGCAGTCAGTACGGCAAGATCGAGCGCGACGCGGCTGCGGTCGCCCAACAGATTCAGCACTTCCACCGGCCCGGCCTCGAGACGGCTCACGATCGCGAGCTCGCCGGCAAATCGTACCGGCCTGAAGGGCGTGCGCACGTCGATCTCGCCGTCCGGCGTCTCGAGCACGAGGCCGCGTCCGCTCACAAGCACCTGGATGCGGTCGAAGCCGGCATAGTCCGAGAACGGCGCGGGCGTCGTGATCGGCGTCCGGCTGAAGCGCCAGACCTCGCCATCGTGGGCGATGTCCGTCGTGATCCCGCCGCCGTTCTTCCACGGCGTGCGGCGATAGTCCCGGGGGCTGAGACGGCGCAACGATCGGTCATGGGGACCGCGGGCGTCTCGCCCGCTCATGAATTATGAGCAGGCGAGACGCCCGCGGTCCTATGAAGAACATGAACCGCGTTCGTCATGCGGCAGCCACCGTGCCCTGCGCCAGCAGGGCGTCGATGTCGCCATCGCCATAACCGTGCTCGGCGAGGATCGCCCGCGTGTGCTGGCCGGTGAGCGGCGCGGTGGCTCGCGGCGTGCCGTCGATGGGCGGCAGCTGGCCGGGCAGCGTGGGTACCGGCACGGGCCGGTTCAGGCCGGCCTGGGCGAGCCACTGGATCAGGCCGGTCTCCTGCACCTGCGGTTGCTCGAGGAACTCGGCGTAGCTGTTCAGCCGCTCGTGCATCAGGCGCGCCTCGGTGAGGCGCCTGTTCCACTCGGCCCATGGCCTCGCGGCAAGGGCGGGGCGGACGATGGCGTAGAGCGCCACGTCGTTGGCCAGGCGGTTGGCTGCGGAATCGAATCTCGGATCGTCGGCCAAATCCGGCAAGTCCATGGCGCGGCACAACGCGCGCCAGTCGCGCTCGTTGATGGCCACGATCGACATCCAGCCGTCGGCGATCCTGAACACGCCGCCCGGCGCGCCGCCCGGCTTCATCGTGCCGCCCTCGAGATGGCAGGCCATCAGGCGGATCGATTGCAGGGCGGTCGCCGCCTGCATCAGGCTGGCGTCGAGATAGCGACCGCGCGTCTCGTCGCGGCGGGCATAGAGCGCGGCCGACAGGCCCTGGAAAGCGTAGAGACCTGTCGACATGTCGACGACGATCACCGGCACGCGGTGCGGGATGCCGTCCTCGCCGCGATTCTCCATCATCAGGCCGGTATAGGCCTGCAGCACCGGGTCCATGGCCGGCCGCTCGGCGAGCGGGCCACTCTGGCCGAACCCGGAGATCGAGAGGTAGAGCAGCCGCGGCTCGCGCGCCGAGACGGCGGCAAAGTCGAAGCCCAGCCGCGTGATGACGCCGGGGCGAAAGCCTTCGAGGAAGACGTCGGCGCCTTCGAGCAGGCGCCACAGCACCCGCTTGCCGGCCTCCGCCTTGAGATCGATGGCGATACTGCGCTTGCCGAGATTGCCCACGATCGAGAAGGCCGAATGGTTGCCGTAGCGCGTGCCGAGCGTACGCGCCCAGTCGCCCTCGCCGATGCCTTCGACCTTGATGACATTGGCGCCGTGCTGGGCGAGCAGCATGGCGCAGTAGGGGCCGGCGATGCCCTGGCTGAGGTCGATCACCTTCAGCCCGGCGAACGGCGCGTCGTAGCTCATGCAAGCTTGACCAGCATCTTGCCGAAATTCTCGCCGCGCAACATGCCGATGAAGGCGCGCGGCGCCTTGTCGATGCCCTCGACGATGTCCTCGCGGTACTTGAGCCTGCCGCTCCTGATCCACTCGCCCATCTGGCGGCGCGCCGGCGCGTAGCGTTCGGCGAAGTCGGTGACGATGAAGCCGCGCGCCGTCACGCGCTTGCCGACGAAGGTGCCCATGAGGCGCGGGCCCATCGGCGGCGTGGCGGCATTGTATTGCGAGATCGAGCCGCACAGGGCGACGCGGCCGAAGGTGTTGATGTTGCGCAGGACGGCGTCGGAGATATCACCGCCGACATTGTCGAAATAGACGTCGATGCCGTGCGGGCAGGCGGCGCTGAGCGCGGCGTCGAGATCCTTCTCGGCCTTGTAGTCGAGGCAGGCGTCGAAGCCGAGTTCGCCGGTGACGAAGGCACATTTCTTGCCGCCGCCTGCGATGCCGACGACACGGCAGCCCATGATCTTGCCGATCTGGCCCACCACCTGGCCGACCGCGCCCGAGGCGGCCGAGACGACGATGGTCTCGCCGGGCTTGGGTTGGCCGACCTCGAGCAGGCCGAAATAGGCGGTCATGCCCGGCATGCCGAGCACGCCGTTGGCGGTCGAGATCGGCGCGATCGAGGGATCGATGACGCGCAGGGTCGGCCCGCCGCCAAGCGCGAACTCCTGCCAGCCGAGACGGTCCTCGACGATGTCGCCCACCTTGAAGCGCGAATTGTGCGAGGCCACGACCTCGCCAACCGTGCCGCCGGTCATGACCTCGTTGAGCCCGACCGCCGGCGCATAGGACGCGGCCTCGCGCATGCGCCCGCGCTGGTAGGGATCGAGCGAGAGATAGAGCACCTTGACCAGCACCTCGCCGTGCCGCGGCTCGGGCACGGGAACTTCCTCGACCCGGAAATCCGATTCGGCCGGCTCGCCGGGTGGCCGGCGCACGAGGACGACACGTCGATGGGTCTTGGGAATGGCAGCCATGGGGTTCGCTCCGGCATCAGGTGTGGCCGGTACCATAGCGCACGACCGGGGAGCGGCAATGCGGAGGCCCAGGCCGGTTCCTTGGTGCGGATCGCAAAGCCGCGATTGCTGGCGGGCTCCCCCTTTTCATCCCGGGAGTGGTATCAGGGTCGACAATCGAAGCGAACGGCCTCTCCGGGAGAGCACAATGCCTTTGATCAAGCGTCTGAGCTTCATCGGCCTCGAATACGCCTTCGCGCCCGAGAAGGCCTACGGCATGTCGCGCGGCGGCGGCCATCGCCGGCAGGGCGGGCTGGTCGAGGTCGAGACCGACTCGGGCGTGCTCGGTGTCGGCGAGGCGTTCGGCAACCCGCTGGTGACGCGCGAGTATTTCCGCATGGTCGAGCCGATGTTCGCGGGCCAGAGCGTGTTCGATTTCGACCATGTCGAGGCACGCATCCGCAATGCCATGTATCATCTCGGCGTCGGCAACCAGCTCACCGCCTGCCTTGCCGCCATCAACGTGGCACTGTGGGACGCCATTGCCCGGGGGTTCGGGGTGCGCGTGTGCGACCTGATTGGCGGTTGCGGCGCGACGCGCATCCCGGCCTATGCGTCGACGGGGTTCTTTTCCAGCGACCCCGATCGCCAGCTCGAGCACATGCTGGCGGAGGCGGCGGCCCATCCCTATGCCGGTGCCAAGATCAAGATCGGCCGCGGCATCAGGGACGATGTCGCGCGGGTAAAGCTGGCGCGCCAGATGTTGAGGCCCGACATGCTGCTTATGGTCGACATCAACGGTGCCTACACCGCCGATGTAGCCCTGGAATGCGCGCGCGCCATAGAGCCCTTCGGCATTCACTGGATCGAGGAGCCGCTGCCGCCCGGCGATCTCAGGGGCTACGCCGAGCTGCGCGCCCGCTCACCGATCGCCATCGCCGCCGGCGAGGCGCATCACACGGTGCGCGATTTTCGCGCCCTGATCGACGGACGCTGCGTCGACATCGTGCAGCCCTCGATCGCCGGCACCGGCGGCCTGACGGAGGCCAAGCGGATCGCCACCCTGGCGCACGCCCAGAACCTCAGGGTCGCCCCGCACGCCTGGGGCGGTGCGGTCGGCCTTGCCACCACCTGCCATTTCATCGCCGCGCTGCCGGCGAGCCCGCACACCGGCCATCCGCCGCATCCGCTGATGCTCGAGTACGACATGAGCGACAACGCGCTGCGCACCGGGCTCCTGCGCACGCCGCTCGTGCTCGAGGCCGGCCATGTGCTGCTGCCGGACGGTCCCGGCCTCGGCATCGAGCTCGACCGCGACGCCGTGGAGCGCTACCGGCTTTGCTGATCATCTTCTCTAACCCTCCCCCGTAATCACCCCGTAATCGGGGGAGACACCCAGCACGCCCGGCACGCGTCACGATGCTGAGAAAATCGGGACGGAGCCCGCCCCGATTTTCATGGGAGGGATTTGAGATGTGTCCACTCCGAAGCGGCGAAGCCGGGAGGACGAAGAGAGGGATTTGCTGCCTGCCGCCGGCCGTGCCAATCTTTTGGCGTACAGAACGACATGCTCTTGGGGGATTCGCGCATGATACAACCAACGCGCCGGGCCTTTGCCGCTGCCACCGGCCTCGCCACGCTCGGCTTGGCTCTCGGGGCCGCCGCGCAGCAGCCGGTCAAGATCGGAATCATCTATCCGCTGAGCGGCAACTCGGCGAGCGCCGGCAACTACTCCAAGATGGCGATCGAGGTCGGCGCCGACGTCGTCAACAACGGCAATGCCGAACTGGCCAAGATCATGCCGATCGCCAAGGGCGGCGGCCTGTCCGGCCTGGGTGGCGCCAAGGTGCAGCTGATCTTCGCCGACAACCAGGGCACGCCGGCGGCCGGCCAGAACCAGGCGCTGCGCCTGATCTCCGAGGAGAAGGTGGCGGCGCTGATCGGTGCCTACCAGTCTGGCATCACCGTCACCGCGAGCGCCATCGCCGAGCGCCATGGCATCCCGTTCCTGACCGCCGAGTCGGTCGCCGCCAATCTGACCGAACGCGGCTTCAAGTGGTTCTTCCGCACCACGCCGGTCGCCATCGATTTCGCCCGCGCCTACTCGACCTTCTTGCGCGAGCAGAAGGCGGCCGGCCAGAAGGTCGGCTCGATCGCCATCGTCCAGGAGAACACCGAGTACGGCAACTCGGTGGCGAGCGTGATCGCCGATCAGTTCGCCAAGGACGGTCTCACGGTGACGCAGAAGATCGCCTACTCGGCCAACTCGAGCGACGTGCAGCCGCAGGTGCTGCAGCTCAAGGAGAAGAACCCCGACGTCGTGATCTTCATCTCCTACACGTCAGACGCCATCCTCTACACCAAGACCATGAAGGAACTGGGCTGGAAGCCCGCGATCATGATCGCCGACAATGCCGGCTTCAACGATCCGGCCTTCGTGAAGAGCATGTCCTCCCTGGTCGAGGGCCTGGTAAACCGCTCGACCTTCGCCGGCGGCAAGCCGGGCAGCGTCCCCTACATCTTCAACGAGCTCTATAAGAAGAAGACCGGCGGCGACAATCTCGACGACGTGTCGGCGCGTGGCCTGCAGGGTTTCCTGGTGATGGCCGACGCCATCAACCGGGCGGGCTCGACCGAGCCGGCCAAGATTCGCGATGCGCTCAAGGCCACCAACCTGCCGGCTGACCAGATGGTGACCGGCTACGACGGCGTGAAGTTCGACACCAAGGGCCAGAACGTGCTGGCCTCGACCCTGGTGACGCAGATGCGCAGCGGCAAGTACGTCGCCATCTGGCCCAAGGCTCGCGCCACCGACCAGGTCGTCCTGCCGTACAAGGGCTGGTGATCGGAAGCTGGTGATCGATCGACGCGATCTGGCGGGGAGCGCGGATAGGGTGTCGCTGACCTTGGTCCAGGTGATCGTGAGCGGGCTGCTGCTCGGCGCGGTCTATGCCCTGTTCTCCTCGGGTCTCACCTTGATCTGGGGCATGATGAACGTCGTCAATTTCGCGCACGGCGATTTCGTCATGCTCGGCATGTACACCGCCGTGGTGGTCTGGACGGCACTGGGTGGCGGGCCGTTCGCCGCCGTGCCGGCAGCCGCCATCGTCATCGCCACCCTGGGTGTGCTGAGCTATTTCCTGCTGGTCCGCCACATCATGCGCGGGCCGATGCTGGCGCAGATCCTGGGCACCTTCGGCCTGGCGCTGTTCCTGCGCTACGTCGCCTTCTGGACCTTCGGCGCCGACTTCCGCACGTTGCCCGACACGCTGGTCGGCGGCTCGTTCCAGCTCCTCGGCATTCGCTTCGAGGGCTCGCGCGTCCTGGCCGGCGGTGTCGGTCTCGCGATCACACTGATCCTGCATCTCGTGCTGACCCATACCGCAGTCGGCAGCCGCATGCTGGCAGTCTCGGAGGACGCGACCGCCGCCCAGTTGATGGGCATCCGGCCGCAGCGCATGCAGGCCCTCGCCTGGGGCATGGCCGGTGCCGCCACCGGCATCGCCGGTGCCCTGATCGCCAATTTCTTCTACACCTCGCCCACGGTCGGCGAGACGCTCGCCATCCTGGCTTTCGTCACCGTCTCGTTCGGCGGCTTCGGCAGCGTCATGGGCGCGCTTGCGGCCGGGCTGATCATCGGCGTCGTCGAATCGCTGTCGGCCTACCTGGTCGGGCCGGTCTACAAGGACGTCATCGTCTACGTCCTGTTCGTGCTCGTGCTGTGGTTCAGGCCGCAAGGCCTGATGGGGAAAGCCTGATGGGTGGGGCGTGACCCGCTACCTGCTGCCCGGCGCGCTGCTGCTGGCGGTGCTGGCCTATCCGCTGCTGGCGGCGGGCTACCCTGTCTACGAGCGGCTGGGCGCGCTGGTGCTGCTGGCGGCGATCGGCGCCTCGGCATGGAACATCGTCGGTGGCTATGCCGGCCAGGTCTCGGTCGGCCACGCCGTGTTCTTCGGCTTCGGCGCCTATTCCGCGGTCGTGGTCTACACTCATCTCGAGTGGCCGCCGATCGCCGGCGCGCCGATCGGCATGGTGCTGAGTGTGGCGCTGGCCGCCGTGATCGGCGTGCCCACCCTGCGCCTCTCCGGCCATTATTTCAGCATGGCCACCATCGCCGTCGCCGAGCTGGTGCGCGTGCTGAGCTCGACCTCTGAGTTCCTCGGCGGCGCGCAGGGACTCGGCGGGCCGGCGATTCCGCGCACCGTCTTCGACCTCTCCTTCCTCTCGGCGACGCCCTTCTACTACATCTTCCTGGCGGTGCTGGCGTTCCTGCTCGGCCTCACCTGGTGGATCGAGCAGAGTCGGATGGGCTTCTACCTGCGTGCCATCAAGGATTCGGAGCGCGCTGCCCGATCGCTCGGCGTCTCGTCCGGTCGCTACAAGCTCCACGCCTACATGACTAGCGGCGCCTTCACCTCGCTCGCCGGCTCGCTCTACCTCTGCATGTTCGGCTTCGTCGATCCCGAGTCGGGCTTCGGCATCCTGATCTCGGTCAAGATGGTTGTGATGGCAGCCCTGGGCGGCGCGGGCCAGCTGTTCGGGCCGCTGGTCGGCGCGCTCATCCTGGTGCCCCTCGAAGAGCTGTCGAACAGTTACCTCGGAGGCCGCGGTGCCGGCCTCACCTTCGTCGTCTACGGCGCCATCATCGTCGTGATCGCCCGCTTCCTGCCGAGCGGGCTGCTGTCGCTGCTCGAGCGCCGGCCGGCCAAGGCCCGTTCCTCCGCCAAGTCCGAGGTCGCGCGCAGCCATGCCGATTGACGCACGCACATGCTGATCGAGGCACGCAATGTCACCAAGGCATTCGGCGCCTTCAAGGCGGTCGACGACGCCTCGGTGTCGGTCGATGCTGGCGACATTCTCGGCCTGATCGGCCCCAACGGTGCCGGCAAGTCGACCTTCTTCAACTGCCTGACCGGCGACCTGCCGGTGACCTCGGGTACCGTGCTGTTCGACGGCGCCGACGTAACGCGCCGGCCGCCCGAGGCCCGGGCCGCGCTCGGGCTGGCGCGTACCTTCCAGGTGCCGCTCACCTTCGAATCGATGTCGGTGCTCGACAATGCCACGATCGGCGCCCTGCTGCGCCACGCCAATGCTCGCGAGGCGCGCGCCAGGGCGCGCGAGGTGCTGCAGCGGGTCGGGCTCGGGGCGGTGGCCGACGCGCCGGCGCGCAGCCTCGGCACGCCCGGCCGAAAGCGCCTGGAGATTGCCCGCGCGCTCGCCTCGGAACCCAAGGCCCTGCTCCTCGACGAAGCGATGGCCGGCCTCACGCCGGCGGAGGTGCACGAGGCGATCGAGCTGGTGCGGCGCATCCATGGCGGTGGCATCACCATCGTGATCGTCGAGCACATCATGGAGGTGATCGTCTCGCTTGCCCGGCAGGTAGTCGTCTTCCACCAGGGGTGCGAGATCGCGCGCGGCTCCCCGCGCGAGGTGACCAGCGATCTCAGGGTGATCGAGGCCTATCTCGGCCGCCGCCGCGTGCGGCACGGGGCCGATCCATGAGTTCCAGCGCACCGCTGTTGCGCATCGAGCACCTGCAGGTGCGCTACGGCGACTTGATCGGCGTCGCCGACGTGTCGCTCGACGTGCCGACGGGATCGGTCGTGGCGCTGCTTGGGTCCAATGGCGCCGGCAAGACGACGACGCTCAATGCCATCGCGGGCATCGTGCCGACCTCGGCGGGCAGCGTGACCTTCGCCGGCGAGAACATCGCCGGCCAGCCGGCCTTCGCCGTGGTGCGCAAGGGGCTGGCGCTGTCGCCCGAAGGCTGGCGCCTATTCACCCAGCAGAGCGTCGAGAACAACCTGATGCTGGGCGCGACGCCACTTGCCGATCGAGGCCGAATTCCGCGCCTGCTGGAGCGCGTCTATTCGGTGTTTCCCCGCCTCGCCGAGCGGCGCAGGCAGCGCGCCGGAACCATGTCGGGCGGCGAGCGCCAGATGCTGGCGGTCGGCCGCGCGCTGATGAGCGATCCCAAGCTGCTGCTGCTCGATGAACCCAGCCTGGGCCTGGCGCCGGCCATCGTCGATTCGATGTACGACGCGTTCGCCGCCCTTCACAAGGACGGCCAGACCATCCTGCTGGCGGAGCAGTCGGTCGACCTGGCTCTCGAGGCGGCCGACCACGCCTATGTCCTGCAGGTCGGCCGCACGGTCCTTGAAGGTCCGGCGCGCGATCTGGCGACCAACCCTGACGTGCAGCGAATCTATCTCGGTGTCGAATAGCCCGCTGACGCCTAGTGTCGATTCAATGACCTTCAGATATGCAGACATTGGTCGGGGCGAAAACCGTGCCAGTCAATGACGTCGTCGCCCAAAAGTTGTAGTATTGCGGCATTTGCGGGGGAGATCGCCATGCCGATGACAAATCGTCTGTACGCCGAGTTCC
>NZ_JBFWZI010000183.1:0-13712 GCF_050185545.1 Reyranella sp. | reverse complement strand
GGCATGACACCCAGCAGCACGCCGAGCCGCGAGACGTCACCCATCTCGATCAGGTCGAGCAGTCCATCGTCGAAGCGCGCACCGGGCATCAGCTTCATGCCGCCACCGCCGTTCTCGGTGTTGGCGACCATTGCGGTGAACAGAGAGCGCGTGCCCTGCGCGACACCGTCGATCGCGATCGCGACGTCGCGATGGCTGTAGCCCAGCGTCACCGGCGGCGTCATCAGGAGATAGGAGACCTCGCCCAGCTTCTTGAGCCAGCGCGATTGCGAGGTGCGATGGCTGATCGTAGCCGCTGCGCCAAGCGAGACGATGAGATAGCCGAAGCGGTCGACCGGCCGGCCGTCGAGGCCCATGCAGCGCACGCGCATCAGGTCGATGGCGCGCGTGCCGCGACCGGCCGCGGCATCGAAGGCGCGGTCGGGATGCTGCAGGTAGCCCAGCGCGCGGCACAGCTCGTTGGCCGTGCCTGCCGGAATCGGACAGAGCACGGCATCGGGCGCCGCCAGGCGGCCCGACGGTTCCAGCAGGCCGTTCAACGACTCGTTCACCGTCCCGTCGCCGCCCACCGCCACGAAGCGGCGCACGCCACGGCCGAGGGCCGCCCGAGCCAGCTCGGTCGCATGGCCGGGCGCCGCGGTGAACAGCGGCTCGAAGGCGCCCAGGCGCCTGGCCAGCGCCGCCTCGATCGCGGGCCAGCGCCGCGCCGCTCCGCCCTTGTGGGCGGCGCGATTGACGATCACGGCGAGGGAGGGCCCGGCGACGGGGGATGGCGATTCCATATCTCTCTTCTGCTGACAGAATCTGACAGCGGTTCCATGGTAGCCTAGCGTGGCAATTCCTGTGTCGCATGAAGGAGCGCCCGTGTCGCGCGCACAACGCCTGCTCGACCTCATCCAGGTGCTGCGGCGCCACCGCCATCCGGTGAGCGGCGCGACGCTTGCCGAGGCCACCGGCGTGTCGCTGCGCACGCTCTATCGCGACATCGAGACCCTGAAATCCGAAGGCGCATCGATCGACGGCGAGGCCGGCGTTGGCTACGTGCTGCGCCCGGGCTTCATGCTGCCGCCGCTGATGTTTAGCGAGGAGGAGATCGAGGCCCTGGTGCTCGGTTCGCGCTGGGTGCATCAGCGCTCCGACCGCGCGCTGGCCGATGCCGCCGCCAACGTGCTGGCCAAGATCGGCGCCGTGCTGCCCAAGGATCTGCGTGACGCCCTGGACGATTCCGGCCTGCTGATCGCGCCCGGTGAGCCGGTTGCCGCGGGCGACGCCGAGCTGCCGAAAATCCGTGCCGCCATCCGCAACGAGCGCAAGCTCGGCCTCTCCTATCGCGACAAGGACGGCGTCGCCAGCAAACGCACGGTGTGGCCGTTCGCCGTCGGCTTCTTCGAGAAGGTGCGCGTCGTCGTGGCGTGGTGCGAGCTGCGCCAGGATTTTCGTCACTTCCGCACCGACCGCATCGTCACCTTGACGGTCACCGACAAGCGCTATCCGCGGCGGCGGCAGGCGATGCTCAAGGAATGGCGCGACCGCGAGTCGACGCGGGAGGCTTAGGAAGTCGACGCCCACCTCTGTCACATCTGTGCAAGCCTTCCCGGGGACGAGGAGGTACCATGCTGCTGTCAGAATCTGACAGTTGCCTATCCTACATTGAAGTCACCGAGCCAAGGAGACTCCGATGAGCAAGTTCAGCTTCGTGCTGCTCTACGTCGACAATCCACCGGCCAGCGCGACCTTCTATGCCGATCTGCTCGGCACGCCGCCGGTCGAGACGTCACCCACCTTCGCCATGCTGCCGCTGGGTGGCGACGTGATGCTGGGCCTGTGGGCGCGCCACGACGTCGAGCCGATTGCCACGGTGCCCGGCGGCGGCGAGGTTGCCTTCACGGTTGCCGATGCGGCCGCCGTGGAACAGACCCACGCCGAATGGAAGCAGCGTGGCCTGCCGATCGCCCAGAAGCCCACGGCGATGGATTTCGGTCACACCTTCGTGGCGCTCGACCCCGATGGTCATCGCCTGCGCGTGTTCGCGCCGGCCGCGGCGTGAGGAGAATCACCATGACCAGGAACTGGTTGGCGGTTGCGTCGGCCGAGCATGTCGAGATCGGCCTCAGCGAAGGATTCATGCAGGTGTCGCACGGCAAGGCCTCGCCGCTGCGGCGTATCCAGCCCGGCGATCGCATCGTCTACTACTCACCCAATCGCCATTACACGCCGAGCCACGCGCTGCGCGGCAAGGACCAGCTGCAGGCCTTCACCGCAATCGGCACGGTGAAGCCGGGCACGCCCTACCAGGCCGACATGGGCTTCGGATTCCGGCCCTATCGTCGCGACGTCGCCTGGCACGACGCCGCAGCGACGCCGCTCGCGATGGTGAAGGACATGCTCGCCTTCACGCAGGACAAGAACTGGGGATACCGGCTGCGCCAGGGCGTGGTCGAGATCAGCGACGCCGACATGACGACCATCGCCGAGGCGATGTTCACAGCCGCGGCACCACTTCGTCGGCAAGCAGCCTGAAGCTCTGGCGGCTGAGCGGGGCGCACATCAGGTAGTTGAGGCCGATCTCCTCCCGCAATCGATGGATCTGCTCGACCATCGACTGCGGCGAGCCGTGCAGGATGACGCTGTCGAGGTAGTGCTGCACCGGCTCCTTGCCGTCGTAGGTGCGCGGCGGCATCGACTTGCGATGGGCATGCTGGGGGCCGGCATAGGCATCGACGATCCACTGCCCGCCGCGGCGCGCAACGTCCGCCGCCTCCTCGTCCGTCGGCGCCAGGGCGACCAGGCGCGCCATCGGGATATCGCGGCCCGCATCGGAGAAGCCCGCCTCGGCGAGCTTCCGAGTATAGTGGCGGCGCTTCGCACCGAGGTCTTTGAACGACGCGTGCGGATCCATCAGGATGGAGAAGCCGCGGCTCGCCGCCCAGTCGATCGCCGGCTCCGAGGTCGCCGCCATCCACACCGGCGGATGCGGCAGCTGCATCGGCTTGGGCAGGACTTCGACGTCCTCGAAATCGAAGTGCGCGCCCTTGAAGTTTAGCCGCTCCTGCGTCCAGGACTGCAGCACGATCTCGACGGCTTCGCGAAAGCGTTCCGCGCTCTGCTCGGGCGGCACGCCAAAGGCGTGGAACTCGGAATGGGCGAAGCCGCGTCCCGCGCCCCAGTTGACGCGACCGCCTGACAGCATGTCGAGCAGCGCCACCTCCTCGGCGAGCCGCAGCGGATGATAGAGCGCGGCGAGCGACACCGCCGTGCCGATGCGCAGCCGCTTGGTGCGTGCCGCCGCCATGACACCCAGCATGTGCACCGACGGGCAGACGCTGAAGGTGGTGAAGTGATGCTCGGCCAACCACACCGCGTCGAAGCCGCCACTTTCCATGATATCGATGCGCTCGAGCGCCCGGGCATAGACCTCTTCCAGGGGTCCGTGACGGCCGGGCCAGGAAAAGAACTGCAGAACGCCAATCTTCATGACTCACTCCGCCTCGATGCCGGCGGCCAGCCCCCGCCGGTCACTCCTTGTCGAGAATTAACCCAGTCTGATCAAGTGCTTAACAAATGGTCCGCGGCCGCACCCGAACGAGCCAAATGGATCTTTCACTTACCAATTGAAACCAGCTCGCAGCGCAACCACATCTCCCGCGCTGCAGAAGTGCCCACGGGGGAGTGTGTTTTGCCCGTACGTTCTCGTTTGCTGGCCCTTGCGGCCTCCGTCTTCCTCGCGCTCACGTCCGCAGTCCTCGCCCAGGGAGGCCCGCCGGCGATGCCCGTCACCGTCGCCGCGCCAATCGCCCAGCGGGTGACGCAATGGGACGAGTATTCCGGACGCTTCGAGGCAGTGGCCTCGGTCGAGGTCCGTGCCCGCGTTTCGGGCTTCATCGAGCAGCTGCATTTCCGGGACGGCCAGATCGTCAAAGTCGGCGACCTGCTGTTCACCATCGACAAGCGGCCGTTCGAGATCGCCGTTGAGAGCGCCCAGGCCGAGGTCGCGCGTAACAAGGCGCAGGTCGACCTGGCCGATCTGCAGGTCCAGCGCGGGGCGTCGTTGATCAGTTCGCGCACCATCACCGACGCGGACTACGACCAGCGCAAGGCCAACCTCGCGGTAGCGCGCGCCCAGCTCAAGACCGCCGAAGCCGCCGTGCGCCAGGCCGAGCTCAACCTCGAATGGAGCGAAGTGCGGGCGCCGATCGCCGGCCGCATTTCCGACCGCAAGGTGGATGCCGGCAACCTGATCCAGGGCGGCCAGCAGGGCGCCACCATGCTCGCCACCATCGTCACCCTGGATCCCATCCGCTTCGTGTTCGACATCTCCGAGGCCGACTATCTGCGCTACACCCGGCTCTACCTCTCCGGCGAGATAGCCTCGGCGCGTGATCGCGATTCGGTGAACCCGGTGCGCATCCGGCTCGCCGACGAAAGCGCATGGACGCGCAATGGCAAGGTCGACTTCGTCGACAACGCCCTGAGCCCGCGCTCGGGCACCATGCGCACCCGCGCCATCGTCGAGAACAAGAACCAGCTCCTGGCGCCCGGCATCTTCGGCCGCGTGCAGTTGTTCGGCGGCAAATACGATGCCTTGCTGATCCCCGACTCGGCGATCGTCTCCGACCAGTCGCGCAAGATCGTGTTCACGGTAGGTGACGACAACGTCGTGCAGGCCAAGCCGGTAACGCTGGGACCGCTGGTCGAGGGGCTGCGGGTGGTGCGCGAAGGCCTGGCGCCCACCGACAAGGTGGTGCTGGACGGACTGGCCAACCCCATGGTGCGGCCGGGCGCCAAGGTGATGCCGCAAAAGGGCGAGATCAAGACTGCCGCCAAAGCCGAGTAAAGGCGCGTTCAGCCCATGCGTTTCTCACATTTCTTCATCGAACGCCCGATCTTTGCGTCGGTCCTGTCGATCATCATCCTGATCGTGGGCGGCATCGCCCAGTTCAGCCTGCCGGTGGCCGAGTATCCCGAGATCGCGCCACCCACGGTCAACGTCACCGCGACCTATCCCGGCGCCTCCGCCGAGGTTATCGCCCAGACCGTCGCCACGCCGCTCGAGCTCGAGATCAACGGCGTCGACGACATGCTCTACATCAACTCGCAGTCGACCGGCGACGGGCGGCTGTCGATCAACGTCGTGTTCAAGCCCGGCGTCGACATCGACCAGGCTCAGGTCAACGTGCAGAACCGCGTCGCCGTTGCCCAGCCGCGCCTGCCCGAGGACGTGCAGCGGCTGGGCATCGTCGTGCGCAAGGCCTCGCCCGACCTGATGATGGTCGTGCACATGACCTCGCCCGACGGCAGCCGCGACCAGCAGTACATCTCCAACTACGCCACGCTCTACGTGAAGGACGTGCTGAGCCGCATCGACGGCGTGGGCAACGTCCTGGTGTTCGGCGCGCGCGACTATTCGATGCGCGTGTGGCTCGATCCTGCGCGCGTGGCCGCCTACAACTTCACGGCGGGCGAGGTCATGCTGGCGATGCGCGCCGCGAACCTGCAGGTCGCCGCCGGCGCCATCAACCAGGCACCGGCCGTGTCGCCCGGCGGCTTCACGCTGTCGGTGCAGACGCTCGGCCGGCTCACGTCTCCCGAGGAATTCGGCAACATCGTACTGCGCGCCGAGCCCGACGGCTCGGTGGTCCGGCTGCGCGACGTGGCGCGCATCGAGCTGGGCGCGCAGGACTACACGATGAATGCCTATCTCGACAACAAGAACGCCACGGCGCTCGGCATCTTCCAGCGGCCCGGCTCCAATGCGCTCGCGACATCGGACGCCGTGAAGGCGACGATGGAGAAGCTGAAGAAGGATTTCCCGGCCGGCCTCGGCTATTCGGTCGTCTACAACCCGACGGAGTTCATCCAGGCCTCGGTCGACGCGGTGATCGAGACGCTGTTCGAGGCGCTCATCCTGGTCGTGATCGTGGTGATCCTGTTCCTGCAGACCTGGCGGGCCGCGATCATCCCCCTGCTCGCCATTCCGGTGTCGCTGATCGGCTCGTTCGCGGTGATGTCGGCGGTCGGCATTTCGTTCAATACGCTGTCGCTGTTCGGCCTGGTGCTGGCGATCGGCATCGTGGTCGACGACGCCATTGTCGTGGTCGAGAACGTCGAGCGCTACCTGACTCAGGGCCTGTCGCCCAAGGCCGCGGCGCACAAGACCATGGACGAGGTCGGCGGCGCGCTGATCGCCATCTCCCTGGTGCTGATCGCGGTGTTCCTGCCGACCGCGTTCATCACCGGCCTGCAAGGCACGTTCTACAAGCAGTTCGCCATCACGATCGCGGCCTCGACGGCGATCTCGGCTTTCGTCTCGCTGACACTGTCGCCGGCCATGGCGGCCCTGCTGCTCAAGACCCATGCCCTGTCGCCTCTCGAGAAGGCTAAGCCGGGGCTTCGCGACCGGCTGATGTGGCCGATCAACGGGTTCTTCCGCCTGTTCAACCGCGGCTTCGAGGCCCTCGCGAATTTCTACGGCCGCGCCACGGCCCGCCTGATCCGCATGGCGACGATCGTCCTGGTCGTCTATGGCGGCCTGCTGGTTCTCACCGGCTACGAGTTGAAGGTGACGCCGACCGGCTTGGTCCCGCAGCTCGACCGCTCCTACCTGATCGCCGCCATGCAGCTTCCCGCGGGGTCGACGCTCGAGCGCGCCGACCGGCTGGTCCGCCAGGCGTCGGAATTGATCATGGCCACGCCCGGCGTCGAGCATGCCGTGTCCTTCGTCGGCTTCGACGGCGCCACTTTCACCAATGCGCCCAACACCGGCGTGATCTTCGTCACCCTGAAACCATTCGACCAGCGCCGCGACCTGCCGATGGAGAAGATACTGGGCGAGTTGCGCGGCAAGATGTTCTCGCTGCGCGAGGCCTTCGTGTTCGTCCTCGAGCCGCCCTCGGTGCCCGGCATCGGCACCGGCGGTGGATTGAAGGGCTATGTGCAGGATCGCGCCGCGCGCGGCCTTCCGGCGCTCGAGGGCGCCACCTGGGCGCTGGCCGGCGCCGCCGGGCAGACGCCCGGCCTGACCCAGGCCTTCACCCTGTTCAGCACGCGCACGCCGCAGATCTGGGCGGAGATCGACCGCACCAAAGCCGAGCAGCTCGGCGTGCCGATCGCGCGCGTGTTCGAGACGCTGTCGATCTACATGGGGTCGGGCTACGTCAACGACTTCAACATCCTGGGCCGCACCTATCGCGTGACGGCGCAGGCCGACGATCCCTACCGGCTCACCGTCCGCGACGTCGGCAACCTGAAGACGCGTAGCGCCAGCGGCGAGATGGTGCCGATCGGCTCGGTCGCGACCTTCTCGGACACGACCGGTCCCTACCGCGTGGCGCGCTACAATCTCTACCCGGCAGCCGAGGTGCAGGTCGCGCTGCAGCGCGGCTTCTCCTCGGGCCAGGGCATCGCCGCCATGGAGGGCCTGGCCGAAAAGGTCCTGCCCTCGGGCTTCGGCTTCGAATGGACCGAGATCGCGCTGCAGGAGAAGCTCGCCGGCGACACCGCCGTGCTGGCGTTCGGGCTGGCCGTGGTGTTCGTCTTCCTGCTGCTGGCGGCGCTCTACGAAAGCTGGCTGCTGCCGCTCGCCGTCATCCTGATCGTGCCGATGTGCGTGCTGGCCGCCATGGTCGGCGTCACGATGCGCGGGCTCGACCGCAACATCCTGGTCGAGATCGGCCTGGTGGTGCTGGTCGGACTGGCGGCCAAGAACGCCATCCTGATCGTCGAGTTCGCCAAGCAGGCCCACGAGGCCGGCATGACGCGCTTCGATGCGGCGGTGAGTGCCGCGCGCACCCGCCTGCGGCCCATCCTCATGACCTCGCTCGCCTTCATCCTGGGCGTGGTGCCCCTGGTGGTGAGCTTCGGCGCCGGCGCCGAGATGCGCCAGTCGCTCGGCACCGCGGTGTTCGCCGGCATGCTGGGCGTGACCTTCTTCGGCCTGATCTTCACGCCGGTGTTCTACACCGTCGCCACCGGCCTCGCGGAGCTGCGCTTTAAATGGCGCAAGCCCGAGGTGCAGCCCGAGTTCAATCCGGACAAGGTGTAGGCGTCAGGCCAGGCGGGCGTCCTTCACGGCCGCATCGATGCGCGCCACCAGATCGGCCGGAAGAGGCCCCGCCTCTGCCGCCGCGACACACTCGGCAAGCTCGCGTCGGTTCTTCACGCCCAGCACCAGCGTGTCGATGTCGAGCGACAGCGCGTAGCGGTGGGCAACCACGGCCGGGTTCTCGCCCAGCTCGGCGCAGATCCGGCGGAACGGCGCCGCCAGGGCATAGTCGCGCACTTCCGGATGGTCGGCGGGCAGCGGCCGGTCGATCGCGCTGGTCAGCGCGCCGGCCTGCACGGCGCGGATGCCCATTACGCCCACACCATTGGCCCGCGCCGCCGCGATCACGTCGCGCGGCTTGGCCGGGCCGTCGAAGAACTTCAGGCCGCCCGGCGAATCGAGCAGGTTGGCGATGCATTGCACGGCGGCCGGCGCCGGTCGCTCTCCGAGCAGCCTGATGATGGTGTCGGGATGGCCGATGCCAGTCAGGCCCCAGGCACCGACCAGGCCTTCCGCGACAAAGCGCTCGAACAGCGGACGCACATGCTCGACGAACAGCGCGTAGGGCGTCATGCGGCTGGCTGCATCGGGGCGTACGCTGAGGAAGCTCTCGTCGGGCACGACGTTCGAATGTAGGAAGAACAGGTCGAGGCGCGCGAGGCGCAGGCGTTCCAGGCTGGTCTCGATCGAGCGCTGCAGCAGCGACGCGATCTCGCCGGCCGGCGGGTTGCCGAGATTGCACTTGCTGGTGACCCGCACGCCGGCCGGCAGCTTGCCGCCATAGGCATGGCCCACCACCTCCTCCGCCTTGCCGTCACCGTAGCGTGGCGCGAGGTCGAGCAGGGTGATGCCGGCATCGACCGCCGCGTGCACCGTGTCGATGCACTCCTCCGTGGTCGTCTCTCCCCACAGCATGCCGAGGCCGCCGCCGCCCAGGGTCAGGGTCGAGACGGCGGGCAGGGAACCGAAGGAGTGTGTCTTCATGGCGACCTCTTGCTCACGGAGGGCTGCGACGTGCGCCGCAGCAAGACAATAGAGAATCTCTTGTGAGCCGCGCCATCGTCGCGCGACCTCGAGCAGAACGTCGAGCGCTTCTTCGATTCCCCTCTTGCGGAGGGTCATTCAATCAGTACATTGAATGAATATACATGGAGCCCCGGATGTCAAGCGACAGCCCCAAGCATGCCCTGTTCGCCGGCCTGGCCGAGGTCGCCAAGGCGTTGGGCCACGGCGATCGGCTCGAGATCCTGGAGCTGCTCGCGCAGGGCGAGCGCAGCGTCGAGGCGCTGGCCGAGCGCCTGGGACTGCCGGTCGCCAACGCCTCGCAGCATCTGCGCCTGATGCATCGCGCCGGCCTGTTGACGTCGCGCCGCGATGGCAAGCGCGTGCTCTACAGGCCGAGCGATCCGGCAGTGCTGACGTTGCTGATTGCCTTGCGCATGGTTGCCGAGCGCAAATCGACCCAGGTGCGCGACGTCATCGCGAGCTACTTCCACAGACGCGACGCCCTCGAGCCGGTCGCGCGTGCCGAGCTGGTGCAGCGCCTCGAGGACGGGAGGGTCACCGTGCTCGATGTGCGGCCCGAGGACGAATACGCAGCGGGCCATGTCCCGAAAGCGGTGAACATCCCGTTGCGCGATCTCGTGCGGCGGCTGCGCGAGTTGCCGCGCGGTCGTGAGATCGTCGCCTACTGCCGCGGTCCCTACTGCGTGCTGGCGTTCGAAGCCGTGGCGCTGCTGCGCGAGCGCGGCTTCAAGGTCCGCCGCCTCGAGGACGGCTTCCCCGAATGGAAGGCAGCCGGCCTGCCGGTTGGGTCGTCGTGAGCGACACGTTCGTGACTTTGCGGTCCGATCTCCTTCCCCATTTCTCGCATGAACGGCCGCCGCAGCTGCACTGAAGTGAGTGAGAAGGGTTGGTTCGACCAGGGTCGGCGCCTATGTGTGGCACGCTGCCGGCCCTGAGTGGCGGCGCGTGCTCGACAGGCCGATGCCATGAACCCCAGCGGAGGAATCGCCCAATGAGTGTCCATCCTGCCCTCGCCGCCGGCCGGGTTGCCGTCGTGACCGGCGCGGCGAGCGGTATCGGCCTGGCAGCGGCCCGCCGATTCGCCGCTCTCGGCATGAAGGTTTGCCTGGCCGATCTCTCGGCCGAAGCGCTGATCGAGGCGGCGGCCGCGGTGGCGGCCGTTGCGCCGGCGGGAACGGCGTCGGTTCTCACCGTGCCGACCGACGTCAGCCGGCTCGACAGCGTGCAGGCGCTGAAGGACGCGGTCTACGACAGGTTCGGCGAGGTGGCGGTGCTGATGAACAATGCCGGCACGGCGCCGGGCGGCGGACCGTGGGACCATATCGAGCGCTGGCGACGCGTGCTCGAGGTCAATCTGTGGGGCGTCATTCACGGCGTGCAGATCTTCACCCCGGCCATGCTGGCCCAGGGCACGGCCGGCGCCATCGTCAACACCGGGTCCAAGCAGGGCATCACCTGCCCTCCCGGCGACACCGCGTACAATGTCAGCAAGGCCGGCGTGAAGGTGCTGACCGAGGCGCTGGCCCACAGCCTGCGCAACGAGGCCGGCGCACACATCACCGCCCATCTGCTGATCCCGGGCTCGACCTTCACCGGCATGACGAGCCGCGGCCGCACCGAGAAGCCGCCCGGCGCGTGGACGCCCGACCAGGTGATCGACATGCTGATCGAAGCGATGAATGCCGGCGATTTCTATGTGCTCTGCCCCGACAACGAGGTGACCCGCGAGGTCGACGTGCGGCGCATCCGATGGGCGGCGGGCGACATCACCGAGAACCGGCCTGCCCTGTCGCGCTGGCATCCCGACTACAAGGCGGCCTTCGAGCAATTCCTGCACGCGGAGAAGTGACCATGCCTCGCCTGCCCTTCCTGATCGCCGGCGCCCTCGTTCTCGCGGCGGCCTTGCACTTCGGACTGGCACCGTCGACCGCCGAGACGGCGCGCGTGATCCCGCCGCCGGCGCAGGACGAGTCCGCCGGCGAGGCGACGACGGCGACCATCGTGCTGGCCGGCGGCTGCTTCTGGGGCGTGCAGGGCGTCTACCAGCACGTCCAGGGCGTTCTGGGCGCGGTGTCGGGTTATGCGGGCGGGCCCAGGGAGACGGCGAGCTACGACCAGGTCACCAGCGGCCGCACCGGCCACGCCGAGGCGGTGCGCATCGTTTACGACCCGCGCCGGGTGACCCTGGGCCAGCTGCTGCAGATCTACTTCTCGGTGGCGCATGATCCGACCCAGCTCAATCGCCAGGGTCCCGATGTCGGCACGCAATATCGCTCGACCATCTTTCCGGCGACCGACCGGCAGGCGAGCTTGGCCAAGGCCTATATCGACCAGCTGGATCAGGCGAAGGCCTTTCCGGCGAAGATCGTCACGACGATCGAGCCCGACCAGGCATTCTACCCGGCCGAGGCCTATCATCAGGACTACATGACGCGGCACCCCCGGCAGCCCTACATCGTCATGCACGACCTCCCGAAGGTCGAGAGCCTGAAGCGGCTGTTCCCCGCCGCATGGCGGAGTGATCCGGTGCTGGTGTCGAAGACCGGGATGTAGCCAGGCCAAGGCCGTCACGCGAAGGAGCGGGCGCGCGGCGGCCGCATCAGGGCGAAGCTCACCTGCACCAGGCCAGCCAGAAGCCCCAGGCCGACGCCGAGGCGCCAGGCGAGATCGTAGGAGCCGAGCGTCTCGAACAGCAGGCCGCCGCCGAAGGCGCCGAGGAAGCTGCCGAGCTGATGGCTCATGAAGGCGACGCCCTGGATCATCGCCTGCCATCGCAGACCAAACATCTCGGCCACCGATCCCGCGACCAGCGGCCCGACGCCGAGCCACAGGAAGCCCATCAGGGAGGCGAAGACCAGCGTGGTGGCGGGCGTCGGCGGCAGCACGAAGTACCAGACGAGCACGAGCGAGCGCGAAACATAGATGCCGCCCAGCAGCGCGAGCTTCGACCAGCGGCCGCCCGCCCAGCCGAAGAACAGCCCGCCGAAGACATTGAACAGGCCGATGGCGGCCAGCGCCTGCGCGCTCAACGCGGGATCGAGGCCGCAGATCGCGAGGTACGACGGCAGGTGCGTGGTGATGAACAGGAGCTGCATGCCGCAGACGAAGTAGGCGCCGGTCATCACCAGGAACGACGGAGTCTTGAAGGCGCTGGCCAGCGCTGCGCGCGGCGAGATATCGCCCGGCGCCGCGCCGCCGGCGCCGGGCAGCGGCAGGCGATCGACC
The DNA here is from genome assembly GCF_050185545.1 of Reyranella sp. Lineage (GTDB taxonomy): Bacteria > Pseudomonadota > Alphaproteobacteria > Reyranellales > Reyranellaceae > Reyranella. Next base: position 1,420 of record NZ_JBFWZI010000183.1, on the reverse strand, counting down.
CGCCCGGCCAGCCAGGCGGCGGGCAGCATCCCCAGCGCCAGCGCGAAAAAGCCCAGCACGCCAGCTCGCCAGCCGAGCTCGACGATCAGCGCCTGACCGAGCGGCGCCGACAGGAGCGCGCCCAGGGAGCCGGTGGCGGTGATGGCGCCGAGAACGAGGCTGCGCGAGCGCGCGGGCACGGCGCGCGAGCCGACCGCGAGCGCAATCGCCGAGGCGGTGCAGGCCAGCGCCACACCGATCAGCGCGCCGGCGCCCAGCATTACCCCGACGAGGCCCTGCGCCGAGGCGAACAGGGCGAGGCCGGCGAGATAGAGAAGCGTTCCGCTCAGCATCACCGGGCGGAAGCCCAGGCGGGCGGCCAGCAGGCCGGCGACCGGTTGCAGGAGGCCCCAGGCGAGGTTCTGCACCGACAGCGCCAGCGCGAAGTCGGAGACGGAGACGGCGATGTCGCGGGTGAGCGGCGGCATGACGAGGCCGAAGCTCTGGCGCACGCCCATGCCGATGCTCAGCATCACCGCCGCTCCCAGCACGATCGCCAGGTTGGGCCGCAGGTCCTCGGCGACGCTCATGGCCGACGCTCCGCTGGTTACACAGACCTGTGTACCTAAATGGCACTCGCCGGCCGGTCAACAAGGAAGTAAACAGATCGGTGTAATCATGACGCGGGCATCGGACAGAGCCGACATGCAGGAACGCATCCTCGAGACAGCCGACCGGCTGTTCTACGAGCAAGGCATCCGCGCGGTCGGCGTCGACACGATCGCGGCCGAGATCGGCATCAGCAAGCGCACGCTCTACAACCACTTCCCGTCGAAGGACGAGCTGATCGTCGCCTACCTGTCGCGACGCCTGCGACCGGCGCCGGCTTCCGACCTGCCGCCCGTGCAGCAGATCCTCGGCGCCTTCGATCGGCTCGAACGGACCTTCGCGAGCAGCGTGTTTCGCGGTTGTCCCTTCGTCAACGCCGTGGCCGAGCTCAAGGAGCCGAACCACGCCGCCAACCGGGTCGCGCTCGCCTTCAAGGAGCAGCGCCGCGCCTGGTTCCGCGACCTGCTGTTACGACTGGCGGTCGACGACGCCGACACGCTCGCCCTGCAGCTGCAGATCCTGGTCGACGGCGCCATCGCCACCGCCCTGGTGCGCGGCGATCCCAAGGTCGCGGTTACGGCACGGGCGGCAGCGCGCGTGCTGCTGGAGGCCGCCGGGGTGGAGGTGCCGGGACGGAACGGACAGAGACGTCGGTGACGAATGTCATGCTCTTCCGGACCGCGGGCGTCTCGCCCGCTCTTCTCATGAGCGGGCGAGACGCCCGCGGTCCGAAAGACCATGACTCAGGCCGGATTCGGCCGCAGCACCCTGTGCAGGTCCAGCACCGGCGGGTCCAGGCCGAGCTGCGACCGCATCGTGTGGACCTGGCCGC
>NZ_JBFWZI010000182.1:0-13784 GCF_050185545.1 Reyranella sp. | reverse complement strand
TCGGTGTCAAAACCAACATTTAGGACCGCCCTCAAACGGCGCCCAACGATGTTCTTGGTCTGGCTGATTTTGAGTTCAACAGGCCGAGGCAATTGGTGCTTGCCAATGTCGGCCTCGGGCGCAAGCTTGCGCGAAGCAGAACTCTTGCCCAAGGAACGTTGCGATATGGCCCACCGTCCGACGATCATGGGGACGCGCCACATGGTGGCTGCCTGTCATTATCTTGCCTCCGAGGCTGGCTTCAAGATTCTGGAGGCCGGTGGCAATGCGATCGACGCTGGCGTTGCGACCGGTATTGCGCTCAGTGTCGTGCAGCCGGAATACGTGAACTTCGCGGGCGTGGCGCCGATCATCATCTATTCCGCTGCCGAGGATCGCGTCGTCACGATCCCGGGACTGGGCCCTTGGCCGAAAGCGATCCGGCCCGATCACTTCAAGAAGCACCATGGCAGTGCCATTCCGCAGGGAATCCTCCGCACCCTGGTACCGGCGGCGCCCGACGCCTGGATCACGGCGCTCGAGCGCTTCGGCACGATGAGCTTTGGGGACGTCTCGCAGTCGGCGATCGGCTATGCCCGCGACGGGTTTCCGGTCTACCCGCTCCTGTCGGAAATCATTACCGAGCACGAGGCGGAGTATCGGAAGTTTCCGTCAAACGTCGCGCTTTATCTGCCGAACGGGCGCCCGCCGCTGCCCGGCGAGATTTTCGTTCAGAAGAACCTCGCGGCCACCATTCAGCACATGGCCGATCAGGAGCGCGCCTCCCGGCATCGCGGGCGTGGTGCGGCGCTCGAGGCCGCCCGCCAGGCGTTCTATCGCGGCGACATCGCGCAGGCGATCGTGAAGTTCCAGAAGGAGAACGGCGGCTTCCTCTCGGCCGAGGACCTGGCCGACTATCGATCGGGCTTCGACGAGCCGGTCGGGACGACCTTTGGCGATATCCAGCTCTTTGCCTGCGGTCCCTGGTGCCAGGGGCCGTCGCTGCTACAGGCGCTCAACCTGCTCGATGCCTCGGCGCTGCGCGCGCTCGGCCACAACTCTCCCGGCTACCTGCATCACATCACCGAGGCGGTGAAGCTGGCCTTCGCGGATCGCGAGGCCTATTTCGGCGATCCGCGTGTCGTCGACGTGCCGATCGAGGCGTTGCTGTCGCATGAGTATGCCCGGCAGCGACGCAGTATGATCAGGCCCGACCGTGCGTGGCCCAAGATGCCGCCGGCCGGCGATCCGCGCAAGCTGTCTGCCGAGCGTGTGCGAAACGGTGCGGCGCTCGTGCCCGAACGCGCTTTTTCCGCGCCCGAGCTCGACACTTCGCATGTTTCGGTCGTCGATCGTCATGGCAACGTGTTTGCGGCGACGCCCAGTGATGGGTCCTACAACGCGCCGGTGGTGCCGGAGCTGGGCATTATCCCTTCACCGCGTGGCAGCCAAAGCTGGGCCGATCCGGATCATCCGTCGGGCGTGGCGCCCGGCAAGCGTCCACGGCTGACGCCCAATCCGGCAATTGCGATCAGGCCAGGAAAGATGAAGATGCCGTTCGGCACGCCCGGCGGCGACGTGCAAACGCAGGCCATGCTTCAGGCCTTCCTCAATATTCATGTGTTCGGCATGGAGGTTCAGGACGCCGTAGAAGCACCGCGATGCGCCTCGTACAGCTATCCCGGCTCCTTCGAGCCGCATGCCTATCACCCTGGACTGCTCAAGCTGGAGGGGCGGATCGACCGGTCCACTGGAGAGGCGCTCGAGGGATTCGGTCACAGGATCGAGTGGTGGGCCGACTGGACTTGGCTGGCCGGCGCCGTCTGCACGGTCGTCGCTGACCTCGAGACCGGCGTACTCAAGGGCGGCGCCGATCCACGCCGGCCTTCCTATGCGCTCGGCTTGTAGGGACGAGTGGCTGTCTGACGAATGTCAGACCGCAGAAGAATGACACCAGCGCCCGCGGCATGCGCAAAGCGGCCACGCACTGGTGGCTGCGCTATCACCGTGACCTGATCCCAAACAACTTCGCCCTGAAGACCATTTTCGGCTGGGTCACTGAGAAGGAGTTGATCCGCTACACCCGCGATTTCGACTGAGAGGCTGAGGCGGTGGGCATGCTGATCAAGCTCAATGAACGCCGGAGAACTGGCTGACGCATCCGCCGGCTGGGTCTGTCGTTTGGCTTCATCGCTGAAAATTTGATCAATTTCAATAGGTTAAAGTCAGATTGGGCACGGATTGTTATTATCCAATAAGGTGACCATATTGGTGTCTTAGAAAGGATAGACACCATAATGGCTCGTTCTCCCTCTGAGGGTGCCCTGCGCTCCTCCGACCTCTCAGCTGACGACATCCGCCGCATTCGAGAGGGCCTCGGCCTATCCCAAGTAGAGGCAGGTGAACTTTTGGGTGGCGGCCCGCGCGCGTTCACCAAGTACGAAAGTGGCACGATCAGGCCCGCGGCCTCTGTCATCAAACTGCTGCGGCTTTTGGAGGCCGATCCGTCCGCGCTGTCGACCATAGCAGGACGCAAGATGACGCCGATCTCGAACGACGAGGCCAAGCCTTTCCATGTGACCAGCGACCACATCCAGGCGCTCAGCGACCGCAAGCTTGCCGTTCTTACCAGACGTTTGCTCGCGGCCGAAGCCCAGACCCATGTCCTGCCCCAGGACGGCATACATGTGTCGTCCACCATCACCGCGCCCGACGGCGGTGAGGACGCTCGCATCGAGTGGCAGGGCGGTCCAGAGCGTACTCCGTTCCTGCCTGCACGGCTGACGCAATTCCAGCTGAAGGCGACCGACATCAGCCCGAAAGAAATAGGCGACGAGATCCTTACCGCGAAGACGAACGAAATTAAACCCATGGTCCGCGACGCCGTCGCCGCGGGCGGTGCGTATGTCGTCCTCTGCACGCATCCCTATACGCGCCAGCAAATCAAGAAGCGTACCGACCAGATCCTCAAGACCCTGGCCGAACACGGCATCAGCGTGAATGGCAACCGAGTCCAATTCCGGGACGCCTCACAAATCGCCGAATGGGCGAACATGAGCCCGCCGGTCGCGACTTGGATTCTGGAGCAGACGCAGCCCGGCCTCGCTGGATGGTTCCGGAATTGGGCGCATTGGGCCGGACGCTCAGATCACGACAACTCCTCCTTGGTGCAGGACCCGCGTCTCACACCCTTCCGAACGAAACTTCGGGAACTTGTGACCCCGTTACGGGGAGTGGCCCGGATCGTCGGGCTCTCTGGCATTGGCAAGTCCCGCCTCACCCTCGAAGCGCTCGGACCGACTGAGGAAGAGGAGAGGACTGGGCAGCTCTTGAGCGATCTCGTGCTCTATGCAGTCGAGTCCGAAGCGGGTCCCGCGGCGGTCAAATCGGCCGTACAAAACCTCGCCGATAGTTCCGTCCGTGCGATCGTCGTTGTCGACCAGTGCGCGACGGACACGCATCGGGACCTTGCCGCCATCGTCAAGCGGTCGAGCAGCCGCTTGTCGCTCGTCACCATCGATCCCGAACTGCCGGCAGGCAATCTGCCGTCCGACACGCTGCGCCTCGACCCGGCGGACACCGAAGTCCTCGAAGTCATCATGAAGCAGGTCGCACCCAATCTGCCGAGCGACGACCAACGCCGCCTAGTCAAGTTTTCGTCCGGCCATCCCAAAATGGCGCTTCTTCTCGGGCAAGCTTGGTTGAAGGACGGCTCGATCGCGACCGTCAGCGACGACGAGCTCGTGGAGCGGGTGCTCCTCGGCAGGAGTCTGGCAGACCGGCAGTCGCTTCTCGACGCAGGCATGTTGCTCGGGACCTTTGGCCTCTTAGGATCGAAATCTCCGAGCACCGATATCGAAGATATCGCTGCGCTGGCGCGCAACAGGACAGCTGATGAATTGCGGGCCGCACTCGAAGATTTGTCGGCGCGCGGTGTCGCCGAAACCCGGGGGCGGCTTCTGGCGCTACAGCCGCGCCCGGTCGCCTTGAGGCTCGCTGAGCGGCAGTGGCGCCAATGGAGCGACAAGCGTTGGGACGAGGTACTGGCCGGAAGCCTCCCGAAACATTTGCGGACTCAGGCGGCCGGCCAATTGGCCCTGCTGAACGACCGAGTAATCGCGACGGAGGTGACGAAACATGTCTGCCGCCTCAACGGTCCGTTCGCCTCGCTGGACGCGCTCGGCATCGACGGCAATGCAGAGATTCTTTCGTCGCTGGCGGAGATCGATGCCGAAGCTGTCGTTACGCTGATTGACTGGCTGTTCGATCCGCTGTCGATCGACGAGTGCAGGCAGATCGACGGTGACCTACGCCGCCATCTCGTTTGGGCTCTTGAGAAAATCGCGTTCCTTGAGGGGACCTTCGAGCAAGGCGCCCGGCTCCTCTTCAAGCTCGCACTCGCGGAGAACGAGAGCTGGGGCAACAACGCGACCGGCGATTTCAAGGCGATATTCCCTGCCCTCCTGGGCAACACTGCGGCGGACGGCCAGGCGCGTCTGCGTCTGCTGGACGAGCTGATCGAAAGGAACGATCCCGTCGAAATGCCCCTTGTCGTAGAGGCGCTTCTCAAAGGGACAACCATGCACAGCTATTCGCGCGGAGTCGGCCCTGAAATCCAGGGCAGCCGTCCCGCCCTGACCCCTTGGCAGCCGAGAACCTGGAAGGACGTTTTCGACTACATCATCGAGTGCGTCGAGCGGCTGGTCGCGCTCGCCAAGCGCGATGACGGCATCGGGACGCAGGCAAGGATAGGCTTGGCCCAGGATTTGCCGCTCCTGGTTTCGCGTGGCCTTATCGACAAAGTCGAGAAATGGGTTGCTGAGATCTCGGCTGCCCATCGCTACTGGCCGGAGGCCGTCGATGGCCTCGCCAATGTGCTCCAATACGACAAGAAGGGGTTGGCGCCAGGCGTGGCGGAGCGCGTGCAGAACTTGATTGACCAGCTCACGCCCAATGACCTGCGTGGCCGGGCAAGGTTTCTCCTCACCGATATGCCCTGGGACTATCTTGTCGACGAGACGCACGACTTTAAGGTCGGGAAGAGACTCCAGCGCGAAGCCGTCGAGCAACTCGCCGGCGATCTCTTAAAAGAACCGAAGCTCATTTCCGAGCTCTTGCCGCAGCTCAGCACTGGCACACACCGCATGGTCTATGAGTTCGGACAGGATCTGGCGAAGCAGGCGCCGAGGCCGCTTGATTGGCTAGCGCCAATCCAAGAGGCCGTCGCTGCTGCACCGGAGGACCGGAGAAACTACGGCTTGTTCGTCGGCTACATGACCGGGCTTGCGGATCGGCATCCGGAGGCGATCGACCTCTTCAAGCGGGAGGCCCTTGGCTCCAAGATCTTCGCTCAGGCGCTCGTCATGGTCACAGCCAGCATCGGTATCGAGAAGAGTGATGTGCAGCTGGTCATCAGCGGTCTTCGCAACGGCATGATCGAGCCGAACGCTCTCGTGAACTGGACCGTGGGCCGCGCGCTCGACGAGCTCCCGCCGGATGCTGTGGCTCCGCTGTTCGACCAAATGCTCGCATTGGATGACACTGCCTATTCCGTCGGGCTCGACCTGATCGGCATGTACGTCCATGGCACGCACGGCAAGATCGAATACCTCCGACCGCAGCTCAAGCTTGTAGCCGCCAATCTCGACCGCCGGCACAGGAAGCCCGGTTCGCAGATGGACGTCCATCATTTCAAGGTGTTGATGAACTGGCTACTTGAGAAGGGCTGGGACGACCCCGATGCCCGTTCGGTCGCTCTTACACTCGCCAATCATTTAGTCCGCGATCCGGACGGCGAAGCCAAAGAGTTGATAAAGCCGCTGCTACCGAAGCTATTGTCGAAGTTCAGCGGGGTCGTCTGGCCGATCTTGGTTCAAGCGATCGGCTCAAGCGACAAGCTGCGCTCGTGGCGCATGCAGAGCGCACTCGGCGATCCTTATTCCTTCGCCGACCGCAAGAGCCCGGCGATCCTATGCCTGCCCGAGGACGTTCTCTTCGCCTGGTGTCAAGCGCAGCCGAATATAGGTCCGGCCTTCGTTGCGAGCGTCGCCCCCGTCCTCGCGAGTAACGACCCGAAGGAGCCGAACCAGCAGTTTCACCCGGTCATCCGCCGTCTGCTCGACGAGTTCGGCAATCGCGAGGAGGTCCTCAGGCACATCGAGCAGAACATGCATACCTTCGGCTGGGCGGGGTCGCTCACGACCTACTTCGAACTCTACCAGGCCCCGCTGAAATCACTCGAAAACCATCCCAAGGGCCCGGTTCGGCGCTGGTCAAAGAAAATGCTGGCTAGCATCGAGCGCAATATCAGCGAAGCTCGGGACGATGATGACGAGCAACAGGCGCATTGGGACATCTGATCGGATCCGCTTACTTGTAGAAGCGCATCGTCATTGTGGAGATCTTCTCGCGAACGGATAAACGGCCCTCGCGTCGAGGGCCGGAAACAACCCTTTGAAGTAGCGCGGCAATTTGGGGAATGGTGCCCAGGGGCGGAATTGAACCACCGACACTGCGATTTTCAGTCGCATGCTCTACCAACTGAGCTACCTGGGCGCGCCGTTTCCGTTGGCGGCGGGCTGTATAGGACGCATCGGCCTACCTTGTCCAGATGGACGACAGACCCATGACAGAGGGGGCGAGGGGTATTCACCCACCGCAGGAGCCTGCGGCGTCGTCACCACCACCGCGCCAAGCGGGCAATCAGTTCATCGGGGTCCCGGCCGACAACCGTGTCGTGGTGTCCGGCATCCCGCACGCCTGCACCCTCGGCCGGTCCGCAGCGGGGTGGCCGGTGGGTGGCCGGGCGCCGACTGATTGGAGGTGCCGACCCTCCATGCCCACCGACCGAAGCGCAGTTTGGCAATTTGTTCTGCGCCGACCACGGACGTGCCGAAGCTTTTGTCGTGACGGGCATGCGCTTTGAAAATCGAATGCATTGATAGCGGGCATCGGGAGGAGCATTCCATAGACGTCGCGGCATCGTGCATCCGCGAGGGACGAGTGGAGGTCGATATGGCGATGTTCAAGGACGGAAGCCATCTTTGGCAGAGCACGTGTGACGTCTTCGAGGACGAGCATCTGCCCGGTACGGTCGCGCTCTGGACTGGTGTCTACGCATGCCGCGAGTGCAACCACGAGATCGTGTCCAACGAGGGCGATCTCCTGCCGTCCGCGGACCACCATCGCCATGCCTCGCCCGAGACCATTCGGTGGAAGCTCATCGTCTACGCCGATCAGAGAGCAAAGGAAGCGGAACGGACCCATTCACTGGGATGAGCCGCGCAACGCTCCGAGGCACGTGCGCACAATTGCACTGCGGTCCATCGCCATCGTTCATCGACTGACGCCTGGTCGGGCAGAGGTGGCGGTGTCGTCGGTGCACTCGAATGCGGAACTCGTCCCGTGTCAGCGGGTGACGTCGTCAGGTGCCAGGCCGTGACGAGCTTCGCGAGCGCAGCGCTCCCGCCAGCATCCAGCTCCCCAAAGCCAGCACGAGCAACGGCAGCAGCGCGAAGAAGTAGGCCCCGCCGGGACCACGGTCGAGCAGCACGATCTTGACATCGTTGGGGTCGAACCAGCACGGCTGGGTCGATCCGACCGCCAGGCGCTCGAGGGCTTGCTGCGATGAACCGATCCATCCCACGCTGACCGACGTCGCGGGCGGCGAGGCGACGCTGTAGGTCTCGACACCCCGTGCGTCGTATCGGACCGCGAACTCGGGTGCGTAGGTCGATCCGCTGTTCTTGCCGGAACTCTTGAAGGCGCGGATCGAGGAGTCGACGATGACGCAGGAGGTTTCCTGAAACTCGGTGTGGCTGCGCAGATCGTTGCGCGCAAGGCTGGCGAAATAGACCAGGAAGCCGATCGACGTGACGATTGCAATCCAGGCGCCGATCGACAGCCTCATGCCTGCTCGGTCAGGCCGCGTCTTCATCGCAAGAGCCGCGGCCCCGACGGCGGCCAGCGTGAGGAGCCCTAGCGTCGCCACGCCAGCCGGGGTAATGCCAAGCGGCCCGAGATACACGGTGTCCGGATTGGGCGGCGCGACAAGCGTTGGCCTGGCCTCGAGGCGGAAATAGCCGGACGGCGGCGTGGCGATCTCGGTAGCCAGGGTCGCAATGGTGCCCGCCGCATCCGGGCGCGGCAGGAGGGTGACCCGGCATTCCTGTCTGGCCCCGGCGGCGAACCTCCCTTCGTACCAGAGCAAGCGTCCGCCGCTGGGTGTGGCCGCGGCGCAGTCGTCGCTGGTCGCAATGAGATAACCGGGGGGAAGCGCGATGGTGATGCGCGTATAGGAGCTGTCGCCACCCGTGTTCGAAACGACGACAGTGTAGCGGACGAGGCTGCCGCTGATAGCCGGCACGGGTTCGAACGTCGCCGATGAGGTCGTGAAGTCGGGCTCGGCCGCCTGCACGGGAACGACGATCATTGCCGACGCGATGGCGGCCCACCATCGGCTTCGGCCTCGCCCCGCGATTTTGCGCGGCGCGCAGCGACCAGCGCGGTGGCGACTGTGCGGGCCGCAGCATCGGTCGGCTCCGCGATTCGAGCGCGCTTCGCGAGAGCGCCCGCGAAGTCTGCCCAGTTGCATTCGTACGAACTGCTTGGCGCTTCCGATTCCCATCACGCGGTCACCGCCAGCGCCTGCGCCAGATCGGCAATCAGGTCATCGGGATGCTCGATCCCGACCGACAGCCGGATCGTCGTGTCCAGCACGCCGATCCGAGCACGCACGGCGGCCGGAACGCCCGAGTGGGTCATGGCGGCAGGATGACTGGCCAGTGACTCAGTGCCGCCGAGACTTACCGCCAGCTTGAAGACCTGCAGGGCATTGAGGAAGGCGAAGGCCTCGCGCTGGCCGCCCGCGATGTCGAAGGAGAAGGTCGAGCCGGCGCCCGTGCATTGCCGCGTATATACATCGCGCGCCGCCGATCCCGGCTCGAGGAAGTCGAGGTAGTGGACTTTCCTGACCTTGGCATGGTCGCGCAGGAACTCGGCGACCTGGCGGGCATTGGCGTTGGCCCGCTCCATCCGGAGCGACAGAGTTTCGAGCGAGCGCCCGAGCATCCAGCAGGAATGCGGGTCGAGCTGCGTGCCGACGCTGCCGCGCAGCGCCTTGATCGGCGCGATGACCGCCTTCGCACCCAGGGTGGCGCCGGCGATAAGATCGGAATGGCCGCCGACATATTTCGTCAGCGAGTAGAGCGACACATCGGCGCCGTACACCAACGGACGCTGGAAGACCGGGCCGAGCAAGGTGTTGTCGCACGCCAGCAGCGGCCGATGGTTGCCCTGCCGGGTGCCGATCTCTTCGGCGATGCGCCGCAGGAGCGCGATGTCGACCAGCCCGTTGGTCGGGTTGGCCGGCGTCTCGACCAGGATCAGCGAGATCCGTCCCTTCGCTTCGGCCGCGCGCACGGCGTCGCGGATGGCGACTTCGGAGACGCCGTCGGCGAACGGCACGGCCGCGATCCCGAAGTTCGACAGCGTGCCGGAAAGCAGCGTCTCGGTGCCGCCGTAGAGCGGCTGCGAATGGAGGATCACGTCGCCGGGCCGGGCAATGGCGAGGATGGTGGTCGTGATCGCCGCCATGCCGGAGGAGAACAGGACGGCCTGCTCCGCGCCTTCGTAGACGGCGAGCCGATCCTCGACGATCTCGCTGTTGGGATGGTTGAAGCGCGAGTAGACCAGGCCGGCCGCGCTGCCTGCCGGCGGCTGCTTGCGGCCGGAGACGTAGTCGAAGAAGTCGCGCCCTTCTTCCGCCGTGCCGAAGACGAAGGTCGAGGTGAGGAATACCGGCGGCTTCACCGCGCCCTCCGACAGCGCCGGGTCGAAGCCGTAGGAAAGCATCAGGGTCTCGGGCCGGAGTGCGTGGTTGCCGATATGGGTCTTCGACGGACGGGGTGCGGCCATGGCGTCTCTCCGGGGTGGGCGGGTGGGGCTATTCGCATGGGCAAAAAGGATCGTCGTCCCGACCGGAGCCGAGCGTAGCGAGGCGCAGTGGAGAGACCTTACTTGTTGCTGCCCGGCAAGAAAGGTCTCTCGACTGCGCCGCCTTCGGACAGCTCCGCTCAAGATGACGGACAAATTGGCATATGCGAACGCTCTGAGGCAGGTGAGGCTGGGTGATTGCTCCCTTACTGCCTGTAGGAGACCACGCCGCAAGGGGGAGGGGATGTTTCACAGCCTGTCGCGAAGTCTCAATCCGGATTGCGACCAATTCGCAATTGCGATAAGACGCAAAGGCCGCCTTGCGCCGGCTCGGCGGCGGCGTTTCGCGATCAGGCTACGCGTCGTGCCGTCGGACACCACGACCTTCTTCGTCGCGCACCGTCGCTCCCTCGTCGAGCATGCGGCGGCGATCCTGGGGTCGCGCACCCGGGCGGAGGAGGCGTCACGCCGGGCGGCGCTTGGTCTCGACGCCCATGCGCCGGCAGGCGTGGCGATGCCCGAGACCTACGATGCACACAGTCCGGCCAGCCGTGGCGCCGCAGCCGGCCCGCCTATCTGTTGCACGATCTCGCTGTCGGCGCCGCCGAGCGACGCGACGCGCTGTGCGCCGAGGCCGGGACGCGATGACGCGCGAGAGCCAATGCCCTCGCGCGTCGCGCAGTCCATGTCCTGGATAGCTCTCACTGCGTCAGCATCAGCCGCGTCACCGCGATCTCGCCGATGCGGCGGCCCATGGCGGTCCCGATCTCGGTGGCGGTGCGGAAGTGGATGCCGGCCCAGATGCGGGCGTTGGCGACTTCCTGTGTGAAGTCGTCGAAGTTCGTCCACTGCCGCACGGCGCCCTTGGCGGTCGGGCTGGCGGTGCTCACGGTCGGCATCGGGCCGCGGCCGATCTCGGCCTTGAGGACGGTGGCGACGGCGGCGGCGAGCACGCTGTGCGCACTCGGGTACTCGGGATGCATCGGCGTGTCGATCAGCGGGCTCCACGCGCCGTCGCGCGCCGTGGCCTCGTTGCCGTCGATGTCGGCGTTGCGGATCGCCGTCACCGGCCGCCAGTAATTGTAGGTGTACTTGGCATCCATCACGGCGATCAGGCTGTCGTCCATGGCTTGCGCCACGGTGGCGTAGAGCAGGGCGTTGCGCGTCACCTCGCGCTCGGCGCGATCGGCGACCGAGCGCACGACGCCGAAATAGATGGCGGGCAGCGAGTATTCCCAGAAACGGGCGATCGCCGTCTGCTCGGGCGTGCGACGGGCGCTGGTGCGTCCGCCGATCTCCCTCACTTCGTTGAGGTCGCGCGTCCAGGTCGCGCTCGCGAGCGCCGGCGGCGCGGCCGGACGGAACTGGTCGGGTGCGCTCATCAGCCAGGTCTTGCGCCTGGGCCACGACGTCACCGCCGGCGTCACCGTCGGCACGTACAGTCCGGCGGTGGTGTGCGGGCGATAGCTATCGGGTGCGCTGGCGCCGTCACCGAGTCGCTGGTCGAGCACCTTCTGCGCCGCCCGTTCGCCGGCAGCGATGCCGGCGTTCCTGGCCGGGCCGTCGGCGACCTTGGCAAGCATCGCCTGGTAGGCGGCGTCGATGGACGCCTGCTGCGCCGGCAGGAGCTTGAGCAGTGTCGTGCGATGGGCCGCCGCGACCGCGGCCTCGATCGAGGTGGTCTGCGGCGGGCGCTGCCCCGCCGTCGTCGCGTCGGGGTAGCGCTGGGTGATGCTGTTGACGGCGCCGTAGGCGGCCGTCTGCACGATCGCGACGACGCGCACCGCCGGTGGCGTGCCCATCTTCGCTTCCGCAATCAGCGCGCCGGTCCTGGCATTCCAGTCGGTGACGATGTCGGCCTTCGCCGGCAGGGCGGCGGCGAGGCTTGCCGCCAGCACCAGACTGGCGGGAAGGAGGCTGTCGTTCATGATGGTTGTCCTCAGAAAAGAGAGAAGAAGCGATAGGTCGCGCTGTAGGGCATGCGGACCCGCACGCCGGTCAGGTCGGGCGTGCAGGGATCGACCGGCGAGGCGCCGCCGACCGTGTCGATGCGCTGGATGCTGGTGACGCGGCTGAATCGGCCGGCCGGCCCGGTGGATAGCGCTGCCATCAGCAGCCACGGAACGGCGCGGGCGATCGGCGCGTCGACGCGCGCCTTGATCTCGCCGACCAGCCGGCTGCCGTCGACCGTCTGCCAGTACGGACCGGCACCGTGCACGCCGATCTGCTCGCCGTCGCCGTCGAACAGGTCGGCCTCGGGGGCGACGAACTTCCAGGCGTAGCGCAGTTCCGCGCCGGGCGGGGCAAGGGCGCGGCATTCGTAGATCTGCACGCCGCGGGCCGGGAGCGTCGCCGCCAGCGTCTCGCCGGCGGCGGGACGCAGCGCGGCGGGGATGTCGCCGGGCAGCGTCGGCGCCGCCGACGCTACCGCCACTGCCGCCGCCGTCGAGGCCGCCGCCAGCGCCGCGAGGAAACGACCCTTCATCATGCCCCTCCGGAGGCCTCGGCCTTGGTGATCACCACCTCGAGGTACTCGCTCGGCACCACCAGCGTGCCGTCGCTCGCGCGGTTGAGACGCGCCATCAGCGCCATCAGGTCGGCGTGCAGCGCGCGCTGCTTCTCGCCGTCGAGGGCGGCGAAGGCTTTCAGCACCGGGCCGTAGAAGGTCTGGAAGATCTCCATGAAGTGCCCGGGCGAGCGGTAGCGGAAGTTGAAATGGCGCGGCTCGGCCGTGACCGTGGCGGAGTTGCCGAACATCTCGTCGAGGCGCGCGCGCGTGCCCCACAGCGCCGGCGATCTGGCGCCGGCGGGCGGCGGCAGGTACTTGCCCAGGGTCTTGAAGACCTGGCCGATGAAGCCGTCGGGCGTCCAGTTGGCGAGCCCAATCGTGCCGCCGGGCTTGCACACGCGCAGGAGTTCGGCCGCGGCCTTGTCCTGGTTGGGCGTGAACATCACGCCGAAGGTCGAGACGACCGCGTCGAAGCTCGAGTCGGCGAAGGGCAGCGCCTCGGCATCGGCTTCCTGGAACTCGATGGCGTGACCCTCGGCGTGGGCACGCGCCCGGCCGGCCGCCAGCAGGGCGGGCACGTAGTCGGTCGAGACGACCTCGCACCAGCGTCGCGCCGCGGCGAGGCTCATCATGCCGTTGCCGGCGGCGACGTCGAGCACCCTGGCGCCGGCGCTGAGATCCATGGCTTCGCAGAGCTGCTCGCCGACTATTTGCAGGGTGGTGCCGACGACGGCGTAATTGCCCGACGACCAGGCGACCTGCTGGCGTCCCTTGAGGGCCGCGAGATCGGGCTGCGGGGCGGGGGTGGTGGTGAGAGTGGTATCAGGCATCGGTGCCTCCCGGGCGTTGTGTCGATGCCGGGCACCATGGGCCTGCCGGTGCCGCAAGACTTTGCCCGCCGCTTGATTTGTCCTTGAGAAGGGCTTGATTATTCGTCGACGTCGGGGGTGCTCCATCGAGGCGTTTTCCTCCCCCGTCATTGGGACGTCATCGGGGGAGGTGCCCGTCATACGGGGCGGAAGGGGCGGGCCTCAGTCGAGATGCTTCTGATTCCGACGTCGGAACTGGAGCAATCCAGACTGGGGCTTTCCCCCCATAGGCGTTAAATTTGGGGGTCGTTCGCTGGGAGCGCGCCACTCACTGGCGCTAACTTTGCCAAAAGAACGCGTCATGCGCTGGGAGCGCGCCACTCCGATGGCGCTCTTCTTGGTGATTGCACATCCCATGAGCGCCATCGGAGTGGCGCGCTCGTGCGACCGCGAGTGTGTCTGGCTTGGAGGGTGGAAGTCCCTTCCAGGCAAGCCCACTCCGGCCTGTAACCGACTGCAACTGCGTCGTCGCGAGGCGAGGTGGAGAGCAGCAG
>NZ_JBFWZI010000181.1:0-13785 GCF_050185545.1 Reyranella sp. | reverse complement strand
AATCAATCCACCATTTGGGCCATCGCATGCGATCAGGCTTGGACAAATGTGACAACAAACAACACTCTTGCTCTGGCGGACCGCGGGCGTCTCGCCCGCTCTTCCTAATGAGCGGGCGAGACGCCCGCGGTCCGCAAGAGCATGAGGTCCACCGCGCCACGACCCAGCCTGAAAGGCGCCGGGGGCGACGCCGATGCGCGCCTTGAAGGCCCGGTTGAGATGACTTTGATCGTAGAATCCGCAGGCTGCGGCGACCGCGGCCGGCGCTGTGCCCTGGGCCAGCATCACGCGGGCGTGCCGGACGCGACGGTCGGTCTGCCAGGCGTGCGGCGTCAATCCGGTCTGCCGGTTGAACGCCCTGATCAGCCGTGTCCGCGGAATGCCCGCGATGCCGGCCAGGGTGACGAGGCTGATCGCCTCGGCAAAATGCGAGTCGAGGTAGTCCAGGGCGCGCGCCACGGGGCCGGACTCGCCGGGCACTCCGTCAGCCTGACCCGCGCCGTGGCCGTGCCGCGACAGCAGCCGCACGAAGAACTGCAGCAGGAGCTCGTCGGCCTCGAGGGACTCACCGCGCTCCTCGGCAAGGCGGTGTCCCGTGGCGAGCATGCGCGCCAGCTCGGGATCGCGGACGATCGGGTCGGGAAAGAACGGTGTCCCCGTCCATCGGCGGCCGACCGCGTCGGCAGCCGCATCGAGCAGGTAGCCGACGGTCGGATAGCTGATCCGATAGGCGTAGCCGTCCGCAGCCGGCCGGCCGTCATGAACCACGCCGGGGGCAATAAGGCAGAGATCGCCCGGCCCGGCGTAGTATTGGCTGCCGCCGATCATGAAGGTCTCGCACCCCGCGACAATGGTGCCGACGACGAACGAGTCGTGCGTATGCGGGGCATAGGCATGCCGGCGGAAGCGCGCCGACAGGCACTCCAGCGGCGCCGCCGGCGAGATGCTGAAGAAGGTCGCCGCCTCGCCGGCACCGAGCTCGTCCAGGCCGAAATCGTTCCTCGACATTGCCCCTGTCTAGCACATTGACTCTGGCACATTGACACGGAGCCGGCGGGCGCCTGATCTGTCGCCAACGGCGTTAAAGGGAGAAGACGCATGGAAGAGGTACGTATCCTGGCGACCGGGCTCGGCTTTCCCGAGGGGCCGGTCGCCATGCCCGACGGCTCGGTCATCCTGACGGAGATCCGCAACAACCGCTGCTCGCGCGTGACGCCCGACGGAAAAGTGTCGCTGTTCTCGGCGACCGGCGGCGGCCCGAACGGGCTCGCGGTCGGACCCGACGGCGCACTCTATCTCTGCAACAACGGCGGCAGCCGCTATGTCGAGGGCGTGTCGATGGGCCAGGGGCCGCATCCCGACTACAAGTTCGGCTCGGTACAGCGGCTCGATCGCATGACCGGCGCCGCCACCACGCTCTATACCTCGTGCGACGGCCACAACCTGTCGGCCCCGAACGATCTCGTGTTCGACAGCCAAGGCGGCTTCTACTTCACCGATCTCGGCAAGCGCTACGCGCGCCATCGCGATCACGGCGGCGTCTACTACGCGCTGCCCGACGGCTCGAAGATCGTGACGCTGGCCTATCCCATGCTGAGCCCGAACGGCTGCGGCCTGTCTCCCGACGGCAAGACGCTCTACGTCGCCGACACCGAGGGTGCGCGGCTGTGGGCATTCGACGTCGAAGGGCCGGGGGTGCTGCGCAAGCCGACCGGCCATGCGCCTCACGGCGGCCGCGTGATCGCCGGCATGCCCGGTCCCGCCCGCTTCGACAGCCTGGCGGTTCTGGAGAACGGCAACATCGCGGTGGCGACTCTCACCACGGGCATGATCACCGAGATCTCGCCCGCCGGGGCGATCATCCGCGAGGTCAAGATGCCGGACATCTATCCGACCAACATCTGCTTCGGCGGCGCCGACCGGCGCACCGCCTACATCACGCTGTCCGATTCGGGCCGGCTCGGCGCGATGCAATGGCCGGTGCCCGGCCTGAAACTCAATTACGCCTGAAGCCCATTTGCGAATCACGTGGACTTGCAACCCGACGACGGGAGACCGATATGGCTGGCAACGGACAGATGATCATCGACCTCGACAAGAAGCGCATGCAGGCGATGGCGGCAAAGGACGTCGCGACCCTCGAGACCTTGCTTGCCGACGACCTGGTCTATGCGCATTCCTCGGCGCGCCTCGACACCAAGAAAAGCCTCATCGACTCCATGGTGTCGGGCGCCACGGTCTATTCGCATGTCGAGCCGTCCGAGGTGAAAGCGCAGGATCTCGGCGATGCCGTGGTGCTGACCGGGATCGCCGAGATCAAGGTCACGGCGAACGGATCGCCGCTCGCCTTCGGCGTGCGCTTCACCGACGTCTATGCCAAACGCAACGGGCGCTGGCAGATGGTAACCTGGCAGTCGACGCGGCTGCCCACTTGAGGAGAGAACGGTCATGAGTGAAGCCAAGCTCGCCCCCAACATGCCGAAATGGATGGTCGATCACGTCGACAAGTATCTGTCGAGCGGCGGCAAGGAAGGGCACATGTATACGCTGACGCCGCCCAACTCGGCGCCGATCACCGTGCCCTCCCTGCTGCTGATCACGACGGGCCGCAAGAGCGGGCAGAAATACCTGTTCCCGCTGTTCTACGGCCGCGCCGGGGACAGCTATTTCATCATCGCCTCGAAGGGCGGTGCCCCGGAGCATCCGGGCTGGTACCGCAACCTCCTCGCCAATCCCGATGTCGAGATCCAGGTCGGCACGGCCAAGATGCGGGCCAGGGCCCGCACGGCCAAGGGCGAGGAACGCGCCAGGCTCTGGAAAGACGCCGCCGCCTTCTGGCCGCCGTACAACGACTACCAGAAAAAGGCCGGCGACCGCGAGATTCCGGTCGTGGTGCTCGATCCGGTGCATTGATCTTTTGGACCGCGGGCGTCTCGCCCGCTCATGATTATAATGAGGGCGCGTTCGGCAGGAGCGCGGCAGACCGCGCCCGAGCCGAGCCGCGCCATGAGCGGGCGAGACGCCCGCGGTCCAATCAATGCCCCTCGCCTTGCCTTTCGGCACGCGAGTTGCCTAAGCTTCCGTCAGATCCAATGACGGTGAGTCCATGGCGACGACCAGGCGTCAGTTGCGCTTTGGTGCCTTCTTCAGCGTTCCCGGTTGCCACCCGACGGGATGGCGCCATCCCGATGCGATCTGCGAGACGGATCTCGACATGCGGCTGCTCGCCGAGATGGCGCGCATGGCCGAGCACGGCAAGCTCGACTGCATGTTCTTCCAGGACAGCGTCGCGATTCCGGGCAGCACTGCCGTTTATGGCGCCAAGCCGTTCCGGGTGAAGAACGGCCGTCAGGCGCACATCGAGCCGATGAGCGCGATCGCGGCCCTGGCCGCCGTCACCAGCCGCATCGGCCTCGTGTCGACCTGCACCACCTCCTATAACGAGCCGTACAACGTCGCGCGGCGCTTCCTCACCATCGACCATATCAGTGGCGGCCGCGCCGGCTGGAACCTGGTGACCTCACAGGCCGAGGACGAGGCGGTCAATTTCGGCCGCGATGCGCATTTCGAGCACGGCGTGCGCTACGACCGCGCTGCCGAGTTCCACGACGTCGTGATCGGCCTGTGGGACAGCTGGGAGGACGACGCCTTCCTGCGCGACAAGGAAAGCGGCGTCTGGTTCGACTACGACAAGATGCACATCCTGCGGCACAAGGGCCGGCACTTCACGGTGCGCGGGCCGCTCAACGTCGCGCGCTCGCCGCAGGGCCGGCCGGTGGTGGCGCAGGCCGGATCGTCCGACGTCGGCATGGAGCTCGCCGCGCGCACCGCCGAGATGGTGTTCACCGCCCAGACGACGATCAAGGAAGGCCAGGCGTTCTGCAACGAGATGCATCAGCGCATGGACAAGTACGACCGCGGCCCCGACCACATCCGCATCTTCCCCGGCATCATGCCGATCGTCGGCCGCACCGAGTCCGAGGCCCAGGAGAAGTACGAGGAGTTGCGCGGCATGGTCGACGACGGCGTCGGCATCGCCGGCGTCGCGCGCCTGGCGGGCGGCGTCGACATCTTCGCCTGCGACCCCGACGGCCCGCTGCCCGAGCTGCAGCCCAGCAACGCCGCGCGCGCCCGCCAGGAGATGATCATCGCCATGGGCAAGCGCGGCATGACCATCCGCCAGATCGGCCGCGTGCTCGCCATGAGCCAGGCCCATCGCGTGCTCTACGGCACGCCGAAGTCGCTGGCCGACGACATGCAGGCGTGGCTCGAGGCCGGTGCCTGCGACGGCTTCAACCTTCTCTTCCCGCACTATCCCAAGCCGCTCGAGGAGTGGGTGACGCTGGTGATCCCCGAGCTGCAGCGCCGCGGCATCTTCCGCACCGAGTACGAGGGCAAGACGTTTCGCGAGAACCTCGGCGTGCCGATCCCCGAGAACATCCATGTCAGGAATCGCAGCAGCATCCAGGTCAGCGCGGCGGCGTCCAATGACTAGACGCCAACTCCGACTCGGCGGCTTCTTCAGCGTGCCCGGCAACCATCTGGCGGGCTGGCGGCATCCCGACGCCGTGCCGACCTACGACATGGACTTCCAGGCCTACGCCCACATCACCCAGGTCGCCGAGGCGGCCAAGTTCGACACCATCTTCTTCCAGGACACGGTGGGCGTCGCCGGCAGCCGGGCGCTGGCGCGCGGCGAGCGGACTCGCGCCAAGCTCTCGCGCACCGTCAAGCTCGAGCCGACAGCGACGCTCGCCGCACTCGCCATGGTGACCAGCCGCATCGGCCTGGTGGCGACGGCGACCACGACCTACAACGAGCCCTACAACATCGCCCGCCGCTTCGCCTCGATCGACCATATCAGCGGCGGCCGCGCCGGCTGGAACCTGGTGACCTCGCAGATCGAGGACGAGTCGGAGAATTTCGGCTTCGACGAGCACCTCGCCCATGCCGACCGCTACGAGCGCGCCGCCGAGTTCTACGAGGTCGTAACCGGCCTGTGGGACAGCTGGGAGGACGACGGCCTGCTGCGCGACAAGAAGAGCGGCGTCTACATGGACCGCGAAAAGGTCCATTTCCTCGATCACGTCGGCAAGCACTTCAAGGTCAAGGGGCCACTCAACATCACGCGCTCGCCGCAGGGCTGGCCGGTGGTGGCGCAGGCGGGCTCCTCCGAGGCCGGGCGCGAGCTCGCCGCCCGCACCGCCGACGTGGTGTTCACTGCCCAGACGAAGATCGACGAGGCCAAGGCGTTCTACGCCGACATCAAGCAGCGCGCGAGGCGCTACGGCCGCGAGCCCGACGACATCAAGATCATGCCCGGCCTCACCCCCGTGCTCGGCCACACCATGAGCGAGGCGCGCGAGGCCTACGAATACCTGCAATCGCTGATGCCCGACGACGTGGCGCTGCAGTCGCTGTCGCACATCTCGGGCGGGCTCGACCTTTCGAAGTACCCGCTCGATGGGCCGCTGCCCGAGCTGCCGCCCAGCAATGCCGCCAAGGCGCGCCAGGCACTGGTGGTGCGGACGGCGCGCGAGAACAACATGACCCTGCGCCAGATCGCCCGCCACACCGCGGCCGGCACCGGCCATCGCGTGCTGGTGGGCACGCCCGAGTACATGGCCGACGAGATGGCGGCCTGGCTCGAGGAGGAGGCGGCCGACGGCTTCAACGTGGTGTGCAACCACTATCCCAAGCCGTTCGAGGATTTCTGCCGCCTGGTGGTGCCCGAGCTGCAGCGCCGCGGCCTCTTCCGTACCGACTACGACGGCACCACGCTCAGGGAGCATCTGGGTTTACGCGTACCGGAGAACCGCTACACGCGCGAGGCGCGCCTCGCCAGGATGAAGGAGGCGTCATGAAGAAGCTTTTTGGGCTGGGAGCAAACCACTCCGCCCAGTCTCTTCTGGACCGCGGGCGTCCCGCCCGCTCGAGAATCATGAGCGGGCGGGACGCCCGCGGTCCGAATGAGCCGCTCCTGGCGAGGAGAACAGTGGCGGCAGCGATCGCCGGGCTCGCCGTCCTGTCGGCCGCCGCGACGGCGTCGGCCCAGGGCCCGACCGAGAAGGTCCGCAAGCTCAATCTCTATACCTGGCCGCAGGCGGCGCTGCCGCAGCACTACCAGGCGGCGCAGCTGATCGCCCAGCAATGGCGCCAGCTCGGGCTCGACGTCGAGGTCAAGCCCCTGCAGCGCCAGCAGCAGACCCAGCTGATCTGGTTCAGTCGCGACAAGTGGGACACCACCACGTGGCGCATGGTCGGCCGCCCCGAGCGCAGCGATCCCGACGAGTTCCTCTACAGCCTCTACCATTCGAGCTACGCCGAGAAGGGCTACAACTTCATCGGCTACATCAATCCCGAGTACGACAAGCTCGCCGAGAAGCAGCGCACCCAGCTCGATCCCGAGGAGCGGCGCAAGACCGCCTACGCCATGCAGCAGATCATCAACCGCGATCAGCCGCAGGCCTTCCTCGTGCATCCGAAATACCCGCTGGCCTTCAACAAGGCGGTGTTCAAGGAGGACACGGTCGTCAACCAGAGCGGCATCGGCATCCGCAACATCTGGACCTTCATGAACATCCAGCCGCTGGGCGCCCAGAAGGACCTGATCATCAACAGCAACGAGGTGATCAACGCGACCAACCCGCTTTATATCGGCGGCGCAGTCGACAGCTGGGTCTACGACCTGGTGTGGGACCGCATCATGCGCATCGGCCCGGACGGCATGCCGCGGCCGTGGGCAGCCGAGACCGTCACCTGGGTCGACGACAAGACCGTCGAGATCAAGCTGCGCGCCGGCATGAAATGGCACGACGGCAAGCCGGTGACGATCGACGACGTGATCTTCTCGTTCCAGGCGCCCGCCGGGACCAAGGCGCCGATGTACAAGCCGTTCGTCACCGACATCGCCGAGATGGAGAAGGTCGGCGAGCTCGGCCTGCGCTTCAAGCTCAAGCGGCCCAACACGACCTTCCTCACCGCTTCGCTCTCCAAGATCAACCTGATTCCCCGGCACATCTGGGAGCCGGTGCTGAAGGACCTCGAGGGCAAGCCGGAGACCGCCGAACAGCTCAAGGAAGTCTCCAAGATCGGCTCGGGACCTTTCAAGATGGTGCGCTGGAAGCCGACCGAGGAGATCGTGCTCGAGCGCCACGGCGAGCACTTCTCGGCGCCCAAGGTCGAGCGCTGGATCATGCGCATCGTGCCCAACGCCGAGGCGACGCTCGGCATGCTGAAGCGCGGCGAGCTGAACTTCATCGGCATGTTCGGCGGCGACCCCGAGGTGCTGACCAAGTTCGTCAAGGACAATCCCGACTTCGCCGTCCGGAGCGAGGTCGACATCGGCTTCGAATACGTCGCCTTCAACAACCGCCGGCCGCCGTTCGACGACGTGGCCTTCCGTCGCGCGCTCTCGATCGCCATCGACCGCCGCCTGATGGTGTCGGCCGCCTGGCAGGACTACGCGATCCCGGCCAACAGCCACGTCTCGCCGGTGCTGAAGTTCTGGCACGACCCCGGGGTCGACGAATTCAAGACAGGGCTCGCCGATGCCAGGAAGATCCTGAAGGACGCCGGCTACCGCGTCGTCGGCGGCAAGCTCTATTACCCGGCCGGCAAGACGGAAAAGCTGACGACGGAGTGATGCGCGCGCATCTGTCTTCTCCTCCCCGGCTTCGCCGGGGAGGTGTTCGCGTCTTACGCGACCTGCCTCCGCCGAAGCGAAGCCACTTCGGCTTCGCGCAGGCAGGCGGAGGGGTCATGCTCTTCCGGACCGCGGGCGTCCCGCCCGCTCATGAGCATGAGCATGAGCATGAGCGGGCGAGACGCCCGCGGTCCCCATGAGCCATGACCCCTCCGTCGCCGCAAGACGGCGACACCTCCCCAACCACGTGGGGGAAGAGCCATGAAGCTCGTCCTCGAGCGCTTCGCCCACAACGCGCTGGCGCTGCTCGCCGTCACGACCATCCTGTTCTTCATGTTCCGGCTGATGCCGGGCACGCCGCTTGCCGCCTTCATCAACGAGAATCTGAATGCCGACCAGCAGCAGGCGATGCTCGAGCAGTTCGGGCTCGATAAGCCGATGTGGATGCAATACTTCATCTATCTCGGCAACCTGCTCACCGGCGAGATGGGCCTGTCGTTCTTCCAGCGCCGGCCGGTCACCACCATCCTGCTCGAGGTGCTGCCCAATTCGATCGTGCTGACGCTCACGTCCCTGATCATCGCCTACATCTTCGGCGTGCTGGCGGGCGCCTGGCTCGCCTGGAAGCGCGGCACCTGGATCGAGCGCGCCGCCGTGCCGGCGGTGCTGGCGACGCGCGCCGCGCCGGAATTCTGGATCGGCATGGTGCTGCTGGCCCTGCTGTCGTTCAACGCCGGCTGGTTCCCCTCGGGCGGCGCCTCGAGCCCCGGCCTCGCCTACGACAGCAACTGGGAGCGCATGCTGTCGCTCGACTACCTGCACCACCTTGCCCTGCCCGTGCTTACCCTCGCCCTCTATCTCCAGGGCCTGCCGCTTCTGCTGATGCGTTCCAACATGCTCGAGGTGATGCACGAGGAGTTCGTCACCATGGCGCGCATGAAGGGCCTCTCCGAGTGGCGCATCGTCATCGGCCATGCCGCGCGCAACGCGCTCTTGCCGGTGGTCACCGCCTTCGCGCTGGGCGTCGGCCTGTCGATGGGCGGCAACGTGGTGATCGAGACGGTGTTCAGCTGGCCGGGCATCGGCCGACTGCTGGTGCAGGCCGTGTCGGTGCACGACTATCCGCTGGCCCAAGGCGCCTTTCTGATGATCGCCCTGGTGCTGGCGCTGATGAACTTCGTCGCCGATCTCCTCTACATGATGCTGGATCCGCGGGTGAGCCATGGTCGACGCGCCTGAGACCGCCGTCGTGGTGGCGCCGCGCCGCGCCCGCCGGCAGGCGATCCTGCCCGTGCTGCGCCGCATGGCGGCGATGCCGCTCAGGGATCCGTTCGCCTTTGCCGGCCTGCTGATCTACGCCCTGTTCGTGGTGGTGGCGCTCGGCGCCGACCAGCTGGCGCCGATCGATCCGCTGGAGATCCTGTTCACCAAGGCCGGTAAGGTGGCCGCAAACCTGGGACCGAGCGGCGAGTTCCCGCTCGGCACGACCAATCTCGGCCGCGACATCTATGCCCAGCTGGTGCACGGCACACGGAGCGCGCTGGCCGTCGGCCTGTCGGCTGCGATCATCGTGGCCACGGTCGGCACGGTGGTCGGCCTGGTGGCCGGCTATTTCGGCGGTACGACCGATGCGGTGTTGATGCGCATCGCCGACATGGCGCTGTCGCTCCCCTTCCTGCCCTTCGTCATCGTGCTGACCGGCTTCCTGGGCGCCGACACGTCGATCATCGTGATGGCGGTGGCGCTGCTCCTGTGGCCCAACTCGGCGCGCGTGATCCGCAGCCAGGTGCTGAGCCTGCGCGAGCGCGCCTATGTCGAGGCAGCGCGCGTCACCGGGGCGAGCCACACCCGCATCCTGTTCATCCACATCGCGCCCAACATCCTGCCGCTCAGCTTCGTCTACGCCGCCATCGCCATCGGCTGGGCGATCATCACCGAGGCCAGCGTCAACTTCCTGGGCTTCGGCGATCCGACCAGCGTGTCGTGGGGCATGATGCTGCAGGACGCCTTCACATCGCAGGCGCTGTCGCGCGGCCAGTATGCCTGGTTCGTGCCGCCCGGCATCTGCATCATCCTGGTGGTCGTCGCCGGCTTTTTCATCAGCCGCGGCTACGAGGAAGTCTTCATGCCGAGGCTGCGCGGCCGATGATCCTCGAGGTCGATGGCCTGCAGATCCATTACCGTACCGCCGGCGGCACGGTGCGCGCGGTCGATGGCGCCTCCTTCGCCATCCCCGAGGGCCGCATCGTCGGGCTGGTCGGCGAATCGGGCTGCGGCAAGACGACGGCGGTGCGCGCCATCATGGGCGTGCTCGCCGAGAACGGCCGGCGCGCCGGCGGCCGCGTGACCTTCAAGGGTAGGCCCATCGACGAGACGACCACCAGGCCATTGCTGTGGCGCGACATCGCCTACGTGCCGCAATCGGCCATGAGCTCGCTCGATCCGGTCTACACGGTGGGCGCCCAGATCGTCGAGGTGCTGACCAGGCGTGGCCGCCATGCCAGGGCTGCGGCGCGCGCCCGCGCGGCCGAGCTATTCGACCTGGTGGGCCTCAGCGAGAGCCGGCTCGGCGACTATCCGCACCAGTTCTCCGGCGGCATGCGCCAGCGCGCCGCCATCGCCATGGCGCTGGCGCTCGAGCCCAGCCTGCTGCTGGCCGACGAGCCGGTGACGGCGCTCGATGTCATCGTGCAGCGCCAGATCCTCGACACGCTGCGCGCCCTGCAGCAGCGGCTGAAGCTCTCGATGGTGCTGGTCACGCACGATATCAGCGTCGTCGCCTATCTCTGCGACGAGGTCGTCGTGATGTATGCCGGCCAGGTGATCGAGAGCGGGCCGGTGCGCGAGGTGCTGGGCCGGCCGCGCCATCCCTACACGATGGGCCTGCGCAACGCCTTCCCCGACCTGATGTCGGACGCGCTCGAGCTGGTGCCGATCGCCGGCAGCCCGCCCGACCTCGCCGACCCGCCACCCGGTTGCCGCTTCACGCCGCGCTGCCCGTTCGCGCTCGCCACCTGCAGCTCGCAGCCTGCCGCGATTGGCTCCGAAAGAGGCAGCTCCGGAAGGGGCGGCTCCGAGAGGGGCACATCCGAGAGCGACAGCTCCGAAAGAGGTACCTTCGGAAGCGGCACCTCCGACAAGGGCGGCTCCGACAAAGGCGCCGCCGGCCGCGACCAGGCGCACGTCTCGGCCTGCCTGCGCGATGGCGAAGCCGACCACCTCCGCACCTCCGCCCTGGATCCCGTGACATGGCAGCGCTCGTCAGCGTACGCGACGTCGTAAAGCACTTCCCGGTCTCGCGCTCGCTGGGCGAGGTCGCGCGCCGCGAGCGGCCGGTCGTGCGCGCCCTCGACGGCGTGAGCTTCGAGGTCGCCGCCGGCGACGCCGTGGCGATCGTGGGCGAGTCGGGCTGCGGCAAGACCACGCTCGGCCGGCTGATGCTGAAGCTGGTCGAGCCGACCACCGGGTCGATCACCTTCGACGGCTCGGCGCTGGGAGGCTTGAAGGGCCCGGCGCTGCGCGAGTTCCGCCGCCAGGCGCAGCTCGTGTTCCAGAACCCGTTCGATGCGCTGAACCCGCGCTTCACCATCTACCGCGCCGTCGCCGAGCCGCTGGTCAATGCCGGCATCCCGGAGACCGAGCACGCCGATCGCATCGCCGCTGCCTTCCGCCGCGTCCATCTGCCCGACCTCGACCGCTATCTCGACAAGTACCCGCACCAGCTGAGCGGCGGGCAGCTGCAGCGCGTCGTGCTGGCGCGCGCGCTGGTGCTGGCGCCGCGCTTCCTGGTCGCCGACGAGCCGGTGTCGATGCTCGATGTCAGCGTGCGTGCCGGCATCCTCGCCCTGATGCGCGAGGTGCGCGACGACATGGGGCTGACCGCGATCTACATCTCGCACGACCTCGCGCTGGTGCGCTACCTGTGCGATCGCACCCTGGTGATGTATCTCGGTACCATCGTCGAGGACGGCCCGACCGAGGAGATCGTGCGCCGGCCGCGCCATCCCTACACCCAGGCGCTGGTCGCTGCCGTGCCGGTGCCCGATCCCGACCAGTCGCGCCAGCCGCTGCCGATCAAAGGCAACGTGCCCGACGCCCGCGAGCCGCCGTCGGGCTGCCGCTTCCGCGACCGCTGCCCGCACGCCTTCGCCCGCTGCGCCCACGAGTCGCCGCCGCTCAGGGCCATCGCCGACGGCCATCGGGTGGCGTGTCATCTCAATCTCGACTCGCCTCCCCCGTAAGACGGGGGAGGAAAGTCAAGATGGCCCTCACCGCCGCCGGATGTCCGCCAGCAACCGGTCGACGAACTTGGGCGACACTCCCAGCATCGCCTTCTCGTCGCCCAGCTCGCGCTCGAGCCGGCCCAGCGCGGCGACGAACGAGCCGCCCCTGGACAGGGCCGCCTCGACGATCCTGCCGGCCTGCTCCTTGCCCATATTCTCGGCCAACAGGAAAGTCGCGCGCTCGGCCAGGACCGCGCCGTTGGTCGCCGCCAGGCTGGCGGCCAGACGATCGACGTCGATGGCGAGGCCGGGCGCCACCTCGGCCATCGCCTCGACCGCCGAACCCACCGACTCGACCAGCGCGGCCAGCGTCGGCCATTCGGCCTGCCAGCCGCCGAGCGCGCGCTCATGCTCCTGCGGCAAGGCCGCAACGATGGTGGCGGCGAGCTGTGGCGCCCGGCTCGCCGCGGTGAGCACCGTGCCGGCGCCCACAGGGTTGCGCTTGTGCGGCATGGTGGAAGAACCGCCGCGTCCGGCGCCGGTAGGCTCGCTCGCCTCGGCCACCTCGAACTGCATCATGAGGGCAATGTCGCGCGCCGCCTTGCCCAGCGCACCGACCACCAGTGCCGCATCCTGGGCGAAAGCCGCGACCCTGACGCGCTGGGCGAACCACGGGGCCGGCGGCAGCGCGAGGCCAAGACGCCTCGCCAGGCCCTTCATCACCGGCTCGGCCTTGCCACCCAGCGCCGACAGCGAGCCGGATGCGCCGCCGAACTGCAGGATTTGGGTCTCGGCAAAGCTCGCCTCGAGCCGGCGCGTCGCCCGGTCGATGTCGGAAGCCCAGCCGGCGATCTTCTGGCCGAGGGCCAGCGGCGTCGCCGGCTGGAGCAGCGTGCGGCCGAGCATCGGCGTGGCGCGATGGCGGCGCGCCAGCCTGGCGAGCGCCGCGACGATGCCATGCAGATCCGCGAGCAGCGGCGGCATGGCCTCGCCGAGCTGCAGCACCATCGCGGTGTCGATGAGATCCTGGCTGGTCGCTCCCCAATGCACCGAAGCTGCTGCCGCGGCCTCGCGCTTGCGCACCTCGGCGGTCA
Organism: Reyranella sp.; assembly: GCF_050185545.1. Taxonomy (GTDB): domain Bacteria; phylum Pseudomonadota; class Alphaproteobacteria; order Reyranellales; family Reyranellaceae; genus Reyranella. Next base: position 823 of record NZ_JBFWZI010000181.1, on the reverse strand, counting down.
GCGCCCGCACCACCGCCACGGTGAGCGTGAGATTGCGCCGCGCCGTTTCGGCGAGGGCAACAGGATCGTAGAGATCGGGGTCGCAGGCCTGCTCGATCACCGCCACATGCTCCTTCGGGATCAGCCCGGCACGGGCAACCGCGGCGGTGAGCGCGGCCTCGAAGCGCAGCATGTGTCGCAGTGTCGCCTGATCGGAAAACGCCTCGGCCGTCTTCGCCGCCGCGCCCAACGCATTGACCAATCGACCCGCCATCGCCTGCTCCTCCCTGGTGCCCGCACCGTAACGGAGCCCGAGTAGTCCGGCGACCCACGCCAGAGAAACCGGGGCTGTTGCGATAGCGCCCGCACCGCCGTTGGCGTGGCCCGATGATCGATCCCTCGCGCCATGTCCCACTGCACGCGATGCCGTGGAGCGCGTCCGAAGCGGTCGCGGCCATCGAGGAAATCGTCGCGGACGCAGCCCGTCACTGCGACGCCGGGCGCTTCTGGCCATCGCATCCGCGCGAGGATGGAGCACCCGACGAGATGGCGAACCTCTATTTCGGCGCCGCCGGCGCGATCTGGGGACTCGACCATCTCGCACGCTCGGGCACGACGCGCCTGGGCCGCGACTCCCGTCCCGTGGTGCCGCGGCTGCTCGAAGCCGGCACCGAAGAGTTCAGCGCCGATACTTCGGGTTGGCGATCAATCTCCGGCACTGCATCACGGCCGATCCACGCTTCCCGACCATCGACGTGATCTGATCGCAGCCGGCACGACCACCGCCTGGCCGGGCGGCATCATGCTGCCCCCACCGAGCCCTGCGCTGCACGATCCGGCCAGC
>NZ_JBFWZI010000180.1:0-14292 GCF_050185545.1 Reyranella sp. | reverse complement strand
GCCGCCGCGCAGGCCCTCGTCGGCGGTTATCACGATGTTGCTGTCGCAATCGACGATGCGGTTGGCCAGGCTGTCCGGCGAGAAGCCGCCGAACACCACCGAATGGATGGCGCCGATGCGCGTGCAGGCCAGCATGGCGTAGGCCGCCTCGGGGATCATCGGCAGGTAGACGGTGACGCGGTCGCCCTTCCTGACGCCGAGCTGCTTCAGCGCGTTGGCCATGCGGCAGACCTCGGCGTGCAGCTCGCGATAGGTGATGTGCTTCGATTTCGCCGGATCATCGCCTTCCCAGAGGATCGCCGTCTGGTCGGCGCGCTTGGCGAGATGGCGGTCGATGCAGTTGGCCGAGACGTTCAGCGTGCCGTCGTGGAACCAGCGGATGTGGACGTTGCCGGTGTAGTCGACATCGCGCACCGCGCCCGGGCTGAACGGCTTGATCCAATCGACGCGCCTGGCGTGCTCGGCCCAGAAGCCCGCGGGATCCTTGACCGAGGCCTCGTACATCGCCTTGTACTTGGCATCGTCGACATAGGCACGCTTGGCCCATTCGCCGCTGACATCGATCAGTTCATCGCTCATGGCTCTCCTCCGGTGGCCCGTTTTGCCGCCATTTCTCCGGTTTTAGCCCGCGCCCGGCGACCTGGGCAATCCGACTTTGGGCGAGCCGTCCTCCTCCCCAGCTTCGCTGGGGAGGTGTCGCCGTCATACGGCGACGGAGGGGTCATGACTCTTCTGTTGGACCGCGGGCGTCTCGCCCGCTCATGATCATTTGCATGTTCGGGCGTGTCGCCAGCGGTCCAAGACAAGAGTCATGACCCCTCCGTCCGCGAAGACGCGGACAACCCCAGCGCAGCTGGGGAGGAGTCACTGATCGAACCAGGTCGTGAAATCCTGGATCGGGGCGCGTTCGGTGACGAGGTTGTTGGGGATTGCCTCGGGGTCGGCGTAGCCAAGCGCCAAGCCGCAGATCACGATCTGGTCGTCGGGGATGCCGAGCTCGCGGCGCACCACGTGCTGGTAGCGGCTGAACGCCGCCTGTGGGCAGGTATGCAGGCCCTTCTCGCGGGCGAGCAGCATGAGCTGGTCGAGGAAGATGCCGCAGTCGATCCACTGGCCGCCACCCATGCGCCGCTCGACGCACAGGATCATGCCTACGGGTGCATCGAAGAACAGGAAGTTGCGGCGGAACTGCTTCAGCATGCCGGCGGCATCGCCGCGCGGCACGCCGAGCACGGTGTACAGCTGCTTGCCGACCAGCTTGCGGCGCTGGTCGTAGAGCGGCGTGAATTCCTTGGGATAGACGTCGTACTCGCCGCCGGGCCCGTTGTCGCCGGCATCGATCGCCTTGAGGATGGCGCCGGACAGCCGTTCGCGCGCCGGGCCGATGGTGACGTAGAGCTTCCATGGCTGCAGGTTGCCGTTCGAGGCGGCGCGCGTGGCGTTGGCGATGATCCATTCGACGTCGGCCCGCGACACCGGATCGGGCTTGAACGTCCGCATCGAGCGGCGGGTGGCGATGGCTTCGGACACAAGCATGAAAGTTCAGCTCCGATTGAGATGGCGGCGCAGGAAGTCGAAGAGCTTACGACGCGCCAGCGCATTCTGCTGCTCGCTGAAGAAGTGCGTACCGCTCTGCACGATGAAGACCTCGACCTCCTTGCCGTGCGCACGCAGCGCCTCCTCCATGGCGAGCGTCTGCGCCACCGGCACGTTCTCGTCGTTGTCGCCGTGTATCAGCAGGACCGGCACGTCGATCTGGGTCACCCGCAGGATCGGCGAGCGCACCGGCAGGCCTTCCGGGCCGCACAGATCGTCGAGATAGTCGCGGATGAAGGGGTTGGCCTCGCGCCAGCGCGCGAGGTCGGTCGGCGCGTAGAAGGAGGCGACCGCGCGCACCGGCGGCCTGTGCGCCGCCGTCAGCAGGGCGACCTGCCCGCCCATCGAGGCGCCGACCAGCCCGATCCTCTCGCGATCGACCAGCGGCCGCTTGGCGAGCCAGTCGATGGCGGCCAGCACGTCGAGCGGCTGGCGCAGGCCCTGGTCGTTCTCGCCTTCCGAGCCCAGCCAGCCGCGCAGCGACAGGGCCAGCGCGGCATAACCGTTGGCCGAGGCGGCCCGCGCCAGTCCCGTCATGGTGTGGGCGTGGCCGGCGAAGCCGTGCAGCAGGATCAGGGCCGGATAGGGCGGCTTGCCGGTCTGCGGCTTGAAGAGATAGCCCCCCAGGGTAACGCCGTGTCCCGGTACGCGGACCTGCTCGGCATCGGCGAGGTCGGGCAATTCATCCCAGCGATGGACGACCTCGATCGGCACGCCGTCGGGATCGCGGAAGCCCACCGAGTAGTAGCCCGGTGCGAAATAGTCGAGCTCCTGCGGCGGCTGCAGGATCTGCGCCCCGGCTTCGCGCAGCTCCAGGTGGACGAGATCGACCTGGGCACGGCTCTCGGCCGACACGGCAAGCCACAGCGCGCCCGGCCCGTATGACACGCCGTCCTTGGCCTGGCGCATGACGAAATGGTCGTAGCCGCGCGACCACATCACGCGGTCGGGTCCCGCCCACACGCGATGGAAGCCCAGCATTGGCAGCCACAGGCGATGGAAGGCAACGGAGCGCGCCAGGTCGCTCACCTCGATTGCCGCACCGGCAAACGACGGGCGCGGCCGCATCACGTCTCGGGCAGGCCGAGGGCGCGCAACTCGTCGGCTCGAAGGTGCTGCTCGCCGGCCAGGAAGAACTCGTCGAGCTGCGGCGGCTTCACCCTCGTGCCGCTCAGCATCGCATGGGCCTGGCCGCGATGATGGATCTGGTGCTGGAAGAGATGCGCGAGAACGGCCGCCACCGGGCTGGGCGGCGGCCGGCGATTGGGCCGCGGCAGCACGCAATCGCCGACCAGCGATTGGTCGGTCTGGCGCTCGCAGAACGCGATCAGGCGCCGATCGCTGGCGAGCTGCGCCTCCCGGAGGGTGCCGGCATCGGCGAAGTCGGGCGGCGGGTCATGGTAGCGCTCGAGGACGGTCGGATCGCCCAGCAGCGCATCGATGTAATAGATGTCGACCCAGAGAATGTGATTGAGCGTGGCGCGCAGCGAGGGGAAGAAGCTCGTGCGCGGCGCGGCGAATTCCTCGGCGCTCAACGCCGTGCAGGCGCCGAGCAGCCGATTGTTGGCCCAGGCATTGTTGCGGGCCATGGCGACGAAGTGGCCGACAAATGCCGTCGCCATGCCCGTCTTGCCGCCGCTCAGGCTGCGTGCGCCAGGTTGCGCAGCACGTAGTGCAGCACCCCGCCGTTCTTGAAGTACTCGACCTCCTCGGCGGTATCGATGCGGCAGGTCAGCGTGATGGTGTCGCTGGTGCCGTCGCGGCGATGGATGGTGAGCGGCACGTCCATGCCGGGCGAGAGCGTGCCGTCGATGCCGCCGACGTCGAAGCTCTCGTGCCCGGTGAGGTTCAGCGTCTTGCGCGTCATGCCGTCCTTGAACTGCAGCGGCAGCACGCCCATGCCGACCAGGTTGGAGCGATGGATGCGCTCGAAGGTCTCGCATACCACCGCCTTGACGCCGAGCAGGTTGACGCCCTTGGCCGCCCAGTCGCGCGAGCTGCCGGTGCCATATTCCTTGCCGGCGATCAGGATCTGCGGCGTGTGCTCCTTCTTGTAGCGCATCGCCACGTCGAAGATCGGCTCGGGCTGGTCGGTCTGGAAGTGATGGGTGAAGCCGCCCTCGATGCCCGGCACCATCTCGTTCTTGAGGCGGATGTTGGCGAAGGTGCCGCGCATCATCACCTCGTGATTGCCGCGCCGCGTGCCGTACTGGTTGAAGTCCTTGGGCTCGACGCCGTGCTCGAGCAGGTAGGAACCGGCCGGGCTGTCCTTCTTGATCGAGCCGGCGGGCGAGATGTGGTCGGTGGTGATCGAATCGCCGAACTGGCCGAGCGGGCGGGCACCCTGGATGTTGCCGAGCGCGCCGGGCGTCTTGGGCATGCCGTCGAAATAGGGCGGGTTGCGCACGTAGGTCGACTTGTCGTCCCAGCTATAGGTCAGGCTGGGCTTGGTCTTGATGCCGCGCCAGAACTTGTCGCCCTTGAAGACGTCGGCGTAGCGCTTCTTGAAGGCCTTGGCGGTGACGAACTTGTCGACCAGCTTCTGGACCTCCATGTTGGTCGGCCACAGATCCTTGAGATAGACCGGCTTGCCGTCCTTGCCGGTGCCGATCGGATCCTTGGTGATGTCGATCTTCATCGAGCCGGCGAGCGCATAGCACACGACCAGCATCGGCGAGGCGAGGTAGTTGGCCCGGGTCAGCGGATTGACGCGACCCTCGAAGTTGCGGTTGCCCGACAGCACCGCGCAGACCACCAGGTCGGCGTCGTTCACCGCCTTGGTCACCGGATCGGGCAGCGGCCCCGAATTGCCGATGCAGCTTGTGCAGCCGTAGCCCACCAAGTTGTAGCCGATCTTGTCGAGATCCTTCTGCAAGCCGGAGGCCTGGAGATACTCGGTGACGACCTGCGAGCCCGGCGCCAGCGAGGTCTTGACCCATGGCTTGACCTTGAGCCCGTGCTTCACCGCATTGCGCGCAATCAGGCCGGCGCCCAGCATGACGTAGGGGTTCGAGGTGTTGGTGCACGAGGTGATCGCGGCGATGACGATGTCGCCATGGCCGAGATCGTAGTCCGCGCCCTCGCAGGCAACGCGCTTGCCGTCGTCCTTGCGGTCGAACTCCTTCTCCATGTTGGCGACGAACTGTGACGCCGCCTGCGACAGCGGCACGCGGTCCTGTGGGCGCTTGGGGCCGGCCAGGCTCGGCTCGACCTCGCTGAGATCCAGGTGCAGCGTGTCGGTGAAGATCGGCTCGGGCGACTTCTTGGAGCGCCACAGGCCCTGCTTCTTGGCATAGGCCTCGGTTAGCTTGGCGGCAGGGCCGCGGTTGGTCGTCTTGAGGTAGCCCAGCGTGATCTCGTCGACCGGGAAGAAGCCGCAGGTAGCGCCGTACTCCGGCGCCATGTTGGCGATGGTGGCGCGGTTGGCGAGCGGCAGCTCGGCGAGGCCCTCGCCGTAGAACTCGACGAACTTGCTGACCACGCCCTTCTTGCGCAGCATTTGCGTCACGGTCAGCACCAGGTCGGTGGCCGTCGCGCCCTCGCGCAGCTTGCCGGTCAGATTGAAGCCGATCACGTCGGGGATGACCATCGGCTGCGCCTGGCCGAGCATGGCGGCCTCGGCCTCGATGCCGCCGACGCCCCAGCCGAGCACGGACAGGCCGTTCACCATGGTCGTATGGCTGTCGGTGCCGACCAGGGTGTCGGGGTAGGCGACGGTCTCCTTTCCTTCCTTGCGCGTCCACACGACCTGGGCCAGGTACTCGAGATTGACTTGGTGGCAGATGCCGGTGCCCGGCGGCACGACGCGGAAATTGTCGAACGCCATCTGGCCCCAGCGCAGGAACTGGTAGCGCTCGAGGTTGCGCTCGTACTCGAGCTTGACGTTGGCGCCGAAGGCGCTCGAATTGCCGAAATTGTCGACGATCACCGAGTGGTCGATGACCAGGTCGACCGGCACCAGCGGGTTGATCTTCTTGGGATCGCCGCCCAGCGCCCCCATGGCGTCGCGCATGGCCGCAAGGTCGACGACGGCCGGCACGCCGGTGAAATCCTGCATCAGGACGCGGGCCGGCCGGAAGTTGATCTCCTTGGCCGACTTGCCGCCGTTCTTCAGCCAGTCGGCGAAGGCCGCTATGTCGGCCTTCTTGACGGTCGTACCGTCCTCATGGCGCAGAAGGTTTTCCATGAGGACGCGCAGCGACACCGGCAGGCGCGAGAGGTCGCCGACTTCCTTTTCGACCGCCTTGAGGCTGAAATAAGTATAGCTCCTGGTGCCGACCTTCAACGTCTTGCGGGCCTTGAAACTGTTGGGGTGGGCGGCGGCCATCGGCGAAACTCCTTGCGGTCGGGCATGCATCGGGCTGGCAAAATAGGAGCATGATCCCAGCGAGGCAATCGGCGGATGCGGGCACCGGCCCGTTGTGCCAGATTGCCGGCATGCGACGGGAATTGGCTCGCGCAATCGCCGCCTTTGCAGTCCTCGTGACCGTGTCCGGCACGGCCTTGGCGCAGCGCAACGCCGTCGAGTCCTGGGACCCTTCGGCGCGCGACTTCGGGCGTTCCGGCGAGCCGCTGGGGCTGCCTGCCGACGGCCGCCACACTACCCTGGATGCGCTCAACAGGATCCTGGCGAGCAGCAAGCTGTCGGCCTTCGACCGGTCGATCTATCTCAGCATCCGCGCCTACCAGCTGAGCCGGCTGGGCCGCGAGGCCGACAGCCAGAAGGACATCGCCGAGATGGGGCGGGTGCTGCCGACGGCCTGGCAGCTCGTGCTGTCGGGCACGGTGCCCGAGCTGGCGGGCGGCGGCGACCGTGCCGCGGCCCTGCGCACGCTCGACAGCGCCCTGCAGCGCAAGCCGGGTGATTCATGGCTGGTGATCGCCCAGGCCCAGGTCTATATGCAGATCGCCGACTTTGGCCGTGCGCTCGAGCTGCTGAATGCGGCGCTGGCCAGCGCGACCACCCAAATCGACCGGCGCACGGCCTTGTTCTATCGCGGCCATGCCGAGTTCAATCTCGGCCAGTACGCCCAGGCGGCGCAGGATTTCGAGGCCACGCTGCCGGGCCGCACCACGCTCAAGTCGCGGCTGGGCCCGCTGGTCTGGCGCTACGCCGCACAGGTCCGCGCCCGTCAGGATGCCCGCGGCACGCTCGCGCGGGAGATCGGCAGCGAAAGCCTCGACGAATGGCCGGGAGCCATCGTGCGATTCCTGCTTGGCAGGCTGCCGGTCGGCGAGCTCGAGGTGATCGCCGAAGCCGACGACCTCGCCAAGCGCAGCAACGGCAAGTGCCCCGCCGCCTTCTTCATCGCCATGGACGCGCTGCGCCGCGGCGATCGCCAGCGTGCCCGCGAGCAGCTCCAGCTCGCCCAGGCGCGCTGCCCGACCGTGTCCGAGTTCAACTGGGCCGCGACCAGCGAGCTGAAGCGGCTGTAGCGGCGGCGTCCAGCCTTTTCCTCCCCGATTACGGGGGAGGAAGTTCCCGTCCACTACCGCACCAGCGCCAGGGGCGCGATGAAGCGGGTGATCTCGGCCAACACGTAGACTGGTTGCTGGAGATGCGGACTGTGGCCGCAGTCGGGGACCAGGCGGGTTTCACAGTAGCCGCCGACCTTGCCGGCGATCAGGCCAAGTTGCAGCTCGCTGCCGTATTCGTCGTCCTCGCCCTGGATCGCCTGCACCGGGACCATGATGCGCGGCAGTCGTGCGTCGGCGTCCATCGGCTGGAAGCCCGGCGCCAGCCACGCATCGGCCCAGAGGTGGAAGGCGTGGTCGACATGGGTGTGGTACTTCGCCAGGCGCTGGCGCAGGTCGCCGGTCGCGAAGGCCGCGCGCACTTTTTCTATGCTGGTCGTGTTGACTGGCTCATTGACGACGTGAGCAGCCAACGTCACCACGGCGCGCAGCGGCTCGGGATCGGCGGCGGCATAGTTGAGGGCGATCGTGCCGCCGTCGCTATGGCCGATCACGACGCAATCCTCGATGCCGAGCGCCGCGAGCAGGTGGGGCAGCACGAGGTCGGCCTCGACCGCCATATAGGCGCGGCCCGGATCCGCAGGCCACGGGGTCGAGCCGCCATAGCCGGTACGGTCGTAGACTACGCCCGGGCAGCGCGTGGCGTCGCAAAGCTTCTGCGGGAAGTCGCGCCACATCTCGATGCAGCCCAGGCCCTCGTGCAGGAACACGAGTGTCGTGCGCTCGAGCCCGTCGTCGTGGCGTGGCGCGAGGCGGCGCGTGCGCAGGCGGCGATCGCCGAGATCGATCAGCTGGTCGGCAGGATTCACACCCCAGATGTAGCCAAGACGCGGCGGTGTGAGAAGGTGCCCGGGATCGACGGCGGCACGGTGAGGAACAGGAACGGCGCGGGCGGCATGCCGCCGTTCAGACCCGACTCATCCCATATGCGAGACGTGCTAGACTTGCAGACGGCCAATCAATCCGGAGATGCGCACCGATGCGGGTGCTCCTGGTCGAGGACAATGCCGAGCTGGTCACCCTGCTGAACAAGGGCCTTGCACGGGGTGGGTTCGCCGCCGACTCCGTGAGCACGGCCGGCGATGCGGCACATGTGCTGTCGACCATGCGTTACGCCGCCATCGTGCTCGATCTCGGCCTGCCGGATGACGACGGGCTGACCCTGTTGCGCGACCTGCGCCGTCGTGGCGATTCGACGCCGGTCCTGGTGCTGACGGCGCGGGACGGAGTGAGCGACCGGGTCAACGGCCTGCGCGAGGGAGCCGACGACTACATGGCCAAGCCCTTTGCCATGGAAGAGCTGGTCGCCCGCCTGCAGGCCTTGCTGCGCCGTCCGGGCAACCTGCTCGGCCGGCGCTTGACCTTCGGCAACGTTGCGCTCGATACCGAGGGACGGCAGGTGATCATCAATGGCACCGTGCGGTCCTTCCCCGCGCGCGAAACGGCCGTGCTCGAGATTCTGCTCCGGCGCAGCGGCAACGTGGCTCCGAAGCGCCTGTTCGAGGACCACCTGTTCGGGTTGTCGGGCGATGTCGGCTCCAATGCGGTCGAGGTCTATGTCCATCGGCTGCGCAAGATGCTGGCCGATGCCGGCGCCACGGTGAAAATTCATACCGTGCGCGGGGTCGGCTACCTGATGGCCGAGGAAAAGGGCGGGTGAAACGATCGCGATCGATCATTTCGCGGGTCGTGGCGCTGCACGTCGTCGCGATCGGCGTCACGTCGATCCTGATGCCCCTGGCCCTCTACCTGCTGCTCGACCAGGTCGTCAACAGCCTGCATCGCGACGCTCTGCGCAGCCAGGCCAACACGATCGGCAGTTTCCTGCGGCCGCAGCGCGGCGGCGGCGTCGCCCTCGATATTCCCGCCGAGCTGCAGCCGCTCTACTCGGTCGACTACGGGCTCTACGCCTATGCCGTGCTCGACCAGGCAGGCGGCGTCCTGTTTTCCTCGCGCGACGACGGGGCGGCGTTGTTCCCGCCCGCGAAATTGGGCGACTGGATCATGCGCAAGCGCAGCACGGGCTCCGTGCTGTTCGGCATCAGCGTCGCCCGGACGGTCGGCGATCGGATGTACTGGATCCAGGTCGGCCAGGACCTGGCGCATCGCGACGTCATTGTCGACGACATCGTCAACTCGTTCTTCCCGCGGGTGGCGTGGATCACCTTTCCGATCCTGCTGGTGCTGTTCCTGTTCGACATCCTGATCTTCCGCCGTGCCCTCGATCCGGTGCGCGCCGCCTCGATGACGGCGGCGTCCATCGGGCCGACGCGTACCGACGTGCGCCTGCCCGAGCAGTCGCTGCCGGCCGAGATCGTTCCCCTGGTCCATGCCGTCAACCAGGCGCTCGACCGCCTCGAGGCGGGCTTCCGTGCCCAGCGCGACTTCACCGCCGACATGGCGCACGAACTGCGAACGCCGCTTTCCATCATGCGGGCGCGCGTCGACGCTCTGGAGCCCGGCCCGGCGCGCAACGCCTTGCGGGCCGACGTGATCGCCATGACCCGCACGGTGAGCCAGGTTCTCGACATTGCCGAGCTCGAAAGCTTCGTCGTCCGCGAGGATGCGCGGGCCGACCTGCAGCTGGTCTGCGCCGAGGCCGTCGCCATGATGGCGCCGCTCGCCGTCGACAGCGCCAAGACCATCTCCCTCAGCGGCGCGGAGGGTTCGGTTTGGGTGCGCGGCCATCCCGAGGCGTTGTTCCGCGCCGTCCGCAACCTGATCGAGAACGCCATCCGCCACACGCCCAACGGCGGCGCCGTCGACGTCGAGGTCTCGACCGACTGCGTGGTGCGCGTCCTCGACGATGGACCGGGCGTGCCGGAGAGCGAGCGCGAATCGATCTTCCGCCGGTTCTGGCGGCGCGATCGGCACGATTCGAGCGGCCGCGGCCTCGGCCTCGCCATCGCGGCGCGCGTTGCCGAAACCCACGGCGGCAGTATCACGGTCGACAATCGGCGCGGCGGCGGGGCGGCCTTCACGCTGCGCCTACAGCCGGCGGCCGTGTCTTGAATGAGGGGCCGGAGGTTCGAAGCTTCCCGGGGACGCCGGCCTACGCCACAGCCCGCCATAGCCACCCGATAGCGGGCCACAAGATCGATCGAGCCGGTAACCGCCTCGTCCGGACCGCGTGCGTCCGCGCGGTCCGAACGACGTTGAAATCGGGCAAGCGCTAGCCCTGGCCCTTCAGGGTTACGTCCTCGTACGGCGCGGAGTAGGCATGGCCCTTGATCAGGCCGAGCCCGGACTCGCCCACGCGCTTGCCGAAACCGTTCAGGAAGGCGAGCTGCCAGATCGGTGCGTAGATGCTGCGCTCATGCATGATTTGCTGCGCGCGCTGCAGTTGGGCGGTGCGCTTCGCGACATCGAGTTCCACCGCCTGCTGGGCGAACAGCTCGTCGATCTCGGGATAGCTGCCGTAGGCATAGCTGCCGTCCTTGACCACGAACGCTGCCAGCCGCGTCGCCGCATTGCCGAACGCGCCGGAGGCGCCCTGTATGATGTTCTTCAGCTTCTTCTGGGAGTAGGCGCTGAAGAAAGCGGCTCGCTCGAGCGGGCGCATCTTCACGCGGATGCCAGCTTCCTGCAGGTAGTTGATCAGCGCCTCGGCGACATTGGAGTACGACGTATCGCAGTAGTAGTCGCCGGCATCGAAGCCGTCCCGGTATCCCGCTGCGGCGAGGAGCTGCTTGGCTTTCGCGGGGTCGTATACCGCCGGCGGCGGCTTCCAGTAGAACTCGAAGTTGTCGGGAATGATGCTGTTGGTGATCGGCGAGTGGCCGAGCGTGAGCGCTTCGGAGACGGCCTTGTAGTCGATCGCCAGCCTCGCCGCCTCGCGCACGCGCTGGTCGTGCCACGGCGACTTCGGATCCCACTGGTCGGCGAAATAGAGCCAGAAGGGGGCCTGGATCACCACCGACTTCAGGGTGAGGCCCGGCGTCTTGCGCAACTCCTCGGCCAACTCGCCGCGGATCGAATAGGCAAGGTCGACCTCGCCGCGCTTCAGCGCCGCAAGTCGCGTCGCCTCCTCGGGAATCACCTTGAAGACCAGCCGCTTCACGGAGGGCTTCCTGCGCCAGTAGCCGTCGAAGGCCTCCATCACCAGCTCCACCCCGGGTGTGAAGGAGACGAAGCGGTATGGCCCGGCTCCGATCGGTTCCTTCTTGAAGCCGTCTTCGCCGACTTTCTCGACGTATTTCTTCGGCACGATCCAGCCTGCTCCGGTGGCTGAACTGTAGAAGGTCAGGAAATCCGGCCACGGCTTCTTCAGCACAAAGCGCACGGTCCGCGAGTCCGGCGTCTCCACCGTCGCCACGCGCTCCTTCATCTGCGCCGCCGAGGTGCCGCGATAGCGTTCGAAGGAGAACTTGACGTCCTCCGCCGTCACCGGCTCGCCGTTGTGGAACTTGGTCCCGGCGCGCAAGGCGAATTGGTAGCTGAGCCCGTCCGGCGCCGCCTTCCAGCTCTCCGCCAGGCACGGCTCGGCGGCGTTGCCCGGCATCGGCTTCACCATGCCGTCGTGCAGGGCATACATGATCATGAAAGGCGTGATGATGCCCGGCGTCTCCGCCGGATCGAACCAAGTGGGTGCGAGCGTGGTGTGCACGCCCCATGTCAGCTGGTCCTCGGGGCCGGCGGCCAGTGCCGCGCGCTGCCCGCCGGCTGCCAGTCCCAACGCGGAAAGAACGAGCAACTCCCGACGGCTTACGCTTCCCGTCTTCACACCCATGTTCGCCTCCCTGGTGGCTCCTGTTCGTGATGTCGTTTCTCGAACTCGAACTCGTGAGTGCGTGATCCCGCGCACGGCTGCCGCACAAGCAACCGCGAACGCTGCGGGCTAGAGGTTCTGCTCTAGGCCGGCTGCCTCATGACCTGCCTTCGCTGAAACCATCGCTGCCTCCCTGACTACGCCCGCTTCGACGCGGGACTGTGATCCTCATCGGGATCTTGGACCCAACGCTAAGGACAAGAGTGGAGCCGAGCAACGAAATTCCGATATGCAAGAAATCTCATGCTACTGGGAGCGGGTGGGCCTGGATGACCAGGAAGCTCCCCCAAGCGGTGGCCTGCCGCCCATGCACCCCGGCGAACTTCTGCTATTCCCACCTTGAAAGTGGCGTGAATACCCCCTTCGCTCGTGACAACGTGGCCGCACTGGGGCTCGGCTGTACTTGGGCGTTCGCAAGTGTCGGGCTCCCTGAGAAGCCATGAATGCGTTGGCAGCGAGAGGGGCGGGGGATGACTATCTCGTGACCGCGAACTGCCTTGGGCAAAGGGGCATCTTTGCCGCGACCTAGTGCATCCCGCATGGAAAGGGAGTTTCTGCAGTCAATCGCCCCGCTGAAAGCCGCGGCCTTCCGCCTTGGCGAGGCCGAGACACTGACCGGCCGGCGGCTGGCTTGACCGGCGCAAATCGACTGTGGCTATGTGGCCGGGGAAATCCGCCGCAGACAACAACAAGCGCGGCGGGGCACAGGGAGTGCAGTCGGGGATGACCACGCCAGCGGCTGACGGCCGAACCGAGGATCGCGACACCTTTCCCAAGTTGCTCGCCCTGCGCGCTGCGACGGGCCCCGACCGGCCGGCCTACCGCGAGAAGGAGTACGGCATCTGGCAGACCTACCGCTGGGCGCGGGTCGCCGACGAGGTCCGTCGGCTGGCGGCCGGCCTCGCCGATCTGGGCTTCCGGCGTGGCGACCGCCTGATCGTGGTCGGCGACAATCGGCCACGCCTTTACTGGTCGATCTGCGCCGGCCAGTCCCTGGGGGGCGTCCCCGTGCCGGTCTACCAGGATTCCGTGACCGACGAGCTTGCCTATGTCGTCGAGCATGCGGGGGCCCGGTTCGCCATCGCCGAAAACCAGGAGCAGGTCGACAAGCTGCTGGAAATCCGGCGCCGGGTGCCGGCGCTCGAGGTCGTGATCTTCGTCGATCCCCGTGGCCTTCGACATTATGCCGACGTGCTGGCCTACGAGGCGGTGCAGGAGCGCGGCGCCAGGCGTCTCGAGGTCGAGCCCGGGCTGGTCGACTCCGAGGTCGCCCGGGGGCAGGGCGCCGACGACGCCATCATGCTCTACACCTCGGGCACCACCGGACGGCCCAAGGGCGCGGTGCTGAGCTACGACAACCTGGTGTGGGCGGCGCGCGCCGGCGCCGAATTCGACGGCCTGCGCGAGGGCGACGAGCTGCTCTCCTACCTGCCGATGGCCTGGGTCGGCGATCACATCTTCTCCTACGCCCAGGGTTACGTCGTCGGGCTGGTCGTCAATTGCCCGGAATCCGCCGCCACCGTGATGACCGACCTGCGCGAGATCGGGCCGACCTACTATTTCGCGCCGCCGCGCGTACTCGAGAACCTGATCACCCAGGTCACGATCCGCATGGAGGATGCGGGCTTCATCAAGCGCTGGCTGTTCCAGTTCTTCATGACGGTGGCGCGTCGCGTCGGCCCGGCGCTGCTCGACCGGCGGAGCGTCGGCATCGGCGATCGCCTGCTCTACGGGCTCGGCAACCTGCTGATCTACGGCCCGCTCAAGAACACGCTGGGCATGAGTCGCGTGCGCGTGGCCTACACCGCGGGCGAGGCAGTCGGGCCCGAGATCTTCAATTTCTATCGCGCGCTCGGCGTCAACATGAAGCAGCTCTACGGCCAGACCGAAGCGTCGGTGTTCGTCACCATCCATCCCAACGGCGAGGTCTATCCCGACACGGTCGGCAAGCCGGTCTCCAGGGTCGAGCTGCGCATCGCCGAGTCGGGCGAGGTGCTTTATCGCAGCCCGGGCGTGTTCAGGGAGTACTTCAAGAACCCCGAGGCGACCAACGACACCAAGACGGCGGACGGCTGGGTCCATACCGGCGATGCGGGTTATCTCGACGAGCGCGGCCATCTGCGCATTATCGATCGCGCGCGCGACGTCGGCCGGCTGAACGACGGCACCCTGTTCGCCCCCAAGTTCATCGAGAACAAGCTGAAGTTCTTCCCGCACATCAACGAGGCGGTGGCGTTCGGGCACGGCCGCGACTTCGTTGCCGTCTTCGTCAACATAGACATGACGGCGGTCGGCGACTGGGCGGAGCGGCGCAACATCGCCTACGCGAGCTACCAGGAACTGGCCGGCCTCAAGGAGGTACACGACCTAATCGAAGGCGAGATCGCCCAGGTCAATCGTGACCTCGCCGCCGATCCGCGCATGGCCGGCGCCCAGATCCGCCGCTTCCTGAT
>NZ_JBFWZI010000179.1:0-14296 GCF_050185545.1 Reyranella sp. | reverse complement strand
GTTAGTTTGAGGTTTGGCCAGCGAACGTAGGAACTGGCCAGAATGAGACTATGCGGGTTCTGTTGATCGAGGATGATACAATTCTTGGTGCGGCCGTGCGCGATCAGATCGCCTCCGATGGACACTCGGTGGACTGGGTCAAACGGCTCGATGTCGCGCGTGACCACATCGCCAGCGCCGCCTATGATCTGCTTCTGCTGGATCTGATGCTGCCCGATGGCCGGGGTATTGGACTCCTGCGCGACCTTCGCGCCAGGGGCGACGTCACGCCGGTCATCATCCTGACCGCGATCGATCAACTGTCCGACCGCATTGAGGGGCTCAATGCGGGGGCTGACGACTACATGGTCAAGCCCTTCGACCTCTCCGAACTGGCCGCGCGGCTGAACGCTGTCGCGCGCCGCTATGCCGGGAACCCCAATCCTCTCGTCCGGATCGGAGACCTGGAGATCGACCTCGCCGCACGCTCGATCCTCCGTGCTGGAAGGATCATCGACCTGACTGCGCGTGAGTGGGCCCTGTTCGAAGCGTTCGTGCAGCGCCCCGGCCAGATTCGGTCCAAAGCACAACTGGAGGAGAGGCTGTATTCCTTCGGGGAGGAAGTGGAGAGCAACACAATCGAGGTGCATATCAGTCGCCTGCGCAAGAAGCTCGGACACGGCGTCATTGAGACCGTACGCGGTGTCGGCTACCGGCTGGGACGTGCCGCGTGACGGCGCCGCGCAGCCTGCAGTGGCGGATTTCGCTATGGCTGGGGTTCGGCGTCGCGCTCCTCTGGATCGTTGCAGCCGTGGTGACAGCGCAAAGGCTGCACCACGAGGTGAACAGAGTGTTCGACAGCGCGCTCGAGGAGACGGCCCAGCGGCTTCTCCCGCTTGCCGTGCTCGATATCCTCGGCCGCGAGGAAGGCGACACGTCCCAGCGTATCGCCACGCTGAGGCAGCACGACGAGTACTTCACTTACGTGGTACGCGATGCGCGCGGTACTGTGCTGCTGCGTTCGCACCGCGCCGATGACGCTGTGTTTCCTCCCATTCACAAGATGGGATTCATCGACACGCCAACCCACAGGGTGTACTTCGACGCCGCGTTGCAAGGCACGATCACAATCGCCGTGGCGGAACCACTTGCCCATCGCCGCGAGGCGGCGAACGAAGCTCTCCTTGGCCTCGCTTGGCCGCTGGTCCTGCTAATTCCCCTCAGCCTTGTCGTCGTGTGGGGCGTTGTGCGCGTCTCGATGGCGCCGGTCAGGAACCTGCGGAGGGGAATCGAAGCGCGCGGCAGTGGCGACCTCAGTCCCATTCCAGCCGCTGGCCTGCCGTCCGAGATCGGGCCGATCGCGGACGCCGTGAACCATCTCCTCGACAGATTGGGCCGCGCTCTGGATGCGGAGCGGAGTTTCACTGCCAATTCTGCGCATGAACTGCGCACGCCTGTTGCCGCTGCGCTGGCGCAGACGCAAAGGCTGATCGCCGAAACGAACGACACCGCCGCCCGCAACCGTGCGCTGCAGATCGAGGAAGCGCTGCGGCGCCTTTCACGGCTGTCTGAAAAGCTGATGCAACTGGCGAGGGCCGAGGGCGGCCGCCTCCAGGGCAAGCAGACGACCGATATCGCAAGCGTCACGAAGATGGTTGCCGACGAAATGATGCGGAACCCCGGTGCAGCCGAGCGGATCGCTCTCGACATTCCGGAAACGCCGGTGCTGGCTGGAATCGATGCTGACGCCTTCGCCATTGTCGTGCGAAACCTCGTCGAGAACGGCCTCAAGCATGGGTCCCCCGACGCGCCAGTAACCGTTGCTCTTTCGCACGGCGGTGTGCTGACCGTTTCCAATGAAGGGCCGCCCGTTCCGCCCGGCCTGCTGACGCGCCTGTCGCAGCCGTTCGAGCGGGGCCGTACCGGCGCCGAGGGTTCGGGTCTCGGCCTTGCCATCGCCAACGCCATTGCCTCCGGCGTCGGCGGCGAGCTGATTCTCACATCTCCATTGCCGGGGCGGCAAAGCGGCTTTGAGGCGAGGTTTTCCTTGCGCAGGCCATCGGGGAGGGAGCGGTCGGAGGCTTCCTCGAACAGACGCTGCTGACGACAAGAACCAAGCGAGTCTTAAAGTCACATACTGTGCGACTGCTCGTAGCGCACTAGCGGTGTCCGGTGCCGGTTCGTTGTTTGCGTTTGATCGACGGCAGGAGAATGGCGAGAGAGCCGGCAAGCAACCCACTGCATCCTGCCAGGAACCAGTCATCCCAGTGGAGCGGCCGCAGATGCAGAAGGGCAGCAATCGACGCGGTCTGCGAGAGGATCACCGCCGACGCCACCGTGATGAGAACGGCTGCAATTGCACTTCGCGATCGCAGCCGGCTGAGCCCCGCCGTGATCGCGGCGGTTGCGAGAACGAGCGCGACCAAAGCCATGGTCCGGGCATGCTCGACATCATGTGCGACACCCAGGCTGCGCACATAGCCGCCGACGACTATGACACCTACGACGCTTCCGACGATGGCGATCAGGGTCCACTCACGCCAATCGAAGAACCGGACTTTCAGATGGCGCTGAATGCTTTCGAGTTCGTCCGACGCTGGCAGCTCCTGAAAGACCAGCAGCGCCACCGGATGAATAATGAGTTCGAGCCAGACGATATGGAGAGGCAGATAGAGCAACGGAAAGCCCGCGAACGGGATCAAGGCGGCCGTCCCCACGAGCGGTATGTGCACCATCAAGAGAAAGGCAAAGCTCAGCTTGAGATTGTGGAACAGTTGGCGGCCCTCGGCGATGGCCCGGACGATGGTGCGGAAATTGTCATCGAGCAGGACGATGGAGGCCACTTCGCGCGCGGTGCGGGTTCCGCGCTCGCCCATGGCGATCCCGACATCGGCGCCCTGGAGAGCAGGGACGTCGTTCACGCCATCGCCGGTCACTGCCACGATCTCGCCATAGGATTTCAGCGCGCGCACCAGGTCCAGTTTTTGCGAAGGCATCGCCCGCGCGACCGCGTCGAGTTCCTGGATCCCGCGCTGGCCGTGCCGGCTCAATCGCCCGGCGAGATCGGTTCCCTCGATGACGACCGGGCTATCGCCGCCGATTCCTGCCTCGCGGGCAATGGCGCGGGCGGTTGCCACATGGTCTCCCGTGACCATGATCACGCGGATGCCGACCGCCCGCGCCTTGGCAACAGCCTCCCGGACGCCTTCCCGAACAGGATCTTCAAACGCCAGTAGACCGGCGAAACAGTAGCCCTGCTCGGGTTCGCCGCCCGACCACTGGACGAATCGCCTGTAGGCCCCGGCGATCACTTTGTGGCCACCAGCAGCGAGTTCCTCGGTCTTCTTGATCCAGGCCGTGCGTTCAGCCCTGGATACTTTGCTCATGCCAAGGATCGTCTCCGGCGCGCCCTTTGCGGCAATCACCACCGTACCGCTGTCTTCGCGAACCGCACCGACCTCGCGCCGGCGGTCTTCGGTGAACGGAAAAGTCGCGAGGCGCTCGCCGGGTTGCAGGCGAATTCCCCCGAGAATCGTCATATCCATGGGGTCGCCGCTTTCGGCTCGCGAGGCAATTGCCGCGACTCGCCGAAGTTCGTCTGGGGCATGGCCGTCCGCGGGCAGGAGATGGGTCAACCGCAGCCGGCCTTCCGTGATCGTGCCGGTCTTGTCGGAGCAGATGCAGGTGATCCGCCCGATATTCTCAACGACGACTGAGCGCCGCACCAACGCCTGCCGGCGCGCCAGCCTATAGACGCCAACACCGAGGAAGACAGCGAAGACCACTGGAAATTCCTCTGGAAGGGCGGCCACGGCGAGCGTGACGGCGCTCATGAACGCGTCGACGATTCCAAATCCCTGGTACAACCGGGTTGCCGCGAGGGCGACACAGACGACGAGGGCCGCCACGACCAGCACGGTGACGAGGTTTTTGATTGCGTCTTGTAACGGCGTTTTCTCGTGTTGGCCTTCCCGAGCCGAGCGGACGATCTCGCCGTAAAGTGTTTCGCTACCGGTGGAAATGATCCGCAGGCGCGCCTCGCCGGTCAGAAGCCGAGTGCCTGCAGCTCCGCAGAATTCGCCATCGACCGTCACTTCGCCTTGCTCGGCCGTGGGCCACCTGTAAGGGTGCTTCCTCACCGGCATGGCCTCACCAGTCAATGCCGATTCGTCGGCTTGCAGATTTGCTCCGGCGACGATGAATCCGTCGGCGGGGAAAGGCTCTCCTGCAGGAACGATGGCGAGATCGCCGGGAACGATATCAATCGCCGCGATCTTCGCGACGACACCCTCTCTCAGGACCTGCGCTGTGGAAGCGAGCCGCCCCGCCAACCCTTCCGCCGTGGCCCGGGTGCGCCGGTGGAGGTAGGCATCCATGCCAGCGATGGGTAGCAACGCCAGCCCGAGGACGACCGCTTCGGTGTAGTCGCCGAGGGCCGCGAACAGCAGCGCCGTTGCCACAAGAAACCACAGCATAGGGTCGCGCGCGGTGTCGTGAACGATGTCAGCCCATCCGGATCTCTGGTCACGCAGGATGTCGTTGGCGCCGTATAGGCGCCGCCGCTCTTCGACCTCTAGGGACGTCAGACCGCGATCGGCGTCTGAAAGGCCGGCAACACGGTCGATCTGGAAGACGCGTTTCATTGCAGTCCAAGGCTGTTGGGAAGGAACAGCGCGATCGGGCCGTCGAGCGCCGGCATGATGCTCATCGCATCGACGAAGCCGTACGTCCCGAGGTCGGGCGCCACAAGATGAAGCATGTGGACGAGGCCCGCCATGTAGGGGGCTGACAGCAGAAGCCCGCTGCACACCACCAGCGCCACCCACTTCCATGGATCGTGAGTGACTTCGTTGGTCATCACGCCTCCGACTTTGTGGTTGCGGCAATCATTTGAAGACCGATTGCACGATAGCGAGGCACATGCCAGCATTGAGTGGTCAACACAGGTCGATCCAACCAAGCGGCGGGTGATGCCCTCGCTTGTACAAGGCCGGGTAGCCTGCGGGAGGATACTCGCCGCGCCGCCATGTCTGGCGCTTTTGGTACCATCTTCAGGGCCCCGGGGCGCAAAACCGTAGCCGCCCTCTCGTGAGCCGATCACTCCCAGTCTTACTCTCGGCGTTTGCGGCCCGTAATCATCGCGCGAGCGAGATTCTCGCGATGGACGAAGCTCGCCAGGACGACGCCCAGGATATGAACGATAACGAGGGCGAGAGTCACGTTGGCGAGTACCTCGTGGATCTCCTTGAAGGCGCTCTCGCGCTTCTTGCGCTGCTTGCCCTCGTCCTCATCTCCGTTGGAGGCCTTGGCGGCGCCAGCCGCTGCCGCCGAGGACCCTTGTGTGTAGAATGGCGCGAGCGGTCCGGCGCCGCGATCCTCCGCATACAGCACGAGGCCTGACGCCACGGTCCCAGCCAAGAACAGCAGAAGCGCGACCACCATGGCGCCGCCAGCCGGGCTGTGCCCAACATAGCGTCTGGCGCTGAACCGAAGGAGATCCCAGAGATAGGCAAACGCCGTGCGCGGCCCGCACACGAAGTCGGCAAAGCGGGCATGGCGCGGCCCCACGAACCCCCACGCCACGCGCAGCAGCACCAGCGCGCCCACGACATACCCCGCCCACACGTGGACGGTCAGCAGATCATCCTCGGTGAAGTAGGCGATCAAGAAGCCAATGGCGATTGCCCAATGTGCCACCCGCACGAACGGGTCCCACACTTGTATCTCGATCGGCTCCTGTAAGGTTCGACCTTGGGTGGTCATCGCTCGGGTCTCCAAAGGCGCGCGCGCCATGGCATCGCGCTCGGGTTGGTCGTCACGGTGTGTTGAAGGTGCACATCATGGCACCTGTACCGAGGAGCGCATCCGCCTTCTGCTTCTGCTCCGGCGTCAGCACGGCATAGAGTGCCTCGGTCGCCGGTTTGAGCGCTTTCAGCGACTCCGTCATGCCTTCCATTGCCTTGATATGGGCGTCCATGCGAGCAACCGCGGTACCGGATCGCATCGCTTGCTTCATGGTTTCGCGCATGTTCTCCATGGTCGACGCCCGGGCCTTCACCGCGCCGGCATAGGAGTTCCACGCCGCCGACTGCGCGTCCGTGACGCCAAGCTGCGCCCTTATATGGTCGAGGTGGTTGTCGAGAGCGGGACCGTACATCATTCCCATAGGCCCCATTCCCATCATGCCTTGGGCCTGGTGGCATTGGTCCATCATGCCTTGCCGCATCATGCCCTGGCCCATCTTGCCGGAGGGCGGCTGCTGCGCCTGGGCGACGCCTATGGCCACCGAGATAGATGCTGGCAGTAGGGCACTGCCGACAAAGCGCCTCAGAGAGACGAGCATTGCTGGTCTCCTTTCTGGAGCTCCCTTTCTCATTGCATCGCGTGAAGGCGGCCTTGATCTGTATCAACAGCCCTCATGCGATCCTCCTCGCTGCGAGGAGTGAGACAGGAAGGCGCCGCGACGGAAGGCGCTCCCAGCCTTCTCTACCTTGTCGTGGCCACTGGTTGTCCGTGCTACGTGGCACTGCGGTGATGGCGCCGCCGGATTCCTTTATTGCGCCGCCGATCCAGACCGAAAGCAGCCTGCTAGAAGAGATGCCAGTCACTTTGCAGCCCAATTGCGCTAAGCTTGGCCCTGCGACGCCGCTTCAGTGGTGGGTCTGGAGCACCATGAATTTGAGAATCAGTGCCTATGATTGCGACCGGGCTCGCCGCGGCGCCGACTTGATCCGACATACCGGTCGGCTCCGGTGGTTCTCTGTCCTCTGCCAAGCCCGTGATGATTGTCCCGCTCGCGCGAACGACCCGCAGCCATGAGAGAGAAGGAACTCCGAATTGCCCTGGTGTGCTTCGGCGGGGCATCGCTGGCCATTTACATGCACGGGACCACTAAGGAAATCCTGAAGCTCGTGCGCGCATCGAGCGCCTTGCATGCAATCCAGAATCGCAGCGAGCGCGCCAAGGCTTCGTTCTTCGACAAGTTTGACCCTGCCGACCCGGAGTATGACACCGAAGGTGCCTATTTCGACCTCTTGCGTGATGTCGGCCGTACGGTCGAGCTTCGCGTCGTCGTTGACATCATCGCCGGCGCCTCGGCTGGCGGAATCAATGCCGCTATGCTGGCGAGAGCTCTGAGCCACGACCTGCCGATGGGCAGCCTGCGCGACCTGTGGCTCGACGGCGCTGACATCGGCGAGCTTCTGGCGCCAGAGGCACGCGCCGGCGCCTGGAGCAAGTGGTTCCTCAAGCCAGCCGTCTGGGCGCTGGGAAAGACCACCGCCGGGCGCTCGGTCGTCGATCCCGAACTCCGCCGCAACCTGTCGCTTTTCGTGCGCTCGCGCTGGTTCAAACCGCCGCTCAGTGGAGCGCACATGGCGGAGCTGCTGTACGACGCACTGGCCGCGATGGGGCCGCCGCGGGACCGTCTGGCATCTCTGCTGCCTTCCGGCCATACACTCGACCTGTTCATCACTCTCACCGACCATTACGGCTATGAGCAGCTGGTCCGCATCCACCAACCACCATTGATCCACGAGCGCGAGCACAGGCACGTGTTGCGGTTCCACTACGGAAGGCGGCCAAACGGCGACGTAGAGAGTGATTTCGATTTGCCGGGCGTGCCGGGCCTCGCGTTCGCCGCGCGCGCGACATCATCGTTCCCCGGTATGTTCCCGCCAGCCCGGATCGTCGAAATGGACTCGATGCTGGCGCGCAAGGGTATCCACTGGACCGGCCGCGCCGATTTCATCTCGCACAATTTCGCACCCTACATAAGGTTGAACGTCGACCCAACCGCCGCCCACTTCATCGACGGCGGTGTGCTCAACAATCGGCCATTCCGCCAAGCCATCTCGGCTATCAGAGGGCGCCCAGCCCATCGCCAAGTCGACCGGCGGCTGGTCTATGTCGACGCTGACCCTGCGGGCAAGGGGGCGCCGGCGCGCCACAGCGAGCCTGGCTTCTTCACCATGCTGAAGGGCGCCCTGTCGGACCTGCCGAGCACGCAGCCGGTGACCGACGAACTGAACTGGGTAGATGCGTTCAACGATCGGATCGATCGTTTGCGCGAGATCATCGAAGAGGCCCGGCCGCGAGTTGTGCACCTTGTCTCGAGCATTGTGACTGTGCCGTTCGACGCATACTTGACGGCGGCACAGGTCGGCGTGTGGCGAAAGGAGGCGAACCTGCGCGCCGCTCGCGATGCCGGGTTCGCCTACGAAGGCTATGTCGGGCTTAAACTCGCCTCAGCGCGCACCTTCGTCTCCGGTCTGATTGCCGACCTGCGAGGCGTGCCGCACCGCTCGCCGCTAGGGTACACGATCGCATCAATCGTCGACGCGTGGGCCGCCGCTACGGGCCGGCACTACGATGGCCGCGGCGAGCCACCGGCCCGGTCGGACGCCGCTAGTGCCGGCGTGCCACCAGCGCGATGGGTTGGGTTCCTGCGCGCCTTCGACATCGACTATGCCAGACGGCGCCTGCATTTCCTGATCGAGGGACAAAACCGTCTTTACCAGATGCTCGACCAGCCGCCATTCGAAGGCTTCGACCCGACCGCCGTCGATAAGCTGAAAGGGGCATTTTACGATTGCCTTGGCCGGCTGGAGCACCGGGTGGGCGCCCTGTCTGACGAATCGGAGATCCGCGACTTAGTCGAGCGGCTTTTCCCGGCCGCACCGCCAGTCAGTAGCACAGAGGATGATCGACGCCGTGCTCGGCAATTCACCGAGCGCTATCACGACGAACTCGACCTGCTGATCGAGCGGCTAGCGGGCGCGATCAATCTCGAAGCGTGCTCGACCGACATCGATACGCTTCTCGCCGAGACGGATCCGAGCCAGTGGAATGTCCACGCGCGCCGCGACATCTTCGTTAGCTACCTGGGCTTCTCGTTCTGGGACGTGCTTACATTCCCGATGATGACCGGGCACGAGAGCGGTGAGTTCAACCGCATCCTGGTCGACCGCCTCAGCCCAGAGGACGCCCGGAGCCTCGGTAACTTCAGTGGATCCGCGAGCCTCAGGGGAGTGGGCTTTCGGCATTTCGCTGCCTTTTTCTCGCGCACATACCGGGAGAACGACTACCTGCTCGGGCGTCTGCATGCATTTGACCGGCTGGTCGACATAGTTTGCGACTCGGCGGGGATCGATGTGCACCGCCGGGACAGCCCAGCATGGGCGTGGAAGAAAAAGGGGTTCAGGACAATCCTGGACGCCGAGGAAAGCCACTTGCCGAACAGCGCTGCTCTAGTCGCGGCGCTGCGCAAATCCGTCGACGAACTGTGACGCGTTTGCGGACGAAGGGTTCGAACCCTCGCCCCGACCTTGGCAATGGCCTATTCCGAGGACATAGCGCAGGTTAGAGTTGGACCGTGTCCGACATCCTAGGACAGTCTGACGCCAACCTCAGAGTGCCCCAGGCAGTATGTAATTCTCACTTTCATCCATGGCGGGACACCCCATACGATTCGAACGTTTGACGTTCGCCTTCGCAGGCAACGCCGATCCAGGGGAGAAAGCCCGCGCCACGCTCTCCTCGCAACCAACACCTGCAACTGAAAAGCCTACGCGGCGGCGCGAAACAGGCCGCAGTAGCTCGCTACCGCCAAATCACCGTTGGGAGCGGCAGATCGCAATTTGAGATCTATGCCGGCCCCCGCAACCATCTCATCTTGGGGACCAAGTTGCGTAACTCAGCTGCCCTCACGGGGCGGCTGTCTCGTGCTGGGGGAGCTAAAATCGCGGCAACACAACCGTCTGGATCAATCCACCCTCGGGACGGTTTGCGAGCGTGATGTCGCCGCCATGGCCACGCAGGACAGAGCGAGCTACGGTGAGACCGAGGCCCGTACCGCCGGTTTGACGGTTCCTTGAGCGGTCGACGCGGTAAAAGGGGCGGAACACGTCCTCGAGTTCCGTTTCCGGAATGCCCGGCCCGTCATCCTCGATCGCAACTACAAGATCTCTGGCCTTCGCGGTAAGCCTCACATCGACTCGATGGCCATACTTCACAGCGTTTTCCAAGACGTTGCGCAACGCTCGTTTGAGTGCCGTTCGTTGCCCACCGATTTCGGCGCACTCCGGGCCGGAGACTGTCACCGCATATCCCGATTCAATCAAATCCACCATGATTTCGTCGAGCAGCCCGCGTACGTCAACGCGGCCTCGGGGCTCCACCAACGTTTCCTCACGGGCGAACGCCAGCGCGGCGCTGATCATCGTTTCCATTTCGTCGAGGTCCTTGAGCATCTTGGCTTGCTGCTCGGTATCGTCGACAAACTCCGCGCGCAGGCGGAGGCGCGTGATCGGCGTGCGCAGGTCGTGGGAGACGGCCCCGAGCATCTGGACGCGATCCTCGATCAACCGCCGCACGCGCTGCTGCATTTGATTGAAGGCATGTGCGGCCGCACGCAACTCGCTCGGGCCGCTCTCGGGGAGCGCAGGCGCTGCAATGTCCGTCCCGAGCCGGGTCGCCGCGGTCGCGAAGACACTGAGCGGTCGCGTGATGCGGCGCGCGAGCCAAGCAGCGAGTGCTGTGAGGCCAATGCCGGCAACAACGAGCGCCGGCACGATTTGCCCGATCGCCTGCAACGGAAACCAGCCGCCCCGCGTGACGATCTCGAGGCGTGTCCCGTCGGCCAGCGCGACACGCACGACAATGGGCCCATGCGGCGAGGCAAGATGCGCGGCCCGCTCGGCGGAGCCGCTCATCGTGTGACCAAGCGCAAGCACAGCCGCGCCGATCGGTTCGAGCTCGCGTGCTAGCTGGCGCGCGAGACCCTCTGTCCACCAGTCCGGGAAGGTCGGGTCGACCTTGTCCTGCAACGTGAAAACAGCCAGCCCAGACCGAGCCGCCGCCGCATAGATCGTTGGCCGCACCGCGACGGGTGCTTGCTGCGCAATAGCCACCAGCGTTCCGACGCGGCCGACGAGATCCTCGGTGCCGTCGACACCGGGCGGGGCGGCCCGGAGCAATGCGACAGCAACGCCGGATACGGTGACAAGCAGCATTCCCGCGACGAGAACGAGCATCGCCTGCCGCGCCAGGCTTCGCGGCAAGAACCTCACAAGGCCTCCACCCTGGGCGTAAAGACATAGCCGCTGCTGCGTACCGTCTTGATGATCGTCGGCCGCGTCGGATCCAGCTCGAGCTTGCGACGCAGACGGCTGATCTGTGAATCGATGCTACGGTCGAACGCAGTCGCATCGCGGCCGCGCGTCAGGTCGAGCAGTTGCTCGCGACTGAGCACCCGCCCGGGACGCCCCGCAAGAATGGCCAGGAGATCGAATTCCCCGCCCGTCAGCTCCACGTCGGACCCGTCCGGCGCCGTCAAGCGACGCGCGAGTGGATCGAGCTGCCAGCCCGCGAAGCGCAGAGCTCCGCCGGCCAACATGTCGGGCTCGCGTGCTTCGCGGCGGGTGCGCCGCAAGACTGCCTTGATGCGCGCCAGCAACTCGCGCGGGTTGAATGGTTTTGGCAGATAGTCGTCGGCGCCGACTTCGAGGCCGATGATGCGGTCGATCTCCTCACGCATCGCGGTCAGCATGATGACCGGAACGTCGGGACCCGCGCGCAGCTCGCGACAAAGCGCCAAGCCGTCTTCGCCGGGCAACATCAGGTCGAGCACCACGAGATCAATGCGCCACTCCACGAGTGCCTTGTGCATCTCCTTGCCGTCACCAGCAGTGGAGATGCGGAAGCCGTGCTTCGTGAGAAACCTTTCCAGGAGGTTCCGGATCTCGGAGTCGTCGTCGACGACCAACAAATGGGGTCGTTTCTCCATGTCGCGAAATCTACCGCAGCCGCGCAGGCCCCTTCCGTCCAATCTTGTCGCGAAGTGTGGCTGGCTCGTGCTTGGCAACAGTTTGCCAAGAAAATCCCGACCGTGACAACCCGCGAGCACACAAGAACATCAACGCGCGACATTCGGCACCTACTGTGCAGCCTCACCCGCGGCGCGATGGCCGCACCCGAGAGACTTGCGATGACCCTACCGCGAAGCAGGACTGCATCTCCGGAAACCCGTACGAGCACGCCGCATGAGCGTCGCGCGTGCGGATACCAGCCCGATCCGCATCTGGCGACCCGATATGACGCTGCAGCGCCACACTGGCACCTCCGCATGCACCGATTCGGTTATACGAGGGCGTATGCACACCTGTTCACCAGGTTGCGGGCGGCGGGATGGTTTCAGTCGTTGGGTTCCGGCGGCCGGGTACTCGACTGCGGGATCGGCACCGGCATCCTGAGCCTCACGCTTGCCGAAGTGCTGCCCGTGCGCGAAGTCGTCGGTTTCGATGTCGCACCCCGCATGCTGCGCGAAGCGAATGCGAATCTCGCCGCGGCCGGCATTGCCTCTGAGATGCACTGCGTCGACGCGCACCGGCTAGCGCAAGACGACGCATCCTTCGATGCCGCGGTGTCGGCGCACATACTGGAGCACCTGGTGCATCCCCAGCAGGCAATCGCCGAGATGGCGCGCGTGCTGCGGCCGGGAGCGCCGCTTGTGATCGTCGCGACGCGCGACGGTCTCACGGACCGGTTGATCCGGTTGAAGTGGCGCCACGCGCACATCGTCGCCGAGCAGCCCATCGCGTGGATGCGCGCTGCTCGCCTGGAAAACATCGCGGTCTTTGACATCGGCGGCGCCTTTTCGCCGTCGCACTGGTTGAGCCGCGTTCTCATCGGAAGGAAACCATGAAAGGCGACAGCATGAACAGAGCCCTACGCGCATACGAGAACGCAACCACCGGGGACGTGCCTCTTTTTCTGCTGCGCATGTTCCTTGGCGTGCTCAATGTGGCCACCGGCCTCGGCAAAGGGCTCGACATCCCCGGATTCGGCGAGATTATCGCGACCTATCACCTCGGCCTGGCGGACCAGCTGCTGATTCCGATCGCATTCGTTATCGCTGTCGGGGAGCTTGTGCTCGGCGGGTGGCTGCTCGCCGGTTGGCGGCTTGCGGCTGCGGCGCGTGGTTCGATTGCACTGAACGCCGGATACTGCCTACTGCTGGCTAGTGCGTTGTGGCGCGGACTGGCGCTAGAGAACTGTGGGTGTTTCGGTGTCTTCCTGGCGAGTCCGTTGCGGTGGTATTCGCCGCTAGAAAGTCTGGCACTCGCCGGCGCGGCATATCTGCTGCTGAGGCTTGCGCGCAAGTGACCGGGGGTTTCTGCAAGTCATTGGCCGCGCTCACCTCGGCGACTTGTCTATACGCGGCGCTCGGCGCGTGCGCAACCATGCGACCGGAGGCGCCGTCCCGAGCGGCCGATCCGATCGATGTCTCCACGCACATCGAGGTCGATGGCGCGCGCCTTTACATCGAGGTCCGCGGCGATCATGCCGATGCTCCCTTGTTGGTTTGGCTGCATGGCGGGCCCGGCGGGGCAGAGCGCCCCTTGTTCCGCTATTTCAACGGTGACCTGGAACGTCGATTTCTTGTCGCCTACTATGACCAGCGCGGCGCGGGACGCTCATTCGATCCCAAGGCCTCGGCGGCATCGCTGACGATCGCGCGACATATCGCAGATCTCGATCGTGTCCTCGAACACCTGCGATCGCAGTATCAGCGCGATCGTGTTCTGATCATTGGCCATTCGTGGGGCGCAGCCCTCGGAATGCTCTATGCCAGGGCACACCCCGAAAAGGTCCTCGGGATTGTCTGCGTGGCACCCGTCGTCTCGTTCAGCGAGCAAATTCAGCGGGAATACGCGTACGACTTGGCTGAAGCGACACGACGCGCCGATCGCCGCGCCCTAAAGGAATTGCGGGCGATCGGGCCGCCGCCGTATTCAAACCCAGATCCGGTGATCCGGCTTCAGCGAGTGACGGAACTCTATCACGGCGTCGCGTTCAAGCGGCACAACCACACAGCCATCGCACTCGAAGGCATTGTCCGGGGACTGGTGACGCCGTGGGAAATCGTTCGCATCGTCCGCGGCATGCACCAGTCGCTCGAAGCCATGCACCAGGAACTGCTCGTCTTCGATTTGCGGCGAGAGGTCGCAAGCCTGGATGTCCCGGTGTTCTTCTTCCTCGGCCGTTACGACCGCCACGTGGACGCCGACCTTGCGGCGGAATACTTTGAAACACTGCAGACCCCGAAGAAGCGCATCATCTGGTTCGCGCAATCCGCGCACGACATTCCTTTCGACGAGCCAGCGGCGTTCAACCGGCGCGTCATCGAAACGTTCACCCAGTTGGACGACAACCCCCAGTATTGAGGTGTCAGGAGCCCAAGCATGAGAATTTACGTAACAAGCGTGTTAGTAGATGATCAAGCCAGAGCACTCGACTTTTACTCTACCAAACTAGG
>NZ_JBFWZI010000178.1:0-14739 GCF_050185545.1 Reyranella sp. | reverse complement strand
CCGTCGGCAAAGGCGATCGCCGCCTCGATCTCCTCCTCGAACGTCTGTTCGTCCGGCGGCCGCTTGGGCGCCGCAGGCCCGCGACATCTCGGGTCCTCGATCACCTGCGAGGCGACGAAGTTGATTCCGGCGAGGCGTGAATCGCCGTGGACCATCAGGTACTGGCGGATCACCCGCCCACCCATCGACCAGCCGACGAGGACCGGACGTTTCAGTCGTTTTGCCTCCAGCACGGCGGCAATATCGTCGGCCCAGACCCGGTTGCCCTGGTACGCCGCCGGATCGGTCGGCTGCCCGGAAGCGCCGTGTCCGCGCTGGTCGAAGGCAACCAGCCGGAACCGCTCGGCGAGCGAGCTTCGGAACTGCGGAACGAAGCAGAGGTGAGACTGGGCGAAGCCGTGGATCAGCACGACCTCGGGACCGGCCGGGTTGCCCCATTCGTAGACTGCGAGCCGGGTGCCGTCGGGGGCGCGGACGTCGGTCCGCGCCCCGTCGGCGACGTGTTGCTCCGTCACTTCTTCTCGATGTTCCAGTGCACCACCACCGGCGCCTTGAGCCAACCGGTGATGTTGGCGCGCGAGGCGCCCGGCCCGAACCACATGCCGAGCCAGCCGTACTGCGCCTGCTCGATGGCGCGGTTCTGCACCGCCACCGCCATCGCCTTGGCCTTGGCCGGATCGGTCTCGCGGGCGTAGGCGTCGCGCAGCTTCTCCATCTCCGGATCGTTGGGCCAGCCGAACCAGGCCTTCGCCGGGTCGGCGATCATCCAGTTGGCCGAGATCGGGTTCAGGATGTCGGCGGCGATGGCGTAGGTGTGGAAGGCGCTCCAGCCGCCCTGGGTGGCCGGATCCTTCCTGGCGCGGCGGGAGACCACCGTCTGCCAGTCCATCGACTGCATGTCGACCTTGAAGCCGGCCTGCTCGAGCAGCGCCTTGGTGACGGGCGCCATGTTGGTCAGTACCGGCAAGGTGGTCGACTGCATCAGCACCACGGGCGAGCCGTCATAGCCCGCCTCCTTGAGGAGCGCCTTGGCCTTCTCGAAGTTGGGCTTGACCAGCAGGTCGCCCTGGAGCTCCACGCCGTTGGGCGTGCCGCAGACGAAGGCGGCGGTGCAGACTTTATAGAACTCCGGCTCTCCCACCGTCGCCTTGAGGTAGTCCTCCTGGCGCATCGCCAGCAGCGCGGCCTGGCGGATCTTCGGATTGTCGAACGGCTTGGTCAGGTGGTTGAAGCGGATGACGAACTGCTGGCCGAGCGGGTTCCACATGACCGTCTGCACGCTCTTGTCGCGCTTCAGCAGCGGCAGGAGATCGTGCGGCACGTTCTCGATCATGTCGATCTCGCCGGCGATCAGCGCGTTCACCTGCTGCGTCGGGTCGGGCATGTCGACGAACTCGACCCTGTCGACCTTGGCGACCTTGCCGCCGGCCAGGCCCGAGGCCGGCTCCGCCCGCGGCTTGTACTTGGGGTTCTTGATGTAGACGTGCCGCTCGCCAGGCTTGGACTCGGCCTTGACGTAGATGAAGGGACCGGAACCGACCTGGCTGTCGATCGCCTTGAAGGGATCGGTCGACGCGATCGCCTTGGGCATCATGAAGGGCACGTTGGACGACTGCTTGCCGAGCGAATCGAGCACCAGGCCGTACGGTTGCTTGAGCTTCAGCGTGAAGGTCTTGGCGTCGACCGGCGAGATGTCGGCGACGAACTCCATCAGCTTCTGGCCCATCCCGTCGCGCGCCGCCCAGCGCTTGATCGAGACGACGCAATCCTCGGCCGTCACCGGCTGGCCGTCGTGCCATTCCAGCCCGTCGCGCAGGGTGAAGGTCCAGGTGAGCTTGTCGGCCGAGACCCCGTACTTGTCGACCATCTGCGGCTTCACCTCGTTCTTCTCGTCGATCGAGAACAACGTGTCGTAGATCATGTAGCCGTGGTCGCGGGTGACGTAGGCCGTCGTAAAGATCGGATCGAGGATCGTCAGGTTGCCGGCCTGCACGAAGCGCAGAGTCTTCTTGTCCTGGGCGCTCGCCACGCGAGGCGCGATCGCGAGCGCAGCGCTACCCGCCGCGAAAGTCCGTCGATTGATCTTGATCATTGCCACCTCCCAAGCTCCCCGAGTTTACGATCGTTTCCAGGAGACTTACCGGCCAGATGATCGGAGTCAATTCTCTTTGCTGGGAGCGCGCCACTCGAGGCGGAGTAATCTCCGCCGGCTGTGGCTCTCATGCTCTTTTGGACCGCGGGCGTCCCGCCCGCTCATGATTCATTCCGCCGTCCCGAGACACACCGGAGTGGGCACACCTCCTTTTCCTCCCCCTGTGGCGCTGTAAACAGCGCCACAGGGGAAGTGCCCCATAGGCGTTGAATTGACTTGACGCCTATGGGGAGGTGCCCCGTCATACGGGCCTTCGCCGCGCCGAAGCGGCTTCGGCCGCGCAGGTGGGGAGGGACTTGCACGATGTGCTCACTCCGTCTGCGCTCAGATGACAGCAAGGACGCATGAGCGGGCGGGACGCCCGCGGTCCGGAAGAGCATGAGCGCCACAGCCGGCGGAGATTGCTCCGCCTCGAGTGGCGTGCTCCCGGCAGTGATTGTCCGCCCCTCACCCGCGCAGCGCGACGATCTGGCGATGGTAGGCGCGCGGATTGACCACGACGTCGACGACGGCGGCCTGGTCGCCGGCGAAGGCCGCCGCGAAAGCCGGGTCGAGATCGTCCGGCCGCTCGACTCTGAAGGAGGTGCAGCCGTAGCCGGCGGCGACCTGGGCGAAGTTCGACGGCGAGAAGTCGACGCCGTTCTTGGGCAGCTGCCGCCGTTCCTGCTTGGCGCCGATCAGGGTCAGCGAGGAGTCGTTGAAGACCACGACCACCGGCTTGCAACCGTATTGAACCGCGGTGGCGAGCTCCCCGGCGCACATCATCAGGCCGCCATCGCCGGTGAAGGCTATCGCCCGCCGCGCCGGGTCGGCGAGGCAGGAGCCGATCGCCGCCGGCACCGCGAAGCCCATCGTCGCCAGGCCGCGCGACAGCAGCGCCTGGCGCGGTTCGTCACACACCCAGTGATGCAGCACCGGAAGCATGTGCGCCCCGGCATCGATGGCAATGCGGGCGTTCGCCGGGGCGGCCTTGCGGGCGGCATCCACCACCATCTGCGGCGAGATCGGTCCGGGACCCGACGAATCGCCGGCAGCGTGAATCTGCGCCTTGGCTCGCGCAAGGGCTTCGGGGTCCCAGGTCGAGGCGACCGGCATGTCGGCCAGCCTGTCGCCGATCGCCGCAAGATCGCCGCACAGGCTGACACGCGGCTTCACCAGCCGGCGATCGAACGGATAGCGCGTCAGCTCGATCACCGGCGCCGCGTAGCGCCAGCGTCCGGGCGGGAACTCGACGGCGTCGAAGCCGTAGAGGACGATCAGGTCCGCCTCCGCCACCGCCTTCTCCTCGGCGACGCCGCCGATGTAGTGGCCGATGGTCAAGGGATGGCTGTCCGGCATCACGCCCTTGGCGCGATAGGTCGTGCAGACCGGCACGCGCCAGGCCTCGGCCAGCCGGCGCAACGCCGCGGCGGCCGCGGCATCGCAGGCCTGAGGTCCGGCGATGATCAGCGACCGGCGCGCGGCTGAAACCGACTCGCGGATCGCCGCAAGCGCGGCCTCGTCGAGCGGCGCAACGGCGGGCCGCGATGTCCGTCGCGGTGTCTCGTCGACTGGCGCAGTGACCCCCCGGTTGGTGATCTCGAGATAGATCGGCCCGTTCGGCTGCGCAAAGGCGAGATCGAGCAGCCCGTCGAGATCGCGCGAGAAGCCGCCCCCGTCCATGCGCGCGTCGCCGCGCAGCATCGGTCGCAGGATCGCGGCCTGGTCGAGCCGCTGGTGGCTGACATAGTCGAGTTCCGCATCATAATGGTCGGCGATCAGCATCAGGCGCGAGCGGTCGAGATGGGCGTATGCCATGCCGTTCACGGCATTGGTGAGCCCCGGTCCGCGCGTCGTCATGACGACGCCGATCGAGCCGGTAATCTCGCCCGTCACGGCCGCCGCGAAGCCCGCCGCATTCTCGGTCCGGCACAGGACATACTGGATGCCGGCCCTGGTCGCCGCGTCGATGAGGTCGAGCGAGCAATCGCCGCCGGGAACGCCGAAGATGTGACGCACGCCCCGGTCGGTCAGGCGACCGACGAGCGATGCGAGTGCGGTCTGTGCCATGGAGCTCCCTGCGCTTTGTCACTGGGCCTGGACGCCCGCCGCCGAGATGACGGTCTTCCAGCGGGCGGTCTCGTCCTTGATGAAATTCCTGGCGTCGGCCCGGCTGCCGCCTACGGGGATGGCGTGCAGGTTCTTCAGCTGCTTCTGGAAGTCGGGCCGGGCCATCGCCTCGTTGGTGAGGCGGTTCAGCGTGTCGAGGACCTCGACGGGCGTTCCCTTGGGAGCGGCCAGCGCGTACCAGACGATGGCCTGGAAGCCCGGCAGGCCACCGGCTTCCTCGATCGTCGGCACGTCGGGGAAATCCTCCAGCCGCTCGCGGGTGCCGACGCCGAGCAGCCTGGCGGACCCGTCCGTCACCAACGCCACATAGCTCGGGATGTTGTCGACCACGACCTGCACGCGGCCCGCAGCCAGGTCGAACCGCGCCGGCGCCGCGCCCTGATAGGGCACGTGAACGATGTCGACCTTGGCCATGTTCTTCAGCAGCTCGAGCGAGAGGTGCCCCGAGGTGCCGACTCCGGCCGATGCCCCGTTGAGCTTTCCGGGATTGGCCCTGGCGTAGGCGATCAGCTGCTTCACCGAATTGGCGGGCACGTCCTTGTTGACGATCAGGGCGTTGGGGAACTTCGCGACGACGACGATCACGTCGAAGTCGTTCGGCGCGAACGGCATGGTCTTGTAGAGAAAGTGATTGGTGACGAATGCACCGGGATTGGTCAGCAGCAGCGTGTAGCCGTCCGGCTTGGCATTGGCGACCGCCTCGGCGCCGATGTTGCCGGCGGCGCCGGGCCGGTTCTCGACGACGAACTGCTGGCCGAGCGCCTTCGAATATTCCTGCGCGAGCAGGCGTCCCAACGCATCGGTGATGGCGCCGGCCGACCACGGCACGACGATCTTGACCGGCTTGTCCGGCCACGCGGCATGAACAACAGCCGGAAGGCCCAGCCACGCGGCCGCGAAGGCGACAGCAACGGCGACCGATACGATGAGGTCGCGGACTCGTCTGGTCATTCAATCCTCCCACTGCCGGACCTTTCAGCGAAGGCCTTCTGCCCGCGAACCATAAGCGTGGGCTGCCGTGCGGTGAATCGAGCTGACCAGATTGAATTAGCATGCTGCTATAAGCCAACGATATTCAGGGCCTCGCTGCCCACCCCGGAGCGACCACGTCCTAAAACTGCGAGCGTGCACACGGCGCACATGGGAAGCTCGTGGTCTCGAGAACGTCCGGCAATTTCAGCGATCACCCTGTCCGAAAGGAACGAGATGACCCTGTTGCTCAATATCGACGTACCCGATGTCGAGACCGGAATGCGCTTCTATACGACGGCATTCGGCCTCCAGGTTGGTCGTCGCTTTGGATCCGACTTCGTCGAGCTCGTGGGATGGCCGGCAAAGGTCTACCTGCTCACCAAGCAGGCCGGTACCGTCGGGGCGGGCGGCGATCGTCGGCGCTACGAGAGGCACTGGACACCCGTCCACGCCGACATTGTCGTCGATGACGTCGACAGTGCCGTGGCGCGCGCGGTCGGCGCCGGCGCGATGCTCGAGGCGCCGGCCAAGGACACGTCCTACGGGCGGATCGCCATGCTCGCCGATCCATTCGGCCACGGCTTCTGCCTGCTGCAGTTCAACGAGCGCGGCTACGATGCGCTCCTCGAGGGCGCCACTCGAGCCCCACAGCGAAGCTGAGGAGAAATCGCTGTCCAACGGCGACAAAGGAGTCATGCTCTTCTGGACCTCCGGTCCAGAAGAGCATGAGCGCCACGGAGTGGCGCGCCGCGAGCGCGTGAAGAGAGCTGCATCGCATCGGCGACATCGCCAGACTGAATCCGCATGCTGCTATAAGCCAACGATATTCAGGCCCATATTTCCCGGGTGTTAGCCTCTCGGATCACGACCGCCAAAGGCGGCGACCTTGTCGGGAGGAACGACATGCAGCTCGATCTGCGCCCGCTCAACACCCGCTTCGGCGTCGAGGTGTTTGGCATCGACCTGGCGCAGCCGCTCGATGCCGAAACCTTCGACCGGATCGAGAAGGCGTTCGACGAGCACTCGCTGCTGCTCTTCCGTGGCCAGACGCTCGACGAGAACGATCACGTGGCGCTCAGCCGACGCTTCGGCACGCTGCAGAGCCACGTGCTGAAGCCCTACCTCTCGAGCGAGCATCCCGAGCTTCTGGTGCTGTCCAACATCGAGGACAACGGCCAGGCGACGGGGATCGGCGACGCCGGCCAGATCTGGCACGCCGACACCTCCTACGTCGAGACGCCGTGCCGATGCTCGCTGCTGCTCGGCCGCGAGATCCCCGAGCCCCGGGGAGACCGCACCTTCGGCGACACCGTGTTCCTGAGCGCCGCAGCCGCATACGACGCGTTGCCCGAGGAAAGGAAGGCGTCACTGGCGCGGCTCACGGCGCCGCATTCCTTCATCCACTACTACAAACTGAAGCAGGCCCAGGGCTCCAACCGTCCCGACCTCACCAAGGAGCAGGAGAGCGAGGTCCCGCCGGTCGATCAACCGGTCGTGCTGCCGCATCCGATCACCGGCCGCAAGGCGATCTACGTCAACCCGTCCTACACGACGACGATCAACGCGCTGCCCGAGGCGGAAGGCCGTGCGCTGCTCGACGAGCTGTTCGCGCATCTGGTCAAGCCCGCGTTCGTCTATCGCCACAAATGGCGGCCGGGCGATCTCGTCATCTGGGACAACTACGCGACGCAACATCTGGCGATCGGCGACTATGCCTTGCCGCAGCGGCGCCTCATGCATCGCACCACCGTCCTGCTGCGCGACGACGCCAAGGCCCGGCTCGACGAGACCCGCAGGGCGCTGGTTTGAGGCCGAGCTTGCTCCTATGAAAATCGGGTACCGCCCCGATTTTCTCGGCATCGTGGTGCGCGCAGGGCGTGCTGGGTGTCTCCCCAGCTCTGCTGGGGAGGCGTCGCCGTCTTACGGCGAAGGCAGGCGGAGGGGTCAAGATCTTCCGGACCGCGGGCGTCTCGCCCGCTCATGTTTATGATCATGAGCGGGCGGGACGCCCGCGGTCCGCATGAAGCATGACCCCTCCGCCCCGTAAGACGGGGCACCTCCCCAGCTTCGCTCAGCGAAGCTGGGGAGGGAGTTGAACAGTCAGGCAGCCGCCTCGATCAGGGTATCGAGGATGTACGGCATCATGCCGCCTGCCCGCACGTAGTCGAGCTCAGCCTGGGTATCGAGGCGCAGCCGCAGCGGCACGGCGGCGACGCTGCCGTCGCGGCGGTGGATGCGGAGCGTGACCGGCTGGCCCGCGCGCACCTCGTCCGC
Source organism: Reyranella sp. (assembly GCF_050185545.1). Taxonomy (GTDB): domain Bacteria; phylum Pseudomonadota; class Alphaproteobacteria; order Reyranellales; family Reyranellaceae; genus Reyranella. Next base: position 7,232 of record NZ_JBFWZI010000178.1, on the reverse strand, counting down.
CAGGCCCGTCAGGTCGAGCGTCTCGGTGCCGTCGAGGCCGAGCGTCTCCGCCGTCGTGCCGTCCGGCAACTGGCAGGGCAGCACGCCCATGCCGACCAGGTTGGAGCGATGAATGCGCTCGAAGCTCGCGGCCACGACCGCCCGCACGCCGAGCAGCCTTGTGCCCTTCGCCGCCCAGTCGCGCGCGCTGCCGGTGCCGTACTCCTCGCCGGCGACGATGACCAGTGGTACGCCCTCCTGCTCGTAGCGCATCGCCGCATCGTAGATCGTCATCTCCTCACCCGACGGCTGGTGCCGCGTGAAGCCGCCTTCGCGGCCCGCCGCCACGTGGTTCTTCAGGCGAACGTTCGAGAAGGCGCCGCGGATCATGACCTCGTGGTTCATGCGGCGCGCGCCGTAATTGTTGAAATCCTTCGACGCCACTCCGTTTCCCTGGAGGTACCGCCCGGCGGGCGACTCCCGGCCGATGCTGCCGATCGGGGAGATGTGGTCGGTCGTCACCGAATTGCCGAGGATCGCCAGCGCCCGCGCGCCCACGATGTCCTGCAGCGCCGACCGGCGAAGCGGATCGGCGAGAAACGGCGGCTCCTTGATGTAGCTCGATCCGCTGGCCCATGGGAAAAGCGCGCCCGACTCGAACGGGATCTCGCGCCAACGCGGATTGAGATCGGTGAGGTCGCCTGAATAGGTCTCCCGGTAGAAGGCGGGATCGGCGGCGGCCGCCAGCGCATCGGCGAGCTCGGCGGCGGTGGGCCAGATATCGCGCAGGAACACGGGATCGTCGGCCGGCGTGCGGCCGAGCGGCTCGCTCTCGAGGTCGATGTCGACGGTGCCGGCGATGGCGAAAGCCACCACCAGCGGCGGGCTGGCGAGGTAGGCCGCGCGCACCGACGGATGGATGCGGGCCTCGAAGTTGCGATTGCCGGACAGGACGGCGCAGGCGACGAGATCGCGCGCCTTGATGTCCTCCTCGAGCGCCGGATCGATTGGTCCCGATGCGCCGACACAGGTGGCGCAACTGTACCCCGCGACCGCAAAGCCCATCGCATCGAGAGAGGCCTGCAGGCCGCTGGCCTCGAGGTAGCGGCTGACGACCAGCGAGCCCGGCGTCAGGGAGGTCTTCACCCAGGGCGCGGCGCGCAGGCCAAGGGCCGCGGCCTTCCGCGCGAGCAGGCCGGCCGCCAGCATCACACCGGGATTCGAGGTGTTGGTGCAGGAGGTGATGGCGGCGATCACGACATCGCCGTTGCGCGGCCGCCGTCGGTCCTCGCTGGCAGGGTCGGCCGGCAGATCGAAGGCGGCACGGAAGTTCGCCTTGAGACCCTGCAGCGCCACCCTGTCCTGCGGCCGCTTCGGCCCGGCCAGGCTGGGGCCGACGGACGCGAGATCGAGCTCCAGGATGGCGGAATAGTCGACCGCGCCGGCACGCGGCGCACCGAACAGGCCTTGCGCCCGGTAATACTGCTCGGTGGCGCGGACGCGGTCGTCGTCGCGACCGGTCTGGCGCAGGTAGCGGCAGGTCTGCTCGTCGACCGGGAAATAGCCGATGGTCGCGCCGTACTCCGGCGCCATGTTGGCGATGGTGGCGCGGTCCGGCAGGCTGAGCGCCCGGACCCCCTCGCCGTGGAACTCGACGAACTTGCCGACGACCTTGGCCTTGCGCAGCATCTCGGTGACGTGCAGGACGAGATCGGTGGCGGTGACGCCCTCGCGCAGGTTGCCCGACACGTGCACGCCGACGACGTCCGGCGTCAGGAAGCCCACCGGCTGGCCGAGGAGCGCCCCCTGCGCCTCGATCCCGCCGACGCCCCAGCCGACCACGCCCAATCCTGCGATCATGCAGCTGTGCGAGTCCGTTCCGACCATCGTGTCCGGAAAGGCGAGGCCATCCTTCCACAGGATCCCCGGCGCCAGGAACTCGAGATTGAGCTGATGCAGGATGCCGGCGCCCGGCGGCAGCAGGCGGATGCCGTCGTACGCCTGCATCGCCCACTTCACGAACTGGAAGCGCTCGTGATTGCGCTCGATCTCGAGCGCCATGTTCCGCTGCAGCGCGTCGGGAGTGCCGTGAAAGTCGACGGTCAGGGTGTGGTCGAGCGCCATGTCCACCGGAACGGCAGGCGCCACCGCGCCGACCGGCAGGCCGCGGCGGTGCATGGCGTTGCGCATCGCCGCCAGGTCGCCCAGCAGCGGGATGCCCGCCGCACAGTTCAGGATGATGCGCCCCACGGTGAACGGGATCTCCTCGCGGCGCGGCGCCTTCGGCTGCCACGCGGCGAGGGCGCGCACCTGTTCTTCCGTGATGCGCCGGCCATCGCAGCGCCGCAGCAGGGATTCCAGGACGACCCGCAAGACGACCGGCATCCGGGAGATCGCACCGAGCCCCGCCGTCTCGAGCTCGGGCAGGGCAAAGTATCCGGTCCTGCCGATGCCCGGCAGATCGATTGTCCGCTGCGTCAGTGCGGCGAAGGGGTTCGTCATGATGCGGCTTGCAGGCGCGGCGCCACCGGGCCTGCTCTCAGTCGTCCGGCAAGGGGCTCGATGCCCGGCAACCGCTCCAGTCGCGCGACGTCGTCCACGACGGCTTGCGCCTCCGGCGCGGGGAGCCGCCGGCCCGCCAGCAACATGAACTTCGCCCGCAGATCGGCGCTGGAGCAGGGATCGGCCGGCGTGCCGCGGCATTCGTCGACGCGCGCCGACACCGGCGCCGTGCCGGCGACCGAGAGCTCGACGCTGGCCGCGAACTTCGCCGGATAGACCGCCTCGGCGGCCGGATCGACATGGATCTCGACCTTGCCTGCAACGGCGCGCAGGCTGGCATCGGCGACCCGTTCCCGGGCGTACTCCGCCGGATCGCGCGGATCGCCGAGCAGCGACAGCGCGGCGCAGTAGGGAATGCTGTATTGCGCCCCCATCGTGTCGACCGGCGCGGGCTCACCGTTGTTGCGCGCGGCGTAAGCGCTGACGCCCACGCGCACTTTCTCGATATCGGCGGCCCGGAAGGTCCTGTCGCGCCGGAGGTCCGACAGGATCTGCACGACTGACTGGATCCAGCCGCAAATCGGATAGACCTTGAACCAGACATCCATCACCGCCCAGTCGCGGCCGAGCCCGTGCGCCAGCCGCTCGGGACGCGCGGTGTCGCCGCCGAAGACCTCGAGCAGGCCCATCTTGCCGTCGATCGCGTGCGGCGGTCCGGCGAACTGCCGCGCCGCCAGGCGGCTCATGCGGACACCTGCCTCGGCCGCCCGTCCGAGATGCAGTCGCTTGACCATGCCGCCGCCATGACCGGCTGCGAAGGTCTTGATGCCGGAGGATGCCGAGCAGGCAAGCCCGATCGCCGACCGCAGGTCGGCGAGCGACAGACCCATCACTATGCCGGCGGCCATCGTCGCGGCGATCGGCGCGGCAAGGCTGGTTGTATGGAAGCCGCGTCGCGCCGGCCCGACACCCAGGCCCAGCCCGACCCGGTGCATGATCTCGTAGCCGGCGACGATCGACAGCAGAACGCGCTCGCCCGAGGCACCACACGCCTCGGCGGCTGCGAGGGAAGCGGGAATGACGGTGGCCGCCGGATGAACGATCGATTCGGCGATCAGGTCGTCGAGCTCGAAGCCATGGATCGCGGTGCCGTTGCACAGCGCCGCCGCCGGCGCCGGCAGCGGCCTGGTCCGGCCGATCACGGTACAGGCGCCGGCCAGGCCGTCCGCGTCCATCTCCTCGCAGACGATGCGCGACCACGGCTGCTCCGAGCCGAACAGTCCGCAGCCCAGGCCGTCGAGCAGGCAATCCTTCGCCTTCGCCACCACCTCGGAAGGCAGGGCGTCGAGCGTCAGTCCGTGCAGGAAGCCGATCAATCGGCCGGCATTCGTATCGTTGCCTGTGTCCACGAGCCTTCGCCTCCTCACGCCCTCCTCCCCAGCTTTTGCTGGGGAAGTGTCGCCGTCTTACGGCGACGGGGGATCATGCTCTTCCGGACCGCGGGCGTCCCGCCCGCTCATGCTCATGATCATGAGCGGGCGGGACGCCCGCGGTCCGGACGAGCGTGACCCCTCCGCCCCCGATTACGGGGGCACCTCCCCAGCGAAGACGCCGGGAAGGAGAACTCGACTCCGTTGCCGAAACGCTATGAGCCGCCCCCGCCGCCGGCAATCCACAATCGCTCATAGTGGTATCGCCAATATCTATTGTGGCTCTTCCGTATCGCCCGATGCTGCAGCCTCGCGGCTGGCGAGGACTTTGCGCCGCGTCAGCGCGGGCGAGAGCAATTCCATGAAGTCGAGCTCGAGCTTGCGCAGGTAGCTGCTTCGGCGGAACGAGACATAGGCCGGGCTGGAGCGGAAGAGATGGCTGACGTCGCGCGCCTCGAGATCGCCATCGTGCGCCGGATCGACCGCGACCGAAGCCATGATCGCGATTCCCATGCCGAGCTCGACATAGGTCTTGCCGACATCCGAATCGACGCCCGAGAAGGGGATGGTGGGCGTGATGCCCTTCTCCAGGAAGCTCTCGATGATGTTCCATCCGCCGCTGCGGAAATTGTCGTGAGCGATGATCGGATAGCGGGCCAGGTCCTTCAGCGTGATCTTGTCGAGGTCGAGGATCGGATGGCCCTTCTTCGCCATCACGCAGCGCGTCACCGTGAGGCACGGCAGGCGCACCAGGCCGAGGAAGGTTTTCTGGCTTTGCGTGCCGACGCCGAGGTCGGCCTGGCCGGCATGGACGTACTCGCAGACCTCGGTCGGATTGCCCTGCATCAGCCCGACCTGCACCTTGGGATGCTTCAGGAGGAAGGCCTGAACGACCCGCGGCAGGACGTAACGCGCAAAAGTATGGGTCGTGGCGATGATGAGCTTGCCGCCCTCCTCCTTGTTGTAATCGTCGCGGATCTTCTTGATGTCGGCGACCTCGCCGAAGATGCGCTCGGCAATCTCGATGACCGCGCGGCCGGCCTCGGTGACGCCGACGATGCGATTGCGCGTGCGCTCGAAAATATCGAAGCCGAGCTCGAGCTCGAGCAGCCGGATCTGCTTGCTGATACCCGGCTGGGAGGTGTGCAGCGCATCGGCCGCGTCGGAGATGTGATTGCCCCGCCGGTACACCTCGACGACGTATCTTAGCTGGCGGAGTTGCATTGCTTTCGGCACCCGGACGAGTTCGGCCGGCCGCCGCAGCGGACAGCTGCCGGGAATGACCTTAGCAAGATTGGGCGGCGCCGCTAGCACTTAGGGCATGCGACAAAACAAGTGCTTCGGTTTCAGGTATTGACGCGTGGTGCACGCGACAAAGACCCTGTCATCGCGGGCGGAGCGAGGGCCCTTTGAGGCAGCAAGAAAGGTCCCTCGCTGCGCTCGGGATGACAGCTTTGCTGGATGCATTCATCTCGCGAAACTTCATCACAGGCCCTTGGTAGTCGATCCGGAACGCTATTGCGCCGCCTGGACCCGCAAGCCGCGCGCCGCGGTCGCCGCGCTGCGGCCGGCCAGGCGGCCGAACACCGCGCCGCTGGTCAGGCCGGTCGAGCCCGGATAGTTGAAGTAGAACAGGCCCCCCACCATCTCGCCGGCGGCGTAGAGGCCGGGGATCGGCCGATGGTTCTGGTCCATCACCTGGCCGTCGGTGGTGATTCGGAGCCCGCCGAAGGTGAACGTGATGCCGCACGTCACGGCATAGGCCTCGAACGGCGGATTCTCGAGTGGAATGGCCCAGTTGGATTTCGGAATGGCGAGTCCTCTGGTGCCTCGCCCGTCCTTCACCGTCGGATCGAACGGCACGTCGCGCTTCACCGCGGCGTTGAACTCGCGGATGGTGGTGAGGAGCTGCCCGGTGTTCACGTCCTCGATCTTCTCGGCCAGCTCCTCGATCGAGTCGGCAACGACCTTGGTCACCCGGCGGGCCCGGTACTCCGGCCGCAGCAGGTGGCCGACCGAGGAATCGAAAAGCTGCCAGGCGAACTGACCGGGCTGCTTCATGACGATGTGGCCGTACTTGGCATAGGTGTAGTTGCGGATGTCGGCACCCTCGTCGAGAAAGCGGCGGCCCTCGCTGTTGACCATGATCGAAAAAGGGTAGCTGTCGCGCTCGTAGTCGTCCGTCACCGAGAAATCGCCGAAATTCTCGGCATAGCGTTCCCAGCTGACGGCATGGCACCCCGACCAGTTGCCGGCGGGCTGCGCGCCGATGCGCAGCGCCATGTCGAGCCCGTCGCCGGTGTTGAACCGCGTGCCGCGTACCTTGGCGAGGTCCCACCCCGGGCCGAGGTAGCGGGTGCGCCATTCGGTGTTGGCCTCGAACCCGCCGCAGGCCAGGATCACTGAGCGCGCGGCAAGGCGCGTCGTCTGGCCGCCGATTTGTGCCACGACACCGTGCACGCCGCGGTCCGATGATTGCAGCTCGCGCACCCAGGCATCGTAGAGGACATCTACACCCTTTCGCGCCGCCGCCCGGTACAGATAGTCGACCATGCCGCGACCGGCGCCCGAGACGGCCAGGGTCGCGCCACCCCAGAACTTGAAGCGCCCGTTCACCTTGAAAGACTGGCGACCGAACTGGGGGATGAAGCGCAGTCCCTGGCTACGCAGCCAGTGAACCGTCTGATTGCTTTGCCGCACCAGGATCTCGCACAGGTCCGGGTCGGTGCGGTTCTCCGTCACCCGCGCCATGTCGTTGAAGAAGTCGTCCTCGGTGTAGCTGCCGAAGTCGCTCTTCTGTTCCTCCTCCGAAAGATCGGGCGAGAGCGCCAGGATGTCCTCCGCCCCGTTGTAGACGAACCGCATCAGGCCTTCGGTGTAGGCCGTGTTGCCGCCGCGCTCCTCTTCCGGCGCCCGCTCCAGCAACAGCACGCGCGCCTGCTCCTCGGCCGCCGAGATCGCGGCACACAGTGCCGCGTTGCCGCCGCCGACGACGATCACGTCGTAGTCTGTCTCAGACTTCATCCGGAATCCCCGTTCCTCCCGTGCCCTCGAGCGGGCGGGTGTTCACGATCGCCCTACCATTGCCAACGTTCGCGTTGTTAGAACCCTTGGTCATTCCAGTATGGCGATTGAGCCATCCCCGGTGTGGCAGCCGGGCATTCGCATGTGGGTGCGCCGCAAGATCTACTTTCCCTCCCCCGTAATCGGGGCAGGCGCCCCGTCATACGGGGCGGAGAGGGAATGCCGCAGAAGAGATCCGTGAGATTCCGACGTCGGAACTTCATGAAGCTCTCGTGAGGCCTTTCCCCTCCGGCCCTT
>NZ_JBFWZI010000177.1:0-14911 GCF_050185545.1 Reyranella sp. | reverse complement strand
GCCACCACGAAGCTTCGCCTGGCGCCGGCGGTGACGCTCCTGCCGGTGCATCATCCGCTGCACGTCGCCGAGGAATGGGCGACGCTCGACCTGCTGTCCGGCGGACGCGTCGACTTTGCCGCCGGTCGCGGCTACGACCGCAAGGAGTACGAGCCGTTCGGCGCGCCGTTCGAGCAGTCGGCCGAGCTGTTCGCCGAGGGGCTGGAGATCCTGTGGCGCGCCTGGACCGAGACCGGCAAGTGGTCGCACAACGGCCGCTTCTACCAATTCAAGGATGTCGAGGTCCGGCCGAAGCCGGCGCAGAAGCCGCTCAGGCCCTACGTCGCCTGCTTCTCGCGGCCGTCGATGGAACTCGCGGCGAAGAGCGACTGGAACGTGATCTACGCGCCGTTCGCCGCGGCCATGGTCTACGGTTCGCTGGCCGACGCGGTGCGCGTCTACCGCGAGACCTGCGAGGAGGGCTTCAAGCGGCCGATGCGGCGCGCCATGTGCTCCTATTTTGTGCACATCGCCTCGACGCCGGCCGAGGAGCAGTACGGCAAGGAAGCGCTGGTGCGCTACTTCCAGGATGCGCTGATCGCGGCGTTTCCCTCGTCGTCGGGCGAGAAGGTGCCGCCGACCTACAAGTACTTCGTCGACATCGTGAACATCCTGCGCGACATGCGGCCGGAGAAGCTGACCGACAAGTCGATCCTCTGCGGCAGCGTCCAGCACATCGTCGACACGCTGAAGCAGGTCGAGAAGGCCGGCATCGCCGAGGTCATCCTCTACTTCAACTACGGCCAGATCCCGCATGCCATGGTGAAGGAGCAGATGGAGCGCTTCATGCGCGAGGTCGCGCCGCACTTTGCAACCCGGCAGCCTCTCGCGGCCTGACGCGATCGCCCGATTCGGGTTGCCCGATATGGAGCCGCTCGACTCCTACCTGCCCTACCTGCTGAACCGCGCCGGCGCGCGCATCGCGACGGCGTTCGGCGAGGAGGTCAGGCCGCTCGGCGCCACCCTGCAGATGTGGCGGGTGCTTGCCGCCCTGCGCGAGCGCGACGGCCGGCGCATGGGCGATCTATCGGCGACGACGTCGATCGAGGTCTCGACCTTGACGCGGCTGGTCGACGCGATGGAGGCCAAGGGCGTGGTCGCCCGGCGGCGCGCCGCCGACGATGCCCGTGCCATCGTGCTCTTCGTCACGCCGGCCGGCCGGCGGCTGACGCAGCGCATCGTGCCGATTGCCGAGCGCTACGAGCAGGTCGCCCTGGCAGGCTTCAGCGATGCCGAGGCCGAACGACTGAAGGCGGCGCTGCGCCGCCTCTATGCCAACATGGACGGCCTGCGCGCCGATTGAATCGGCCGGCGCGCCGGGCGATGGTGGGGCCCGAACCCGCTGTCAACGAAGGAAGCATGCCCATGGCCCGCCTCGCCTCGCTGGACGACCTGCGTCGCGTCCTGCCCGAGCCACGTCCGACGACCCGCGCCAAGATCCTCGATGCGCTCGACGAGCAGTCGATCGCGTTCCTCGGTCGCTGTCCGTTCGCGCTGGTCGGCACGACGGCTCCCGACGGCACCATCGAGGTCTCCCCCAAGGGCGACGATCCCGGCTTCATCCGCGTCGAGGATCCGCGCACCCTGCTGATCCCCGAGCGCGCCGGCAACAACCTGGCCTTCGGCCTCAGCAACATCCTGGCGACCGGCAAGATCGGCCTGATCGCCCTGGTGCCGGCGACCGGCGAGACGCTGCGCGTGTCGGGCACCGCCGAGATCTTCGACGACGCCGAGCTGGTGGGCTCGCTGAGCTCGCTCGGCAAGCCGGCGCTGCTGGCGACGCGCGTCCATGTCAAGCACTGCTACTTCCACTGCGCCCGTTCGATCGTGCGCGCCAGGCTGTGGGATCCCAAGGCATGGCCGGCGGCCGGCCGGATCTCGTTCGGCAAGATCATCGCACCCCGGGTCGGCGCCGGCGCCGACCTCGCCGCCCAGATCGATGCCGGCGTGGAAGGCGCCTACACGACCCGCCTGTGGTCCAACAGCTAGGCGAGCCGTGGCCAATCCACCGTTTCGCGCCGAAATCGTCGGCAGTCTTCTGCGCCCGCGCACCCTGAAGGAGACGGCGGCGGCGATTGCGCTGGGCAAGGCCGATGCCACTGCCCATGACAGGGTGCTGGAGCAGGAGATTGCCCGGGTCGTAGAGCGGCAGGAGGCGCTCGGCTTCAAGGTGGCGAGCGACGGCGAGTTCGCCCGCACCTCGTGGTTCGGCTTCTTCTTCGAAGGCCTCGACGGTTTCCGCCTGGGGCCCTCGCTGTTCCGCTTTCGCAATCCGACGGGCGAGGATTTCGAATGGCCGACCTGCGTCGCCTCGGGCACCATCCGCCGCCGCAGCCCGATCGCCCTCGCCGAATATCGCCGGCTCGCCAGGATGACCCGCACGGCGCTGCCCAAGGCCACGCTGCCGACCCCGAGCGCTTTCCACTTCTTCCGCTTCACCCAGCCGTTCGAGCCCGCGGTCTACACGCAGGAGCGCTATTTCGACGATCTCGTCGCGGTGTATCGCAGCGAGATCGCCGAGCTGGCGGAGGCGGGCTGCCGCTACCTGCAGCTCGACGAGGTGCCGCTGGCCATGCTGTGCGATCCGCTGGTGCGCGAGCAGGCCAGGACGCATGGCGGCGATCCCGATGCGCTGCTGGACCTTTACGTCGGCGTGATGCGCCGCATCCTCGACGGCCGCCCGCCAGGCATGACGGTCGGCCTGCATCTCTGCCGCGGCAATTTCCGCAGCCGTTGGATGGCCGCCGGCGGCTACGAGCCGGTGGCGGCGCGCCTGTTCAACGACATCCCGGTCGACGTTTTCTTCCTCGAGTACGACAGCGAGCGGGCTGGCGGCTTCGCGCCGCTGCGCCACGTGCCCAGGGACCGCCGCGTCGTGCTGGGCCTGGTGTCCACCAAGACGCCGACCCTGGAGAGCCGCGATGCGCTCGGCCGGCGCATCGACGAGGCCGCCCGTTTCGTCGAGCTCGACCGCCTGGCGCTGTCGACCCAATGCGGCTTCGCCAGCGTCGCCGGCGGCAACCTGATCGACGAGGAGGCGCAATGGGCGAAGCTCGAGCGGGTCGCCGAGACGGCGCGCGCGGTCTGGGGCTCGACCTGACGAAATGCGATGAAGCGCAAGGTCGGCCTGTTCCTGCTTGCGGTGATCACGGCGGTAAGCCTGGGCGCAGCCATCGTGGTGTCGCTCGCCATGTACCGCCTGGTGTCCGACAAGCAGGCCGCCGAGATCCGCAACTTGGAGGCCAGTCTCACCGAGCGGTTCGCCGTGTTCCAGACCATGCTGCGCTCGCAGCATGCCGAGATCGTGGCGCACATGGACAAGGTGCTGCCCGAGATCGTGGCGGAACTCGAGAGGATGGGTCGCACGCCCGCCGAGCTGTCGGTCGCCGAACTCGACCGGTTGGCCAGGAAGTACGGCGTCCAGCACATCTACTTCATCGACAGGGCGCACAAGGTCTTCCAGACCAATCTCGCGAATGACATGAACCTGCAGTTTCCCGAGAGCTCGTTCACGCGCTTCCTGGATTCCGTCTATGGCGCAGGCAAGGTGCTCAACGACGGAATAGACCTGTCGTCGCTCACTGGCACCTTGCGCACCTACAGCTATTTCGGCCCCAAGGAGAAGGACTACATCGTCGAGATCTCGACTGACATTCGCCAAAGCCTGGCCGACGGGGCGTTCGGCTGGATGAGCAAGTTCTTTTTCGAGGACATGTTTTCCGATGCCGTGAGGTCGAATCCCTACGTCAAGGACGTCGACATCTACCTGGTCACCCCGGCGGGCGCGTGGTCCCTGCTTCACGTCGGCGAGAAGCTCGAGCCTGCGCTCGTCGAGCGCGTCGAGAAGAGCCGACGCGAGGAAGTCGTCGACGCCGACGGTCGTCACGTCACCGTCTACAGCGGCGAACAGACCGCCGCCGCCGCCGACCCCGGGCATCCGGTTTCCTCGAAGCTCGTCGTCCGCCGGATCACCTACGATACCGGGTTGGCGCGGCAGGCAGTGACCCAGGTTTTCCTCAGTGCCCTGCTGGTGCTGGCGGCGATGCTGCCCCTCGTGTTCTGGATCGCCTCGCGCCTGCTGCAGCGCCAGCTGCTCGATCCGCTGTTCAAGCTGCGCGGCGAGGCCGGCGCGATCGCCCAGGGCAACCTCGAGCAGGAGATCGCCGACACCGGCCGGCGCGACGAGATCGGCCAGCTGGCCGCAAGCTTCGCCGCCATGCGCGACGCGGTGCGCCGCACCATCCTCGACCTGAAGCACACCAACCAGTCGATCGAGCGCTTCGTGCCGCAGGCCTTCCTGGCGATCATCGGTAAGCCATCGATCGTCGACGTCGAGCTGGGGGACAACAGGCGCCAGGACATGACGATCTTGTTCTCGGACATCCGCAACTTCACGACGCTGTCGGAGCGTATGACACCCGATGAGAACTTCGCCTTCATCAACGCCTTCCTCGAGCGCATGGGACCGGTCATTCGCACGCACGGTGGCTTCATCGACAAGTACATCGGCGACGCCATCATGGCGCTGTTCCATCGTGCGGACGATGCGCTCAAGGCCGGCCTGGAAATGCTGACGGTCCTCGACGGCTTCAACGACGAGCGACGGGCCGCTGGGCTGGCGCCGATCGCCATCGGCATCGGCCTCAACACCGGCTCGCTGATGATGGGCACGATCGGCGAGAAGCATCGCATGGACGGCACCGTGATCGCGGACGCCGTCAATCTCGCCGCCCGGGTCGAGAGCCTGACCAAGGAGTACGGGGTCGAGTTCCTGATCTCGCAATACACCTATGACGCACTCGCCGATCCAGAGGCGTACGACACTCACGCGCGCGACAACGTGGTGGTCAAGGGCAAGACCCGGCCGGTGACGATGTTCGAGGTGCGGCGGCAGAGGGCCAGTCTCCTCCCCAGCTCCGCTGGGGAGGTTTCGCCGTCTGCGGCGACGGAGGGGTCATGAATCATGCGGACCGCGGGCGTCCCGCCCGCTCATGATTCAAATCATGAGCGGGCGGGACGCCCGCGGTCCAAAAGACCATGAGCGCCACGGAGTGGCGCGCTCCCAGCGAAGACCATGACCCCTCCGAAGCCGGAGAGGAAGTGACTCACCCCGCCGACGTGCGGTAGATCGCACTGACGTGAATGTCGGCGCAATCGAGCAGCGGGAAGCCGGGGTCGATTCCCTCGAATGCCAGGAACAGGTCGGTGCCGCCCAGCATGATGGCCTCGGCGCCGCGCTCGCGGCAGAGCTTCTGGCCCTGCTCGACGAAGATCTGGCGCTGCGCGTCATTGACCCGGCCGGCGGTCGCCATGGTGACATAGGCAGTATGGACCTGGTCGAGCGCGTCGCCTTCGGGCAGCACGGCCTCGACAGACGTGAGGCTGCCATAGAGCCGGCTTTCCATCACCGTGCGCGTGCCCATGATGCCGATCCGCTTGAGCCCGCGCCGCCTGATCTCGGCGCCGACCTCGGGAATGGCATTCAGAACCGGCAACGGCGAGATCGCGATCAGCTCGTTGACGCAGAAATGGCCGCCCATCGACGTGATGGCGGCGGCACCGGCGCCGGCCGCCTTCATGCGCCCGACCAGGCGGGCGAAGACCTCGGCCTGCCTGGCGGGATTGCGCTCATTCATGTTGCGCGACATCTCGCGCACGTCGGCATGGCAGATCGTCGCTTCGAGCGGGATGCCGGAGGCGACATGGCGGTCGATCAGGCCGCGATAGTAGAAATCGGTGGCGGCGGGTCCGATGCCGCCGATCAGTCCAATATGCATGACGCCAACTGTGGCGCGTCGGCGTCACGAGGGCAACGCCGCCCGCCGCCGGCTGGTTCGTCAGCCCACCGCCCGGGCTTCGCGGAACGAGACGAGGCGGCCTTGCCTTTCGTCCCACAGCGCGAGGCGCACACAGCGAAAGCTTTCGAGCAGGGTCAATCTGCCGACATCGCGCAGCTCCGGATGCTCGCGCAGCACGCGCGACAGCCGGTAGAACGGGATACGGCTGCACAGATGGTGGACATGGTGCACGCCGATGTCGGCGGTGAACCAACGCAGGAAGGCCGGCAGGTCGTAGTGCGAGCTGCCGTACAAGGCCGCGTCGTGCAGGCTCCAGGCCCCGTCGTTTGCCCAGATCGTGTGCTCGAACTGATGCTGCACGTAGAACATCCAGACGCCGACCGAGGCCGCGAGCAGGACGATCGGCAGGTGGACGAGCAGGAACGGCTTGATGCCAATGAGCCAGATCAGCAGGGCAGCGGTCACCGCGATCGCCAGGTTGGTCGTCATGGTGCTGGCCCATGGCCGCCAGCCTCGCCGCATCGATCCGACCGGCAGGCGCTGCTGCAGGATGAACAGATAGGCCGGGCCGAGCCCGAACATCACCAGCGGGTGTCGGTACAGGCGGTAGCGCAGGCGGCCCCAGAGCGAGCGAGCGCGATACTCGCTCACCGTGAGCGTGCCGACGTCGCCGCGGCCGCGCCGGTCGAGATTGCCGGTGGTGGCATGATGCGTGGCATGCAGCTGGCGCCACACGCCGTAGGGCGTGAAGGTCAGCACGCCGGCGACCCGGCCGAACCAGTCGTTTGCCAGTCGATGGCGGAAGAAGGAGCCATGGCCGCAATCGTGCTGAATGGCGAACAGCCGAACCAGGAAGGCGCCGGCCGCCAGGGCGAGCGGCAGGGCCAGCCAGTAGCCGACGTCGAGGGTGGCCCACGCCAGCACCCAGAGGGCGGTCAGCGGAATGATCGTGAGGGCGATCTCGAGGACGCCGCGGGCAGTGCTGGGTTGCCGGTAACGCGCGAGGATCTGAGTCCAGGCGGTGGCCTCCAACGGGGCCGGCGTCTGGCTTGCGCGGTCTTCATTGCCTCTCAATCGGGAAACCTTCCTGCCCACCCACAGCCCACGACGTTGGGCTGCGTCGGTCGGTTGCTCTTAGGAGGTGGCGGCGATGGCGGCAACGAGACGAATCGTCCAGTCGCCGGAAGCAATGCGGCGGCCGGGTGGCTGTCTCAAGGCGGGTTTGGACGACGCGGGATCGGCCGGGTTCTGGGGACGGCGACGGGCTTGATGCGGATTCGCATGGCCCGGTCCTTCGGCTGGTCGATCTCGAAGGCACCGGTCTTGCGGACGAGGTCGCTCAGCTTGCGAAAGCCGTAGGTGCGGGGGTCGAAATCAGAGGCGATGTTGGAAAGCCGCTGCCCCACCACGCCCAGGCCGACCCAGCCGTCCTCGCTATCCATCTCCGCAATCGCCTTGGTCAGGAGCGGAATGGCCGCGCTCACCGGCTGGCGAGCCCTGACCGAGCCGCCTTCCTCGGGCGTCGCCGGGACTACTTCCGGCAACAGGTTCTCGGTGTAGATGAAGCGTCGGCAGGCTTGGCGGAAGCTCTCCGGCGTCTTCTGAGTGCCGAAGCCATAGACGTCGGCGCCCTCCTCGCGGAGCCGGGAGGCCAGGCGGGTGAAGTCGCTGTCGGACGAGACCAGGCAGAAGCCGTCGAACCGCCGGCTGTGCAGCAGGTCCATCGCGTCGATCACCAGCGCAATGTCGGAGGCGTTCTTGCCCGTCGTGTAGGCAAACTGCTGGTAGGGGTCGATGGCGTAGCGCTGCAGGATGTCGGCCCACGACTTCATGCGTGGGCTGGAAAAGTCGCCGTAGATGCGCCGGACGCTGGCCTCGCCGAATTTGGCGATCTCCTCGAACAGCCCGGCGGCGATGCGCGGCGAGGTGTTGTCGGCATCGACCAGGACGGCAAAGCGGCGCGGGCGAAGGTCATCGGCCATGGCGACAGACTAAGCCGAAGTTCGCTTTTTCGAGAGAGCAAATTCATCTGTTCCGGGGAAGATGGAATGCAATCGACCCGGCAGCGAAGGCGATTGGGCGGGCGGCCCGCGCCAAGGTGGTGCATCCCGGCCCGAACCCTGGCTATATTCCGTCCTCAGTCGGCAATGCGTCGAAGGGAGCTCGTCGTGATGCACCCGGGGAACGGATGGGATGCCCTTCGGCGTGACGGCGCAGTCCCTGCCCCTTGCGCGGCAACGGATGGAGTTCCAGGGCGACGATGAAGGACCATTTCCATCTCGCCTGGTTCTTGTCGCAGGGCTACGGCCCGAAGACATGGCGCTCGCAGTGGCCGGGCAGTGCCAGCGACCTCGCGCGCTGGATGATGCCGGACCTCTTCATCGACCTCGCCAAGGGGCTGGATCGCTGTTGCTTCGACTACATGATCATCGAAGACTCCTCGATGGTGCCCTATACCTACAAGAGCTCGCACGACGTTTATCTGAAGTACGCGGCCAGCACGCCCAAGCTCGATCCCGCCGTGCTGGTCTCCTATCTCGCCCCGGCTACCAGGACTCTCGGGCTGGTGCCGACGCTCTCGACCAGTGAATACCCGCCATATCTGATGGCTCGTCTGGTCAATTCACTCGATCACGTGACGGAGGGCCGGATCGGCTGGAACTGCGTCACCAGCAGCAACGACGGCGCGGCGGAGAACTATGGCCGCGACAAGCACCTGCCGCACGACGAGCGCTACGACGTGGCCGACGAGTTCGCCGACGTGGTGACCCGGCTGTGGGAAGCGTGGGAGCCCGACGCGGTGGTGCTCGACCGCGAGCGGCCCCTGTTCGCCGACGGCGGCAAGGTCCACGCGATCAACCACGACGGCAAGTACTTCAAGGTCCGGGGGCCCCTGAATGCGCCGCGCTCGCCGCAGGGCCGCGTGCCGATCTGCCAGGCGGGTGGGTCGCCGCGCGGCCAGGCCTTCGCCGCGCGCTGGGCCGACACCATCATCACCAACGCGCTCACCGTGGAAGCCATGAAGACGTTTCGCGAGGACGTGCGCCGTCGCGCAGCCGGCTACGGCAGGGACCCCGACAGCATCAAGGTGCTGTTCCTCGCCTATCCGATCGTCGACACCACCGTGGCGGCGGCCATGGAGCGCAGGCGCCTGCAGGCGGAAGAGGATGGACGTCACCTCGACATGAACCTCTCGGGCCTGTCACGGCTGACCAACATCGACTTCTCGAAGTTCGACCTCGACGAGCCCTTGCCGGCAGGCCTCACCACCAACGGCCATCAGTCCTCGCTCGCCGGCTGGATTGGGAAGACGCCGCGTGCGCTCGCCACAGCCACCGGCAGCCGTCAGGGCATCGAGCTGGTCGGCACGCCCGACAGCGTCGCCGGCCGCATGCAGGAGATCATGCAGGAGGTGGGCGGCGACGGGTTCCTGTTCTTCAACACCTATTTCGACCGTCGTTACGTCATGGAAGTGTGTGACGGCCTGGTGCCTGAGCTCCAGCGCCGCGGCCTGGTCCGCAAGGCCTATGCCCACAAGCACCTGCGCGACAACCTGCTCGAGTTCTAGCTTTTCGTTCTCCTCCTCAGCTTCGCTGCTACGAAATGGACACATCCTCGAATTCCTCCCCCGTAAAACGTCGTAAAACGGGGGAGGGTTGAAGATGTGTCCACTTCGTAGCAGCGAGGCTGGGGAGGAGACGCTCAGCTCCGCGCCCTGCGCTGCAGGATCAGGTTGGCGGCGAGCGTCAGTCCCAGGGTCACCGACATCAGCACGAAGGCGATGGCGCCGCCGAATGGCCAGTTGGTTTGCTGGGTGAACTGGTTGTAGACGAGCGGGGCCATCATCTTGAACAGAGGGCCGCCCAGCAGGAAGGGCGTCGCATAGGCGTTCATCGCCAGGATGAAGGTCAGGATGGTGCCCGCGAGGATGCCGGGCATGGCGAGCGGCCACAGCACGCGGCGGAACATGGTGGCGGGCGGCGCCCCCAGGCTGAACGCCGCCTCCTCGACGGCACGGTCGATGCTTTCGATCACGCTCTGCAGCGACAGCACCATGAAGGGCAAATTGACGGCGATGATACCGATGATCACCGCCTTCTCGGTGAACATGATCTCGAGCGGCTTGTCGATCACGCCGAGCCACATCAGGGTCGTGTTGACGAAGCCCTTGGTGCCGAACACGACCATCCAGCCGGCCGCGCGCACCGAGTTGCCGACGAACAGCGGCAGCACGATCAGGATGATCAGCAGGTGCTTCCAGCGGCTCTGCGTGCGGGCCACGACATAAGCGAGCGGAAAGCCCACCACCAGGCACACCGCCGTCACCAGCACGGCGATCTTGACCGTCGTCAGCAGGATCGAGGTGTAGAACGGGTCGGTGAAGAACTTGACGTAGTTGGCGACGGTCAGCGCCTCGACCATCAGCTTCTTGGCCGGCACGAACTCGTTCAGGCTGTAGCGAAACAGGATGGCGAGCGGCGCGAACAGGCTGACGGCGACGAAGATCGTCGCCGGCGTGAGCAGCGCCGTTGCCGTCCAGCCATCGCCCCGTCGCCGGGCGGCGACGGGGGGGCCATGTGCGATCGCCGTGTCGGTCATCCCTTGAACGACTTGTCCCACCACTCCTTGAACGCGGAGTCGTTCTTGGCCATGTAGCCGTAGTCGAGATCGACCAGGCGCTTCTGCTCCTCCTCGGTGAAGCCGATGCGCTCGCGCAGGTCGGGCGCGACCTTGGCGTTCTTGACGGTCGGGTTGTAGCCCATGTCGATGGCGAAGGCCTCCTGGGCCGACGGCGCCAGCATGGCGTCGAGCCAGGCGTAGCCGCCCGCCTTGTTGGGCGCGTTCTTCGGCATGACGAACCCCGAAATGTACATCGGCACGCCCTCCTTGGGTGCCACCGTCGAGACGTTGATGCCGGCGTTCTGCCATTGCACGGCACGCGCCTTCCACATGATGCCGCAGGCGATTTCCTCGGTCTTGAGCGCCTGGGCGAACGCCTCGTTGGAGGGATAGATGCGGGCGCCCGCCTTCTTGCAGGCGATCAGCCGCTCCTTGCCGGGCTCGAAATTGCTCACCGATCCGCCCGACGCCATGCCGGCGGCGAGCATCGTGTACTGGTACTGGATGTCGATGATGCCGAGCTTGGCGCCGTGCTTGGGATCGAGCGTGTCGGCGAAGCTCGCCGGTGCCGCCATCAGCTTGGGATTGTAGAGGATGACCTTGCCCGAAAAGATGTGACCGACGCCGTACGGATACTTCATCGCCGGAATGAGGTTCGCGGCGTTGGGAATCTTGGAGTAGTCGAGCTGCTCGATCGTGCCCTGCTCGTTCATCTCGTACATGTTGGCGGCCGACACGCCCTGGATGTCGGACGTGCCGCGACGCAACGACCTCTCGGCCAGCACCTTGGCGCGGCGCGGCGGATCGTTGGCCTCGTCCTTGACCACGTCCCAGCCCTTGGGCACGAGGATCGGCGTCTCGATGTTCTTGGCCAGCAGCCGCGAATAGTCGCCGCCCCAGGTGCCGACGACGATGCGCTTGTTGTCCTGCGCCAGCGCGGGGAAGGCCGCGCCGGCGGCGAGGGCCGCGCCGCCGCCCAGCAGGCCGCGCCGTTGGATGGTGTATCGATTCGACATTGATGCCTCCTGCATTCCTTGTTTCGGTCTACTCGTTGAATACCTGGCCGGCCGAAGCGGGCCACCCCACGTGCACGGGCCGGCCGACATCCGGCGCGAACCCGCCCTCCCGATTGGCGATTTGCACGATCAGCCGGTCGCTGGGCGACAGGCGGACATGGATGTCGATCTGGGCGCCGAGATACGACACGAATTCCACTGTACCGGGCAGGCTGTTGTCGAGTCCGCCGTTGGCCGTCGGGCCGATCTCGACGCGCTCGGGCCGGATGGCGAGCACGCCGCGACCGGTCTTGCCGCCGCTGCAGGCCAGCGCCAGGCCGCCGTCGCTGCGGAACCGCCCGGGCGCCTCGACCGTGCCTTCGAGGAAGGTGCTGCGGCCGACGAATCCCGCCACGAAGCGGTCGGCCGGCCGCTCGTAGAGGTCGCGCTGGCTGCCGACCTGGCGCACCGAGCCCTCGTTCATCACGACCAGCCGGTCGGCCATGGTGAGCGCTTCCTCCTGGTCGTGCGTCACCATGACGGTGGTCAGCCCGAGCTGGCGCTGCAGCTCGCGGATCTCGACCCGCACTTCCTGGCGCAGCTTGGCGTCGAGGTTGCTGAGCGGCTCGTCGAGCAGCAGCACGTCGGGCCGGATGGCGAGCGCGCGAGCCAGCGCGACGCGCTGCTGCTGGCCGCCCGAGAGCTGGCGCGGCAGGCGGCCGCCGAAGCCGCCCAGCCGCACCAGGGCCAGCGTTTCCTCGACTCGCCGCGCGATGTCGGCGCGGGCGAGCTTGCGCATCTCCAGCCCGAAGGCGACGTTCTGGGCCACCGTGAGATGCGGGAACAGGGCGTAGCTCTGGAACACCATGCCGGCGTTGCGCTTCCACGGCGGCAGCAGCGTGACGTCGTTGCCGGCCAGGCGGACCCGGCCGTCGGTGGGCTCGATGAAGCCCGCGACCATGCGCAAGGTTGTCGTCTTGCCGCAGCCCGATGGTCCCAGCAGGACCACGAATTCGCCGTCGGCGACGTCGAGCGAGACATCGCGCACGGCGTGGAAGTCGCCGTAGCGCTTGACCAGGCGGTCTATGTCGAGCCGGGCCATCTCACACCACCCGGGCGAGCTTGACGTAGCGATCGGTGATCAGCATCGCCCCGGCGATCAGCAGGATCTGCACCACCGACACCGCGGCGATCGTCGGATCGATCTTCCATTCGAGATACTGCAGGATGACGATCGGCAGGGTGGTCCGCCCTGGACCGACCAGGAACAGGCTCATCTCGAGATTGCCGAACGAGGTCACGAAGCCGAACAGCGCGCCGGCGACGATGCCGGGCCGGATGGCCGGCAGGGTGATGCGCCAGAACGTCACCCAGGCGTTGGCCCCGAGATTCTGCGCCGCCTCCTCGGTGCTGCGATCGACGCCGGCCAGGCTCGCCGCGACCAGGCGCACCACCCAGGGAATGACGATCACGGTGTGGCCGGCGACCAGGGCATAGAACGTGCCGAGCACGTCGACGTCGAGGGCGTTCTCGGCCTCGACATGGAACACGTACATGGCGGTGCCCAGCACCACGCCCGGCACGATCAGCGGCATCAAGAGCAGGCTGGCGAGCGGCGTGCGCAGGGGGAACTCGAAGCGCACGACAGAGAGCGCCGCGGGCACGCCCAGCGCCAGCCCGATCAGGGTCGCCAGCACGCCGACCTCGAAGGAGAGCCGGAACCCGTCGACGAATTTGCGCTGGTCGAGGATGGCGGCGAACCATTTCAGGCTGTAGCCCTCGGGCGGGAAGGACGGGATCTCCTGCCGGAAGAACGCGAGCCATACGACGAAGATCATCGGCACGAGGATGTAGAGCAGCGCCAGCGATGCCGCGCCGTTCAACGCCCAGCGCAGCGCGCGGCGGCGGATGATGGCGAGGGCGGCGGTCATGCTCTTCCGGACCGCGGGCGTCCCGCCCGCTCATGCTCATTTGGGCCGCGGGCGTCCCGCCCGCTCATGGTCATTCGGACCGCGGGCGTCTCGCCCGCCTCATGATCATGAGCGGGCGGGACGCCCGCGGTCCGGAAGAGCATGACGTTGTCGCCCATCACAGCACGTTCTTGTGAAAGCGGCCGCCCTTCATGATGGCGGAGAGGTGCGGGCCGCCATCCTTGAACAGGCCGAGATCCTTCAGCGGGTCGCCGTCGACGACCAGCAGGTCGGCGAAGGCGCCGGGGGCGACTACGCCGAGCTTGCCCTCCTGGCAAACCACCTCGGCGCCGATCAGGGTGGCCGAGCGGATGACCTCGATCGCCGGCATGACACGCCCACGGATCTGGAACTCGACGGTCTGCTCGTCCTCCAGCGCGCCCAGCAGGTCCGAGCCGTAGGCCATGCGCACGCCGGCCTTGCGGCAGAGCTCGAGCTCGGCGAAGCCGTACCTCAGCACCTCGTCGTTCTTGTCCAGCATCTCGCGCGGCATGCCGAGCTCGCCGGCGCGCCGCTTCATGGCATCGTAGGCGACCAGGTTGGGCACCATGTAGACGCCCTTCTGCGCCATCAGCCTGGCGGTCGGCGCGTCGACCAGGTTGCCGTGCTCGATGGTGCGCACGCCGCAGCGAACGGCGCGGGTGATCGCCTCCGGCGTGTAGGCATGGGTCAGCACGTAGCGGCCGAAGGCGTGTGCCTCGTCGACCGCGGCGGTGATCTCCTCGACGGTGAACTGCAGCGATTCCAGCGGGTCGTAGGGCGAGGCGACACCACCTGAAACCATGAGCTTAATCTGGTCGGCGCCCTGGCGCATCTGCTCGCGCGCCCCTTTGCGCACGGCATCGGGCCCGTCGGCCAGGCAGCGGATGAACACCATGCCGTTGCAGCACAGGCACGGCGGGCCCACCGTGTCGGTGCGCCGCGTGCGATCGCTGTGGCCGCCGGTCGGGCTGATCGAGCGGCCGGAGATGAACAGCCGCGGGCCGGGGATCAGGCCGGAGGCGATCGCGGTCTTGGTGCCCCAGTCGGCGCCGCCGGCGTCGCGCACCGTGGTGAAGCCGCGATCCAGCATGCGCTTCAGCCGGCCGGCCGAGCGCGCCATCATCAGGGTGAGCGGCACCGCCTCCAGGCGATTGATGTAGACCTCGCTGTGGTGCGTATGCACGTGGCAGTCGATCAGGCCCGGCATCAGGGTGCGCCCGCCGCAGTCGATCACAGTGGCGCCCGCCGCCTTGATCGGCCTGGCCGACGCTTCCTTGATGACGTCGCCTTCGACCAGCACCTCGTAGCCGCCGCGCGCCTCCTTCCAGCGCGGGTCGAGCAGCCGAAGGTTCTTGAACAGGAAGGACATTCAGCGGTCTCCGATCTCATCTCCTCCCCAGCTTTGCTGGGGAGGTGTCGGCGTCTTCGCCGACGGAGGGGTCATGGTCTTCCGGACCGCGGGCGTCCCCCCCGCGCCTGTTACTGAGCGGGCGGGACGCCCGCGGGC